>NZ_CEETQT010000011.1:0-175487 GCF_979366295.1 Vogesella lacus
AGGAGCGCGCGGATTCCATCAAGGCCGGAAGTACTGCTTCCAATCGTAGGCCGAATACATTGACGCAAAACGTTCTTCTGTCATGTACAAAAACTGTTTGCAGAATCGGGGCAGACCATACATTTTTAGGATGGCCTTTTCCGTTTCCAGCCGCTGGATGCGGGCTTCAAGTTCCTGGATACGTTGCTGCTCCGGGGTAAGCGCTTTGCTGCTTGGTGTGATGCCTTGTTTTTCTTGCTGCAACTGCCGTACCCAGCGTCGCATGGCGGTTTCACTGACGCCGAGTGCCTGACAGGCTTGCTTGACAGTGTAATTTTGCTGAACGACGAGGCTAGCGGCTTCGTGCTTGAATTCTGGACTGATGCTGCGACGAGTCATGAACACCTCTACTTGAAGGCGGTAACGTTACCACCTATGTTGGCGTCCGGATTTATTAGACCACTACAGGCTTGGCCGGCGCTGTCAACAACGGCCGAAATCTTCCCCATTATTCCTTAAATCGATATTTCAAATCTGACCCACCCAGATATGATAGGGTTGTCGATTTGAACCGCCTCGGGTTTCGCGGAGGCCCCCTCACTTGAGAGAATGGAGCCATGAGCAAATCCACCAAGTTTTCTCCGGAAGTCCGCGAGCGCGCCGTACGCATGGTCTTTGACGCCAAGGATCAGTACGAATCCCAGTGTGCCTCAATCGTTTCGATCTCTCCAAGATCGGCTGCACTGAACAGTCTTAATATTCTTGGGAGCATCGTGTCCACTTATCCCCTTGGTGGACACATGGATACTTTACTCCTTCCCGAGGCGGGACGTCGTCGCCGTCGTTACACCGCAGCATTCAAGGCCGAGATCGTTGCGGCGTGTCTGCAGCCTCGCGTTTCAACCACGGCCGTCGCGCTGGCCAATCAGATCAGCCCCAATCTGGTGCGTCGCTGGATCCGCCTCCAACAGCGGTCCGCGACCGCGTCTGTCGAACCGGACGCCGCCCGTATCGACAGCGCGCCGGCTCAGTCAGCGCATCAAATCGCATTGGTCCCGCTACTCGTATCTGATCCTGTTGCATTCCCCGGCCAAGCTGACGAATCCGGCAAGACGTACCCGGTTACGCAGCGGCCCCAACACCCGCTACAGGCTGCGCCGCCGCTGCCCACCCCGCCGCCCGCCGAGCCCATTCGCCTCGAGTTACGGCGTAGCGATACCTGGCTACATGTCACCTGGCCGGCTTCGCAGGCAGAGGCCTGTGCCCGATGGCTGCGGGAGTGCTTGCCATGATCCGGCCCAGGCAGGTGTTTCTTGCCGTCGAACCGCTGGACATGCGCTGGGGTGCCGAGCGGCTGTCACAGCATGTGCAGCAGTGGCTCGGGCGCTCACCGTGTGATGGCACTGCCTACGCTTTTACCAATCAGGATCGTACTCGCCTGAAGCTGCTGGTCTGGGACGGCACCGGCGTCTGGCTCTGTCAGCGCCGTCTGCACACTGGACGCTTTCGCTGGCCAGCTCCTGGCGACGCCATCCATCGGATCAGCCAGGAAGAATGGCAATGGTTGGTGGCCGGTGTCGACTGGCAACGACTGCATGCCCGACCACCGGCGCACTGGAAGGTGTGATGCACTCGAAACCCTTGGTAGACAAGGCTTTCAACCTTAGGTCAATGGTATAATGCGGCAATGGATTTGCTCGCTGAACTGGCTCGCCTGAATACCGACCCGACGCTCGTCGCCGGGGTACAGGACATGGTGCGACAGCTCCGGCAGCAGATTCAATCGCTCGAACTCAAGAACCAGAAACTGGTGCTCGAGCTTGCCCATCTCAAGCGCCTCCGCTTCGGTACCAAGAGCGGCGAGGACATCAGCGAACAGCTGGATATCGAACCGGCGCGCTTCTTCGTTATTCGTCACCTCCGTCCGCAATACGCCTGCCGCTCGTGCGAGACTGTGCACGCCGCACCGGTGGCACCCGCGGTCATCGATGGCGGCCTGGCGGCGCCGGGTCTGCTTGCCTGGGTGGCGATCAGCAAGTATCTGGATCATTTGCCGTTATACCGGATCGAACAGATTGCGGCACGGCAGCAGGTGCCGCTGGCGCGCAGCACGCTGAGCGAATGGATCGGCCGGCTCGGCGTGGCGCTACAGCCACTGGCGAACCGGCTGGCCGACGAGCTGCGCGAGCGGCATAGCCTGCATGCCGATGAAATCCCGGTGCAACAGCTCGATCCGGGCAAAGGCAAGACCAAACGGGCGTATCTGTGGGCGTACCGCAGTAACGACCTGGATGGTGGTCCACCGATGGTGGTGTTCGATTACCAAATCAGCCGCAGTGGCAAACACGCTCGCGACTTCCTGGCGCAGTGGCGTGGCCATTTGATGGTCGACGACTACGACGGTTATAAAGAACTCTTCAAGCAAGGCGTGCTGGAGCAAGGTTGCTGGGCGCATGCGCGGCGTCACTTCTTCGAACTGCAGGCGGCAGGCAACCATCCGGTAGCTGCAGAGGCGCTGCAGCGCATCGGTCAGCTGTACGCCATCGAGGCAGCGGGCAAGGATCTGGGTATCGCACAGCGACAAGTCTTGCGCGCCGAGCGCAGCCTGCCGGAGCTGCAGGTCCTGCATGACTGGCTGGTCGGACTACGCCCGACCGTGGCCAACGGCAGCGGACTGGCAAAGGCCATCGACTATGTGCTGCGCCGTTGGTCGGCCTTTGCCGGCTATGCCGAGACCGGCCATCTGCCGATCGACAACAACGTGGTCGAGAACGCCATCCGCCCGATCGCCGTCGGAAAGAAGAACTGGCTGTTTGCCGGCAGCGAACGTGCCGGGCGGCGGGCAGCCGTGCTTCAAAGCCTGCTGGCTACCGCCAGGCTCAATGGACTGGAACCGGCGGCCTGGCTCAAAGACACCCTCGAAAAACTGCCGGCTTGGCCGAGTAGCCGCATCGATGAGCTGCTGCCGCTCAAGCCCATGAACAGAGGCTGACTCATTTGGGCAGGTGGGTGGGCTGGGCGCTTACAGATTTACAATCTGAATGGGGTTCTGAATAGACGCACAGGATGGGTGGGTGCATTTAAGTATTTAAGTAGTAGGGTCTAATTTCAGGATCCTGGCTACAGCAACTCGTGAGCGTTACATCTCGCATTGGGTATTTTTTTATTAATCACTAAGGATTATTTCATGAAGATTGTAGTTGCCGGCTCCGGTTATGTGGGGATTTCCAACGCAGTCCTGTTCGCGCAACACCACCAAGTTATGGCGCTGGACATTGATCCGGTCAAGGTCCAAATGATCAACGACAGACTTTCACCTATCGTGGACGCAGAGATCCAAGACTATCTGACCCACAAGCCGCTCAACTTGAAAGCGACGCTGGATAAATATGCAGCTTATCAGGGGGCTGATTTTGTGGTGATTGCCACCCCGACGGATTACGACCCGCAGACTAACCATTTCAATACCCGCTCGATCGAGTCTGTGGTTCGTGATGTGATGGCGATCAATCCCGAGGCGGTGATGGTGATTAAGTCGACGGTGCCGGTGGGCTTTACCGAGCGCCTCAAGCGCGAACTGGGTTGTGAAAACCTGCTTTTCTCGCCAGAATTTTTGCGAGAAGGAAAGGCCTTGCACGATAACCTGTTCCCTTCGCGTATCGTAGTGGGTGAACGCAGCGAGCGGGCGGCGCGTTTTGCCGCGTTGCTGAAGGCCGGTGCGCTCCGGCAGGATGTACCGGTATTGCTGACGGACAGTAGCGAGGCAGAGGCTATCAAGCTGTTCGCCAACACGTATCTGGCCATGCGAGTTGCCTATTTTAACGAGTTGGACAGTTACGCGGCCGTGCATGGACTGGATAGCCGGCAGATCATAGAAGGGGTAGGGCTAGATCCGCGCATTGGGCAGCATTACAACAACCCGTCCTTTGGCTACGGTGGTTACTGCTTGCCCAAGGATACCAAGCAGCTATTGGCCAACTATCAGGATGTTCCGCAAAGCCTGATTGGGGCGATTGTAGAGGCCAATCGCACACGTAAGGATTTTGTGGCAGAGGATATCCTGCGGCGTAAGCCAAATGTGGTTGGTGTTCACCGCCTGATCATGAAGGCTGGCAGCGACAATTTCCGGGCAAGCAGCATTCAGGGGATAATGAAACGCCTCAAGGCTAAAGGTGTCGAGGTCATCGTCTACGAGCCGGTCCTGCAAGAAGACCGTTTCTTCGGCTCCCTTGTCGTGCGTGATCTAGCCGCTTTCAAGCTGCAGGCTGATGTGATAGTAGCCAATCGCCGCGTCGCTGAGTTGGCTGATGTGGAAAGCAAGGTATACACCCGTGACTTGTTTGGCAATGATGCCTGAGCGATGGCCATGCGGTGTTGAACACATAGCCTTTATATTTCAGATTACCTGCTCCTGAGTGAAGTCCACGTTCTGGCAAGGGGAGGTGTATGCTTTGCAGAACGACGGAGCAGGCCGAGATTTACACTAAAAAAACAAAGCCTCCACGTGGTTGGAGGCTTTGTCAGCAATCTGGAAAGCCCTTTCCGAGCATCCAGTTTATCATCTTCGTCGTTTCGCTTTGCCGTGATGTGTACGTGCCGTAAGTGGATTTGGTGATATCGCACTTTGCGTGCTCTGTTCTTTTTTCGCTGAGGCTTGCTCGGTGGCATTGCCTGCGGCCAGATTTTTTACCCATTCAATATGCGCCGGTAGACACTTATTCAACAGGTCGTACTCTTTACAGATTTTATCGCGTGCAGCTTGGCGCATTCCAGTATAGGCCGCAGGGTTTGCCAACACGCTAACAACAGAACTTACCAGCGCGGCCTGATCAAAGTAATCTACCAGAATACCGTGTTTACCATCTTCAATTACTTCTTCAACAGGCGGCGTCTTCGATGCAATAATTGGGCATCCAATACCCATTGCCTCAAGTAGCGACCAGGACAGAACAAAAGGATAAGTCAGATAAACATGCGCCGCCGAAATCTGCAGAATGGCGTTCAACACAGGACGTGATACTTTGCCGACGAAATGAATGCGAGAAAAATCCAGCTTATCCTGTAGCTCCATCGTCATCAGGCCACGCCAAGTATGACCTGGCGGTGGCTGCATGCCATAGTGGGTTTTATCGTCCCCTACAATAATCACACGCGCGTTCGGCCGCTGCGCCATGATTTCAGGCAGCGCTCGCATGAAAGTATGAAAGCCACGGACCAGCTCAAGACCACGTGAAACAAAGGTGATCACCTCATCGCCGGCCTTGAAGCTGACCCCGGCATCTGGCAGCGAAATACTAGCATTAGGATTCGGGCGCAGATTATAGGTTTCGATACCCTCATGAATAACCGAAATCTTGTGTTGGAACTCGGCCGGCTGAACCTGCTTCTGGAATCGGGTCGGGCAAATCACAGCATCTGCTGCATAAAGTGCCTGTAGCAGATGGACGTTTTTCTGACTCAATTCAGCGGCAATCAAGCCCTGATCACTAAAGACAAACTCGGGGTCAAAGTTTGTATCGTAACCGGAGGCATGGTAGAAAAATTCTGCAAAAACACCCAGCGGGGTATCCGGTAACTCATCCTTGATGAAATAAGCCTCGCCCCAACCCGAGTGCGCGATAACGGCATCAGGAATCCAGCCACTTTCTTTCAATTTCCTGATTTCGCGAGTAACAGACTTGCCTGACAACACCATCATGTTCATTCTGTAGAGGTTAGGCGGCAGAGCTGACAGGGCTGCAAGCTCATCTGACTGCACCCGATGGTGGATCAACTGCACACTGCCAGTTTTAGGGCTATCAGGCCACATGGTTAAGGCACGGACATCGTGTCCCAAGCTAGATAATGCAGTGGCTAAATGGGAGAATTGGCCCGGGAAGCTTTGATGGATAAATAAAATATTCATGAGGTTGGTTTCTAAATAAATATTTAAAATATTAAATTATAAATCTTTGATTTGCTTTCTTAAATTGTCACCATAATCTTGAATGGTTAGTTTGTAATGATGAATGTTATTATTTTTTGCAACCGGATAGAGGTGCACCAAAGTTAAAAGTATTTTCAGTCGGCGTCGCGTATGTAATTTTTATAAATTATTCAGACAGAAGACCGGATAGAAATAGGGTTTCAATTATTTTATTTAAGTGTAAAATAGCATTTTTTGTTTTTGGCATTCCATCATTCCAGCATCGTAATGCATATTGAAGTCGATATATATCTCTTAGCTCAGGAAGTTCTGATATTAGTTCGATTGCTTTTTTCCCATATTTTTTCACGCCAAAAATAGTTAGACTTGACAAACCTAATTCTACAGACTGATTAATATCATCACTCGATGGCTGATCAATTTTCCCCGGCCAATTTTTTATGTAATGACCCAGCCCTTTCTGCACAGGTCAGGCTGCTAATTGATACGCCATTGCAGGCGTTTTCATCCCCAAAGCCTGATGCGGGCGCCGGTGGTTGTAGAACCCGATCCAGTCTGCAATCACCCGGCTGGCGTGCGCCAGGCTTTCAAAGCGGTGCCGATGCGCGCACTGCTCTTTCAATGTACGAATCACCCGCTCCACCATGCCGTTCTGCTCCGGTGTGTACGGCGTGATGAATTCCTGCTGCAAACCGTAGCTTTTCACCAGCGCGGTGTAGCTGCGGCTGGTGAACACCAAGCCGTTGTCGCTGCGCAGCAGGAAGCGTTGAGGCACTCGACCCAGGCAGCCAAAGCGGTTGATCAGCGCGTGCTCCAGCGCCGACTCGGCCGTCTTGGACTTGCCACTGCGTGACAGATGCCAGCCCAGCAGTTCACGGGTGCAGCAGTCGATCACCAACGCCAAATGGCACCAACCATCCTTACCGGCCCAGATGCGGCACAGGTCGGTGGCCCAGCGTTGGTTCGGCTCTGCCGCTACCGATGGCAGGGCTTGCACGCGAGGGCGGAAGCCCACCGGCCGCTTCTTCACCTGCCAGCCTTTGAGCTGGAAGATGCGCTGCACGGTGTTTTTGTTCATGCCCAGTAGGCCTGCTACGGTGCGGTAGCCAAATGAAGGGTTCTCCTCAATCATCTCTTTAATGGGCTCGAGCAGCTGCGGCTGCAGCTTGGGCGCAGCCTTTTGCGGACGGTAGTACAGCGTGCGACGCGGCACGTCGAACCAGCGGCACAGCTTGCTGATAGGCACCTGGATGCCGTCGTCTGCCAGTCCCTGCCGGACGAGGTGGACTACTTGTCGTCCTCGCCCAGCAGAGACTGCAGCTTTTTTCGGGCGCGCAGCTCCAGCATGGCTTCACCGTAGGCTTCCTGCAGTTCTTTGAGCTGTTTTTCGTATTGCTCGCGGATGTCCATCGGCTTGGCACGCAGGGCATTCTACATGCCGCGCTTGGCCTTATCGACCCAGGTTTCGATCTCGGAGGGGGCCTGGTCGAAGGTGCGAGAGGCTTCCGCCACCGTGCTCTTGCCTTGAATGATCTCCATCACCAGCGCGGCTTCGCGCTTGGCGGTCCAGCGTTTGATATCGTCTTCCATGGTCATATTCATCACGTGCTCCTGTGTGAATTATGACCTGTGCAGGTTTTTAGTGGGTCATTACACCCACGCCTGCGTCTGCTTGGCCAGTTTCAGTTCGAGACTGGACTGCTGGCCGGCAATGTACGCTTGCAGCCAAGCTTTGACTTGTTCCGGATACAAGCCCTTGCTGCGGCAGTATTCGTTCAGCTCGATCTCGGACAGCGTCGCGGTTTGTACCACAAGAGCGATCTTGTCTTCGGCAGGCCAGTCATCGGGTAACTTCTTGTCTCCTGGCACAGCGGCCCCTTCTGCTTTAGCTTGCTCTTGCTTGTGCTAATCGTACAGAGTCTGTTCCGTGATTCCCTCCTGCCGGGCTAGTTCTGCCACTGACAGGTTGCGTAGCGGCAATATCTTCTTCAGCAACGCGGCCTTGCGCTCGGATGAGTAACGAGCCATTCCTTTCTTCTTTCTCACCCCCGGATCATCACTCACTCGAACAGAAGACACGACAACTATCCTGACACCGGGGGGATTCATCACATGCTCCAGAGTGGATTATGACTTGAGATTTTTTGCGGATTGTTACAGCATACGGAAGTTAAATTTAAAATTTACGCATTATATCTTAACCTCTCTGAGGCATGGTGCATATGTGGATAATTCAATTGCCCGATGTTTGTATAAATGTTTACTTCTGACGATATGAATAAGATTTTTGAGTAATTCATTTCTAGCATCTGGGGTTTTTAAGTAGAAATCAATTAAGTCAAGCAATGACTTAGCATCGCTGTAAACTGGTAATAACCCATGGAAAATTTCGTGGGAAACGCTTGATGAATTCGTAATAACTAAACATCCAGAGGATATTGCATCAAAAACTCGGCTATTGGCAGCACCCCATTTTTTTGTAACATGATTAGCATCATCAATAGCAATAGTACTGTTATAATATAAAGTATTTACCAACTCGTAGTTAGCCAATCCTTTAAATACTTGTTTTACTTCAGGTTGAAATTCCCAGTTCTTTCCATATACGGCACCGTTAAACTTTTGTCCAAGTTCTGGTAAGTGTTTTATGATTTCTCGATGCGCCCCCCAATTACTCCCAGTGAAGACAAAGTCCCATTCAGGATTTTTTAGGTGGTTTTTATTATTAAATCGATCTGAGTTTGTAGCAATGCGCAAAAGATGAACAACTTTTCCGATCTTTAAACTCATATACCGGCATGCTAAAGTTGAAGATGCAAAGTGTAAGTCAAAATCCTTTATATATGGTAACGACGACCATGCTTCAAACCAATTTCTAGCCCAAGCAATTTTTACTAGTGAAGTTTTGCAATTGGTAAATTTTTTTATATTAAAATCATGCAGCATAACGAACACGATGTCAATATTTGAAAGATCAAGCTGTTCTGCTTTTGCAGATAAAAAATTGATATTGCAGTAGTATCTTTTTTTGAGTGATATGGAAAACTCCAAGGCAGTGAAATAGTCACCTGCAGAGGAGTCTAACGTTGTGTCACTAACTACGAATGCAAAATTCATTATTTATTATCGAGTATTAGTTGTTGAATATAATCTCCCAGCGCGGTTTCTCCCTCATGTGATAAGTGATGTTTGTCTATTGTTCCATCAATATTATTAGCCCATCCATAACTATCTAAAAAGGGGGATGTATCAATATAGTTTAGATTTAGACTGGCACATGATGTACATAATAAATCATGAATTTCATCTCTATTTTTATCAGGGTATTTGGAAGATCTTAGATGACCAATTAAAAATATACGACAGCTATGAAGTTTTTCTTTTAATAGTTTTAGCTGAGAAATAAAATCATCTGCACATGTATTGTTCCGAACTACATTAAGGGTTGGCATATATTTGCTGTAGAAACCATCCGGGTATATCGTAGAGTACGGAACATTTATCTCTAAATTTGGATTTGTATGTAAATATATATTATTAATTGAGTGAGTAGTTAGGTTGGAAATTCCTATTACAAATACATCAATATCGTTAATTTTAATAGCAGGTGTATATGGAACACCATCTGAAATACTCAACTCAAGGTTTTTGTCGAACTCATTAAGGGGAGTGGTTTTAACGGGCTCTTTCCTGAATATGTATTTCCAGTAATCTTGAGGAATGGAGCTGGGGTCATTAAGGAAATTAATAATCTGACTTATCTCATGGATTGTATGAAAATATCCAATTTTAGGGAATTTTATACTAATATCTTTATTTGTTCTTGTTATTATCTCTCCATTGAAAAACTTAGCGAATGGTCTATGGATGCGGCTAGTACCAAAAATTGTGATGTTCATAATTTATACCGTATTAATAACTGTGCGAAGCATGGACTTGCATGCATTGGTTAGAGTTTCAGTATTGTCTTTATTGTGCTTTAAAATGTCATTTGCGTGTGCCTCAATGATTTGTTCTAATAATTCAGAAGGATATTTTTTTAATTTTTCTTTGAAATCTGATAGGAAATGTAGTTTAATCTCTAGGATTCTATCAAAATTCGGTTTGAAAGTTTCTACGACATGGTTTGGCCTGTTGTGAACTAGATATTTCTCAATTGAGACGATGTCGAAGTTTTCGAAGAACCGACACATAAATTCAATATCTTGATGACGAGTATAAGATTCATTAAATCCGGCTAATCTTCCAAACACACTTCTTTTATATGTCACAGTATTGGTGTGAATGTAATGCTGGGAATAATTCAGTTTAAATATTAAATCTTGCAAATTTCCATTTTTGAATCTAGTTTTATCTTTTTTGCCATTCCAATTCCCGATATAACCACAGTAACATGCGCCAACATTGTCAGTGCTGCGTTCAAGTATTTCCTCAACGGAAATAAGTCTATCTGGAAAAAAAACATCATCATCATCTAGGAAGGTTATATACCGTCCTTTGGATGCAAGTAAACCTGTATTTCTTGCAGAAGATCCATTTCTATTTTTACTATGCTTAATAATTTTAACATCTTTTGGGCTAATTTTTATCTGGTTCGTAGCAATTGCTTCGTTGATTTTCTGCCAAATTCCATCGTATGAACTAGAATGATGCGGGTTGTCGCAAACAATAATTACCTCATGATCAACATCTTCTTGATTTATCGCTGATAAAATAGATGGCCAAGTCGAGCTAATATCTCTATATGTTGGGATAATTATGGAGTGATCTTTTTGTGGGCACCATTCACGTTTTTCTAGAAAGAATAATTCCACATTGGTAATATGATTGTTGGTGTTTGTATAATTAATATTGGATATGCCATTTGTTATTGAAGATAAAATATAATCCTCAGTTATTATAGTTTTCGATGTGTGTATTAATATTGCATCATGGTTGGAAATCTCACTATGGTTAAGATAATTATTTATATTATTACTGTACTTTTCAAAATTTAGGTCCATATGAATTTGACTAGTATTTATATGATGACCAGGAATTATAGGGCGCAGGCCATCTACTGATGGGTAAAAAATTGATAATGATATATTGGAACCGAGATGTGATCTTAAATTTCTAATATTGGTTAATGATTCGGTGTTATTTGTTATTACGGAGACTCTAAATTCCTCATTAAAATCTTTATATCTTATGAAATCCCAATTCATCAGTTTGCTATGACTCTCTTGCGCACGTTTACTTTCTCGGATATCACTTTCTCCTACATCTGGGATGAAAATTGATTCAACTGCAGAATAACATTCTGAGGGAAAGTCTCTAAAAATACTGCCGAGAGCAACGTTGTCATAGGGACCAGCGGCTTCCTCTATCGCTTCTAAAACTAAATCAAAGACAGAAAAGTCGTATACAACAGCAAAACTACCACAGGTATATCCTGGTTCTGGGTGATAAAGAAATGGATATTCATCGCATATCCTAGATTTAAATTTATCAGAATCCCTCGGTAGATATTCTGAGCTTCCGAGCATAAAAATTTTAAAATTTGGCGGAGCTCTAAAGTTATCTGCGATTTCTTTTAGATTATTAGTGACGAAAACATCATCATCAAAAACTAAAACTCGTTTTAACTCATTCTTCTTACTATCAGTAAAAATCTTTCTCTGAGATATTAAGTATGAAAAAACAGCTGGACCTAACTGTTTTTTATATCTTTGTAATACTTCATCTGGTATATGTCTAGCAGATCGGCACTCCCTTAGGTTCTTTGTCTGGAAATTGCTATGGTTTTGCTTTGCTTCTGCAGATGATATTGCATCGTCAGCTTCAATTACATTTACTTGGATTCCATACTTATTAAATTCCCGTAGCTGACGAATTAATCGGTCTGGTCTTCTTTTTAAATTAACAACGTAAATGGAATCAATGCATAAAGATTCTATAATTTTTCTAATGTGTACTTTTTTATCAATTATAATCTTATCCAGTGCTCCAGTGATTTCATTTTTTTGATCGGTAGTGTAATGTATTGACTCATTCAGAAAAGCTAATTGTTCATTATTAAATTTATGCGCTGAGTTTTTTCTTACGAGATTTTCTAGTGAATAACATATTATTTTTCTAATCTGCGGATAGTTGTTCCAAGCAAGCTTATAATAACGTATCGACTCATCGATATTATTGTTTCTGAAGTAGTAGTTTGCTGTGGCTAAGAATTTATTTTCTGCCTTGATCATTTTAAAGTACTCTCTTTGTATTATTCAATCTACTGTTTTAAAATTGTCTGAATGAGAAGACACAAGAAACTTAGAGTGGGATTTTTTTATCTCATCACCATTTTTACAGTCGTATACTAACACAGTGCTTGCATTAATATTATTTTCAGACTTTGAACATAAGTATTCGTTAACATTGGTAGGAGTAATTCCTGATGATGTCAAAATCTCGGATATCTTAATGTCTTCGTATGAGTATATAAAATTAGACAAATCTTCACTAATTTTATTTTTTTGACTGAATAGAATTGGTAGTATCTCTCTGTTTAAAAAATAGCCATAGCCCCCTTTCGCATAATCCACGGGTGCCCTATCAACTATATAAGCTTTTTCAAATGAAAGATTTTTGCATTTTCCAAAATGCCATCTTGGATTAATTTTTTCACCTTTTTTATGAATGGCCCCACTGGCATAGAGCGTGTCTGCAATCTGTGGTATTATTTTCTCTGAGAAATTTGATATATTTAAACAGCAGTCATCGTCTATTTTAAATATGTGAGTGAAATCTTGAAATCTTATATAAATGTACTCAAATGCCATTATTAATTTTAGTATTAAATATTCATAGTCATCAGAGACGGGAAGTGTAATTGTGTTGCCTTCAAGACCCACATCATCAGCATGTTCATCACCAATGACAAAAAAATAGCGAAATCCTTTATTCTCGGCAGTTTTTAGCCATGACTCCCGTTGTGCATTTGCCTTTTCTGAATACTTATTGCATGTAGCTATAAGTATTATTGTGTTTTTAACTATTTCTCTTGTTTTTATTGTTTCAAAATGCAATGTATTTGTTTTTACTGTGAAATTATGTATAAAGTTACCATCATTATAGTGGGGAAGGGAAATGTTTGTTTTTTGTAGCCTTAGCCTTCTGGTTTGTGATTCAATTCGTTCTCTTATTAAATCTTTTGAAGCTAATGTTGAGCAGGTTAGTCTTATTGATTGCTCATAGCAGTGATTAATTTTTTCTTTATTACCAATAATTATGTGCGCATTGGCTATGCTGTTATAAACACCTGAGCAGAATAGTGTTTTTAATATTTCCGAGCCTGCCCCCCAATCTTTTGCGAACTGTATTAGTATTTTTGCTCTCTCTATATTACCGACTTGGATATTAGCGTAGGCACAGATTAAGATTATTTTAACCTTGTCAGGATGATTTGCTATTTCTTCGTCATTTATGCTAACGAGGTCATCCCAATTGCCTATTTGCCACTGCCTTCTGCAGTATGTTAGTAAGTGTAAATCTTTTGTCTCCATCTCTTTTTTAAGAGACAGATTTTTCACTCGGTTAAGTAAAACAGCTATTAATTTTTTTAACCAGTTCATTTTCAATAACTCTAATATTTAATTTTCATATTGCCGGTGTCTGCACGATTAATTCTTTAATAAGCTCAATCTGTATTTCAACTTTGCTCAATTCTGCTCTTACAAGAGAGTTTTCTTTGTCAAGATCAAAGTTTCGATTTTCAGTTAGAATTAATAATTCTTTTAATGCTTGGTTGCTATTTTCAAGTTCGGATATTTTTATAGTATCTCTCTGAAGTTCTGAAATTTTATCTGAATTCTCTTTCTTGAGTGAGGCTATTGTTTCACTTAATTTTTTTATTGACTCTTTCAGGTTGTAATTCTCTTCAAGTAAATCATTCAGCTGTATCTCAAGTGATTTTAATTTTTCAATATGTTCAAGCTCTGCTAGTTGAAGAGTTTCTAATAGTTTATTCTGAATTTCAAAACGATCGACTATTTCTTTCTTTTCTGCTTCAATTGCAATGATTGTTGATGATAATTCGGATATCTTAATTTCATTACAAGTTTCTTGTGATTTGTTGCCTGATAGCATTAACTCCTGTTCATGCAGTTTATGGTTTGCATTGGAAAGTAGTAGCTGTATATTTTTAATTACAATATTTGAATTTTCTTCATTTTCATTTGCGCTAATAAATAGTAGGTCTTTTTCATTTTGTAATTTTTCTATATGTTCTTTGAGTGTCGTGAGCCTATTTTTATTTTCTGCATTTAAATTTAAAGCACTTGTAAGTGATTGTTCTTTGTCTTTTAGCAGGCTGTTAAGATCTGTGTTTTCTTTGTGAAATTGCTGTAACAGAGTTTTAAGCTCTTGGTTTAATTGAACTAAATTTTCTTTTTCGGTTTGTGCCTGCTCCAACTGCTGCATAAGTTCTTCAGAAAAGGTTTGCTGTTGGTTGTGAGCTTGGTTGGCATTCTCCAAGTGCTGTAAATGTTCTTCGGTAAGTCTTGCTAGGTCCGATTTTTCAGCTTGTGTCTGTTCCAGTTGCTGCCTGAGATTAGCGGCCAACGTTTGTTGATCGTTGCGGGCTTGATTGGCTAGTTCTATCTGCTGTAGGCGTTCTTCGGCAAGTAGGGTCAGGTTTTCTTTTTCAGCTTGTGTCTGTTCCAGTTGCTGCTTAAGATTGGTGGCCAACGTTTGCTGATCGTTGCGGGCTTGATTGGCATCCTCTAGTTGCTGCAGGCGTTCTTCGGCAACTCGGGTAAGGTCCGCTTGTTCGGTTTGTGTCTTTTCCAGTTGCTGCTTGAGGTTGGCGGCCAACGTTTGCAGTTCGTTGTTGGTTCGATTGGCTTGCTCTAGCTGCTGAAGGCGTTCTTCGGTAAGTCGGGTCAGGTTTTCTTTTACAGCTTGTGTCTGTTCCAGTTGCTGCTTGAGATTAGCGGTCAACGTTTGCTGTTCGTTGCTGGCTTGATTGGCTAGTTCTATCTGCTGTAGGCGTTCTTCGGCAAGTAGGGTCAGGTTTTCTTTTTCAGCTTGTGTCTGTTCCAGTTGCTGCTTAAGATTGGCGGCCAACGTTTGCTGATCGTTGCGGGCTTGATTGGCATCCTCTAGTTGCTGCAGGCGTTCTTCGGCAACTCGGGTAAGGTCCGCTTGTTCGGTTTGTGTCTTTTCCAGTTGCTGCTTGAGGTTGGCGGCCAACGTTTGCAGTTCGTTGTTGGTTCGATTGGCTTGCTCTAGCTGCTGAAGGCGTTCTTCGGCAAGTCGGGTCAGGTTTTCTTTTACAGCTTGTGTCTGTTCCAGTTGCTGCTTGAGATTAGCGGTCAACGTTTGCTGTTCGTTGCTGGCTTGATTGGCTTGCTCTAGCTGCTGGCCGAGACGGCTGATCTGTTGTTGTTGCGCGCTTAGTTGCGCTGTCTGCGTCAAGAATTGTTGCTGCTTTTCGGCTTCCTGTTTGTTCCAGTCATTCCTAAGGTGTTCAAGCTTTGCTTCTGCGATTTTGTGCAGTTGCTGTTTGCTACGGCAAAAGACTGCATGGCCTGTTTGTGGGTGGTTTCCAGTGTGAAAGCCCGCAAAGGCGAAGCCATGTTTTTGCAGTGTGGCTGCCTGGGTTTGCCAGCTTTCCGGTGAAAGGGGGGAGCTTGTCGCTGTTTCAAAGCTGCGGCAGATAACAACGTCGCAATCGGAAAGTGTTGATGCGGCACCAGCCAGAATGTCATTCGCGGCATTGCAGTCGATAATCAACCAGCTATCTGGTATGTCGATACGATGTTGTCTGACGATGGTATCGATGGTTATGGCTTGTCTGGTTTCTGATTTTTTCTGACTCAGGTTTGGCCAGATATCCCGCAAAATATCAGTTGCGATCAGGCCGCTTTCCTGATCATTACTGGCAAAGAAATAGCTAGCTTCCCCATCATTGGCAGCAACCGTTACGACCATCTTTTTCCATGCCGGGTGTTGTGCTTGCAGGGAGTCCACCCAGTGCATTTTTTCTTCTTCAGCATCAATCAGTAATGCATTGGGTGGTACCCATTGTTGCCAGCTGTGCAGCTCGCCATGTCCGTTACCTGCACCTATATGTATCACTGCTGCTGGCGGGTAAAGCCTGCCCAAAAGCTGTAGTGTATGTGACAGTGGGCTACCTGCCTGGCTGGTCATGAAATTGTTCGGATTGGACATGGCTTGCTGATTCCCGTCAGGCGGTGATTGGTTGGGTATGAACAGGGGCGCACAGGTTCAGAATTTGCAGCATGGTCTGGTGGGTTTGTTGCCACTCGTTCCAGTCCCGGCTGGCTGCTTCACCGAGATGCTCTTGCTGCTGCAAGATATTGTCCAGCTGCATAAATAGTGCTCTCAGGAATTGCTGGTCAGCATGGGATAATTTCTGCCATACATTGATATCCATGGCGTCAGGTGCGGCGAAGCGCAATTCAAGCTTCGGCCCGAACTCATCATGCGACTCGGCAAACCAGCTATTTAGCGGTGTTGTAGTTTCTGCTTTGGGGAATTCGAAGCGTGGGTGTTCGCCAAATACTCCAGGTGTCACGATGGCGCAAGCCAGTCTGAATTCGAAATGCTCGTAATGCTGGCCCTGATAACTGAGATTTTCCAAGCGGAACCACAGATGTTCGTAACCCTGATTGGTTTCTGTGCTCAGAAGTTTGGCCTGGTCATATCGGAGCAAATGGCTGATCTGTTCCATGATCTGCAAGAAGTTCTGCAGGGCGCTACCCAGCTTTTCAGGTGCAGTGCCGACCGGCAAGGTTGGGAGGGCTTGAATGATAAGTTTGGCCAGCACTTTCAGTAGCGCCAGATCGCTTGTTGAAAGCTCTTGCAGAATCTGGGCTCGCAGTTTGATGGATTCCGGGGAGCCAACAGGCACGATAGCCAGCTCATCCAAGGCTGCGGCGCATACTGGCCAGCGAGTCAATGGGCTCCCTACCTCTTCCTTACGGAAAATGAAGCCGGCAATACCGTTCTCGATGGTGGTCGCGAATGTCAGGTTTTCAAAGCTTCGGCCGGCAGCATGCAGTTGCTCCACGGTCCATTGCACTAGGCCATTCTCGTTAAGGTTGGCGGTAATGTGCTGATAGTCGACATAATCGGGTAGCTTGTGTTGTAGGCGTGACCAGCGTTTTTCTGCTTGCTCCAGTTGCAAATGGCTTTCCCGGTATTTCAGGAAATAGTTTTCCAACTCTTCTTGTACCTGATGCAACTGCGCCAGCAGCAGATCGTTTTCTTCCTGTAGTTCTTGATGCTTTGTTTCGTCAACAGTGCTTGCCTTGCTTAGATCAGCTTGGAGTTGCTTGCAGCTTTGCTGGGATTTTTGCAGTTCGGCAAGAGCGGCATCCAGCTGTTTCTGGAGTGCTTTGACTTTCTTACTAGTTTCATCCGCTGCAGTTTTGAGCGTATTAATCTCGTTGTTTCGGCTATCAAGTTGAAGCCTGACCTGATCAAGTTCACTTGTCCTAGTTTTGGCAAGCTGCTGAAATTCTTGTAACTTGATTTCCTGTTGTTGAATTTGCGTCTCGTATTGACGGTTTTTCAGGAACAAATTTTCCAGCTCTTCTTGCACTTGGTGAAGCTGGTTTAGCAAGAGTTCGTTTTCTACTTGCTGGTGATGATATTGATGCTTGAGCGAAGCGGTTTGCTGCAGCTGCTCTTGAATATCAAGCTGCAATGCCGAGAGTGCCTGCTGGTTAAGCTCCAGGCTTTCCTGGCTCTGCTCCTGAAGCTTTCTGGCGTGCTGCAAGTCGTAAGTCTGTTCTGCTTGAAGGGTCAGCAGGCTGCGATAGTGCTCGAGTACCTTCGAAATATCCGAGCAAGTTCCATCAGTAGATGGGAAGGGCAGTCGGCTAGCAATAATTTCTTCCTGCAGTTCATGCAGTGCCGTGAGCTCTTTGCCAAGCTCTCGTGCCAGATAGTGAGGGATTGCATCGTTGTTGGTCACGTGTGGTTGAGCGTATGCGTCAAGCCCTGTATGCCAATCCTGGTTAATCTTGTTAATGAGCAGCTCGGGCATCGCCAGAGCCTCATTCACGTCGACGAGAATACTAAGCCCGGGATTTCGCAGGTGAAAACGCAACATTGCTTGATGGCTTTGATGCCACTCTTGCATGATGCGGTCAATATCGAGTGTCGTTTCTGTGTCCAGAATCGCTTCGGCAATTGCTTGTTCTGGACTGCTGGTGCAGAGAATGAAGCGGATCTCCGGATCGAAACTGGTCCAGAAATCAAGCAGTGACAAACTATGACTGTCAACCCAACCCCACACAGGCTCATCCATATTGGCCATGAAGATGTCTGCGGCCAACTGTTCCCAGAGTTTTCCCAATGATTGGCTACCGATGGGCGATCCAGGCTCTTGTCTGAGGGTAACTTTCTGATGCCATAGTTGCACACTGAGAGTGGCATCGCGCAGCGAGGGCTTGGCCGCCTTTACCCCTGCATGTTTGAGGAGTTCTCCAATTGCTTGGGTTTGTTTCTCTGTGTTGCCGGTTATGCAGAGTATTTTCATCGAATGTTGGCCGGATTGATAAGTAATTGCTATTAATTGGGTGGGGAGTAATTTGCCTAAAATATTAACATGGTAAAAAAAAAATTACATTTGGGACTTTCCCAGTCGTAAGCCTGTAAAGCATGCAGATTGTGGCTCAAGGTTTAATGCTTCGTGGTAGAAAGGATCCTTTGTGAGCACTTTTTGCCACTTCTCCCTGAGGTTTCGAAGCTCATATCTGGCCCTCTGTTGCTTGGCTGGTGAGTCTTCTTTACCACGGCTGGCCGATTCGGCATGCAGCATTGTGCAGTCGGCACACCAGATAATCTTGCGTTCAGCTTTACGCAAACGAAGGCATAGATCTACATCATTGAACGCCACCGGAAATTGCGTTTCGTCAAAACCGCCCATGTTTTCAAACTCAGATTTGCGCATCAGCAGACATGCTGCAGTCACTCCGCTGACCTGGTGGCTGAGTTGGTTACGGTAAAAATAGCCGCTGTCATCTTTGTGTCTATCCATCCCGTAGTGACTAGCCGCCATGCCAACACCCATAACAATGCCACCATGTTGCACCATCTCGTTTGGCCATAACAACTTCGCACCGACTGCGGCGACTCCGGATTGGGAGAGCCATGCCAGCATGTTTGATAGCCAGCCCTGATGCAGTGCCTCGATATCGTTATTGATAAAGCCGATGATGTCGCCGGAAGCATGACTGACTGCGAAATTATTGATGCGCGAGAAGTTGAAAATGCCCGGGTAGTTCAGAACGCGAATACCTTCTTTTTGTACCTCTGCAAAATAGGCCAACGTTTCTTCTTTATCCGAATTGTTATTGACGATAATGATTTCCACATCATCAAGCGGGGTGAACGTCCGAATGCTATCAATGCAGCGTTTCAACAGCCCGAGCTGATCGCGGGTAGGAATAAGCAGGCTGACCTTGCCAGGTTTTACTGGCGAGTGCTGAATGCGGCGCGGCCAGCTATGTTGCTTAGGGTGAGCACTAGGCAATGCTTGTAACAAACTGTCCGGGTTGTTTTGCTGGCAGACGTGCTGAGCTGCGGCCAACCTTGTAGTTTGTTCGTGTTCGGTAAATGGCTGCTGTTGGTGGTAGAGCACCTGAGGCAGGTGCTTGATGGACGACTCACCTTTATTGATAGCCAGCATGCATGCCTGCCATTGCATCTGGGCAAGGCTATTGAAATCCGCAGCATTCATGCCTGTCAGCAGATCAGCGCTGATCAGCATGGGTTCCAGTTGGTAATCTGTCGCGAGTGCATACCAGTAATCCCAATCCTGTTTGAGCCAAGGGTAACGAGCGGAATGGAATTGCGGGTAAGGCTGCGGGATGTCACTGTCAGCGTAAACCAGCAGTGCCCCTTCCTGCAGAGTATCGACAAGGTTGGCCGCAGCATGCGGGTGTAGCGTATCGCCACTGCGCAACAGCAGTAGCGGCGAGTCAGCCTTAAAGTGTGAATACAGTGCGGGCCAGTCGGTCAGCTGATATCCGTCATGCAACACGACGTGGCAGTTTGCGTTGGCTTGCCGACTGATGCTGTCCTGGCTGATGTCAGCCTGAGTCAAGTTGCCATAGATCAGTACATTGATACTGACGGTGGTATTTGGGCGGCAAGGATAATGACCGAACTCGCTGAACCAGTCGTCGTAGTAGCTCATGTGTACACTCTTGGGAAAAAGTGCGTCATAGTGGCTGACAATGTTGCTTAAGCTGGCAGAGCCGCTTTGTCGTGCGAGTTGATGCAGATTTGGTGCTAGGCATATTGATAGGGGGCTGCCATTTAATGACATGCCCTGATCATCGACAACACGGATCGAATGGATCTGGCCATCGGCCAATCGGTAGGGCAGGTTAAGCTGAAAGCCGCTGGCTTGTTCGTGAAAATGCCGGACGGCTGGCAAGAGCTCATTGGCAATGGCAGAGCACAGCAACTCGTCTCCGAGATAAGCATGCACACGGTTTTGTGTTGCCGCTTGGCCTTGACGTTGATACCAACCTACAAGACGTAAGCCGCCATCATGGAATACCAAGTGCTGGGCGATGGATGGAGCTTGTTTAGCGTAGTCTTCTGCCTGGATGTCTATCTGGCTGGCAATGCGGATAGTGGTATTTGCTATTTGAAGGTTGATAAAGCGGTAACCGTACTTCTTGAGTGCGGAGATATCGATACTAAATCCATGGCACTTGTCGCTGGTGGCCAGATGTTCGGGCACTTCCCGATAGTGATTGGCTATGTCGCAGGCGATCACTTCGTCAGCAACGGTTAATTCAATGACGAGTCGTCGCTGGAGCTCGGTCAGATCGATGGCCCAGCCGTAGAGCCTATCCTGGTATAAACCATCAAAGTGGCAGTCGTAATGGGTAGAGTGCGTCATGGGCTTACTGTTTGGAGATTATTTGGATTTATTGCGCTATCGATATGTGCCAGCCAAGTCGTGATGCCAAGATGGGGGGCATAGCGTATGGTCTTGCCCGGAAGGTTGACGCTTCCGCCGCTGCTGATCAATAGACGACAGTCGAGCAGTTGCAGCAGATCTTCTGAGTACATGATTTTGCTGTGGTGCTCGGGGTGTAGAGTGGTCGTGATGCCGGTATTAAGGAAGGCATTGGGGGCATTGCCAAGCAGGACGCAATGAGTTTTGCCTGACTGATTGGCAAGTTGGCGGCAGAGGGCCAGCATATCGTTGAGCATGTCATCGTCGGCGTCTAGCAGATCAATCGCGATGAAGTGCTGGCAGCTGCTTAATGCCGGTATGGCTGGCAATTTCAGTAATTCCGGCTTGTCTTCCTTGGAGGCGCGAGGGAGAGGTCTTCCGAGTCGCGTTTCCAGCAAAGTACTCAGTTCAGCCAGTGGTTTGCTTCCGAGGAAGGTAAAGTAGTGATTGTAATAGTCGGGATAGCGCTGCAGGATCAGCTGCCGATGGCGGGCCACCAGATATTGCTTCTCGTGGCTGAAAGAAGCTCCACCAGCATGGGCGACGTAGACGGCTGTTGCCAGCATGTGGCGATAGCCACGATGACTCCCCCGCAAGCACCAATCAACCTCCTCGCTGTACCCGCGGCGGATGGCTTTACCATCTAGGCCGCCGATCTTGTCTAGCACTTCCCTGCGTATCAACATGCAGAAACCACATACGGCTGGTGCGGAGATGTCCTTACTGGCGCCGGCATCACGCAATTGGCCTAGTTCCTGATTGATCTGGCGGAGCAGCTTCTCATCTGGCATCGGCGCAGCCTTGCCTATTTGAGGAATACTAGAGATTTCTCCGTTGTTGGATAGTGGTGAAACGCTGGCTATATCTGGCGCTTGATTCAGGCTGTCTGATA
Source organism: Vogesella lacus (assembly GCF_979366295.1). NCBI lineage: Bacteria > Pseudomonadati > Pseudomonadota > Betaproteobacteria > Neisseriales > Chromobacteriaceae > Vogesella > Vogesella lacus. The sequence goes on from NZ_CEETQT010000011.1 coordinate 21,778, forward strand.
GACGATCCAGCCAGTTGCCGCTGACTAGCGTATCGGCATTCAGGAGCAGAATATGGCTGCCTGCAGCGGAGAGTGCAATTGCATGGTTCACACTCTCGATAAAGCCACAATTGCTGTCGTGATTGATGATGCGAACCCGTGACTGGGCTTGCTTGCTCAAGAGCTTTCGTAAGTTCTTACCATCAGCAGAGTCATTGATGACCATGACTTCCGCTTGGCAAACGTTGGCCGCAAGGCTTTTGCAAACTGATTCTATGCAGGCTGCAGTCAGTTCGAAACTTTTGTAGACCGGAATAACAATACTGATCTGGCAGTGCGGATTGGTTGAGCGATGGGGCAAGGGGGCGATCGGCTGATGCAGATTGTCGTAGTTGGCGACGGGCGATCCAATCAATGGTTCGCGAGTATCGGCAAAACTGATTTCCCATATGCCGGGCTTGTCGGTTAGCGGTAGTTCAAACGGCTGGTTGTAGCATGCACTTTGCGCATTGTGCGTTTCACCATTGTGGCAATTCTTTAATGTGAGCACATATGGCGCGTTAGTCTCGCGAGCCATGATTGTTATATGAGTTTTACCATTTTGTTGGCGGCAAACTCCTACTCTTTTGTCAGTGTGTCGCAGCAAGTATTGGCCAAGCGCCAGTTGTTCTTCTTTGCTGTCGCTGTCAGGCAGAAACATCCTGGTGTAGTACGCAAGCTCGGTGAGCTTCTTTGCTTGCTGGAGTGAGTTCAGCAGTGCGATCTGGATGTGTTTGTCTTGTGGATACTTTCGCCAAATAGTCAGCCAGATCGAGGATTCAAGAGTCGGAAAAATCTTTATCAAGATGGTTGCCAGCAACATAAATGGCAGTGGGGAATGTCCTAGCTGTTGACATTGTCGACTGGCGATCAGCAATGCATCTGCCAAATCTCCTTGCTGAAGCATTTGTATTGCTAGTTGCAAGTCTTGATCTGATGTATTGGGCTTGTTGTAAAGAGTGATGAACGACATCAGCAATGTTGAGTTTGATTTTGATTGCGTGATTGTATTGATAGTCATACTGCATTGGCAATTCTAGGGCAAACAATATAAAAGAGGAGCCTTGGGGGCTCCTCTTTAAAGGTACTGCAGAGTTGGTTGATTATGATATTAGATTATGCCTGTTACGATTGTAACGTTGCCCACAACCTGAGCCTCTGTCTGTACTGTTCCTGCAAAGTTGTCTGCACCAACTTGTGCAAAAGCAACGATCAGATCTGCTCTGCTGGCACCATTTGATAGTGCATCTGCCCAGTAGGCCAAACCGCCAGCCTCACCATCGCGATTGAATGTGTTGTGATAGAGAGAATTGATAAACTCGGTATCACTGAGTTTTCCCATGCCATTGGCAAACTCTGCCGAGTTCACAAAGGCATTGGCAATCTGTTTCAGTGATGCCCCGGCCCGTCCGACATCGAACCAGTAGTCCAGCCCGCCCGCCTCCGATGTTCTTCCCAAAGCCGTCTGATATAGGGTGGTGATGGCAGCTTCAACCGAGTCTTTGGCAAACACTAGGGCGTTACCATTATCAAGTTGTACATACTGGATCTTGCTTATGTCGGTAACCTTGCTTGTCGTCTTGTCGGTCACAACAGCATGACCATTGTTGACAGATACCGTGTAGTTGGTCGCACTGCCGCCAAGTTGGACGACAGCATAGTTGCCCGCACCACCAGTAATTGTAGAGTTCCCCAGACCTGCTTGAACTGTGTCTACCCCAAGACCGGTCGTGACGGTGGAATCACCGGTGCCAAGAATGATCTGGGTATTTCGCGCATCAGCAACGACGATCTTGTCACCACCTGCAGAACCAACCACAACACGGTCAACGCTTGTGTACTGGCCTGAGCTAGGTGTTGTAACGCCATCGTTTAGGGTAGCAATAACACCGCCTTTGCCTTGGAATATGACTACAGGGGCATTCTTTGGTGGGGTAACCGTGGTAACTGAAGTGTCATTGGTTGTAATCATGACTACTTCGGCGCCTGCTGCAACCGTAACATTGCCGTTACTGTCAGGTGTTACCTGGTCAAAGCGGACGGTACTATTGTCTTTGGTTGTTAGACTCAGGATCCTACTGATGGTGTCGTCAGTGAATACTTGTGTATTCCCAGCTTGCAAGGCAGTGGTTACCTCAGATTGATCGCTCTCATACATGCTTTAGCTCCTGCGGGTATGACAATAAACTCGGCAAAGTCGTGCTCTCTGCCAGGATAAGGATTTGCATGATCCGAGTATTACAATAGTTCTGTTATGAGATTTTTGTATATATGTTTTTGTATTGCACCATGGGGGGGAAGTAATTTGGTGGATGCTGTAAATAAAAAAAGAGGCGCATACGCGCCTCTTTAGTTTTAACAGCCAGTGATTGCGCTATTAAATGATGCCACTTACCACGTGAACGCTACCGGTGATGGTGACTTCGCTATCACTGGTGCCAGCAATGTTCTGACCAGCAATGTAGCTGAATGCAGCAATAACGTCGGCACGGTTAGTACCAGCCGCCAGCGCATCGCCCCAGTACTTCAGACCAGCATCGTCTGCAGCGCGCGAGAAGATGTTTTGGTACAGGCCACTCAGGAAGTCGGTATCGCTGAGCTTGCCTGCGCCATCATTGAACTCGGCAGAGTTCACGAAGGCCTTGGCCAGGGTACCGTAGTCGGCGCCATCTTTAACCAGATCCAGCCAGTAGTCCAGGCCCGAAGCATCTGCATCACGGCCAAAGGTCGCACGATACAGAGAGGCAACTGCAGCCTCGGTAGAGTCTTTCGCGAATACCATTGCCTGGTTGTTATCAAGTTGAACAAACTGGATCTTGCTGATTTCAGTTGTCTTGCCGGTAGTGGTGTTGGTGATTACCACACTGGTATCGGCCGTGGTGGAGGCAGTACCAGTTGGTTTGTTGGCAACGTTAAAGTTGGATGCTGCGCCGCCAGTCAGTTTGACAACAACCAGATCACCAGAGCCACCGCTGATGGTTGCATTGCCAAGACCTGCTTCGATAGTGGCATTGCCGGCGCCGGTTTCAACAGTGGAGTTGCCCGAACCCAGTACGATATCGACAGCCACTGCAGTGGAGCTGCCTACAACGATCTTGTCATTGCCAGCAGAGCCAACAATTACCAGCGGACCATTGGTTGGAGCTGCATCAGAGATGACAACGTTTGCACCGGTGCTACCACTGCCTGCTTGCAGAATAACGGCTTGAGTGCTGCCAGTTTTAACTTCAACAGGACCGCTTACGCTGCTGCTGGTAGTTACGAAGGCGACCTCAGTACCTGTGCCGAGAGTGACAGTGTTGCTGCTCACGGTAGATTGTTCGAAGTTGACCTTGCTGTCGCCAGTGCCGGTAACCAGATTAAGGATCTGGCTAACGGTATTGGTATTGAGGGCGGCAGAGCCGCTATTGGTCAGCGCGTCTTTGGCCGCGCTTTGATCGGATTCGTACATTTAGTTACTCCAGTACATTGTTCAAGAGGATTGCCTGCTTGCAGGCAAGGGGGCATGTGGAAGCTGAATACTGAGATGTCCAAATTCAAGCAACGGGTTTACTCAAATTGGATTTTAATACGCGTGATGATATCTGGAATTCCCATTCGGGTAAAACAGCTTTTACCTCGAGCTGAGAAGAATGATGGTTTTTTGCAAAACTGATGTTGTGGTGCGAGTCTTGCAGGAGAGCTCGTACGGCCTATCAAGGCGGGGCAACAGTAGAGGGTGTTGCCCCGCTGTAAGCCGCTTAAATACGGCGAGCCAGTTCTTCTGCCTTGCCGACGTAACCGGCCGGGGTCAGTTCCAGCAGGCGGGCTTTTTCGGCTTCCGGAATTTCCAGGCCCTTGATGAAGGCGGCCAGGGTTTCGCGGGTGATGCCGTCTTTACCACGAGTCAGCTCTTTCAGTTGCTCGTACGGGTTAGGCACGCCGTAGCGACGCATAACGGTCTGGATAGGCTCGGCCAGCAACTCCCAGGTAGCGTCGAGGTCTGCGGCCAACATGGCCGGGTTGATTTCCAGCTTGTTCAGGCCTTTCATCAATGCCTTGAAGCCCAGCAGGGTGTAGCCGAAACCGACGCCCATATTGCGCAGGACGGTGGAGTCGGTCAGGTCACGCTGCCAGCGGGATAGCGGCAGTTTTTCAGCAAGATGCGACAGGATGGCGTTGGCCAGCCCCAGGTTGCCTTCGGAGTTTTCGAAGTCGATCGGGTTGACCTTATGCGGCATGGTCGAGCTGCCGACTTCGTCTTTCTTGACCTTCTGCTTGAAGTAGCCCAGCGAGATGTAACCCCAGATATCGCGGTCCAGATCCACCAGAATGGTGTTGATGCGGCCAACCTGCTGGTACAGCTCGGCCATGTAGTCATGCGGCTCGATCTGGATGGTGTACGGGTTGAAAGTCAGGCCGAGGCTGCTGACAAAACGGCCAGCCAGGCTTTCCCAGTCGATATCCGGATAGGCCACGATGTGGGCGTTGTAGTTGCCGACCGCGCCGTTGATCTTGCCCAGCAGCTCCTGCTTGACCAGTTGTTCGCGCTGGCGTTTCAGGCGGTAAACCACGTTAGCCAGTTCTTTGCCCATGGTGGACGGGGTGGCTGGCTGGCCGTGGGTGCGGCACATCATTGGCATGGCGGCCAGATCGTGCGCCATGGTCGACAGTTTGGTGATGACTTCGTCCAGCGCCGGCAGGATGACGGTATTGCGGGCCGTCTTCAGCATCAGCGCGTGGCTGAGGTTGTTGATGTCTTCGGAGGTGCAGGCGAAGTGGATGAACTCGCTGGCGGCGACGACTTCCGGATTGTCGCACAGACGCTCTTTCAGCCAGTATTCGATGGCCTTCACGTCGTGATTGGTGCGCGCCTCGATGGCCTTCACTTCTTCGCCATGCTGGACCGAGAAGCCGTTGATTACGTCGTCGATTTCACGGATGGTGGCTTCGGAGAAAGGTTTGACTTCTTCGATGCCAGGTTCTGCGGCCAGCATCTTCAGCCATTCCAGCTCGACCTTGATACGCGCCTTCATCAAACCGTACTCGGAGAAAATCGCGCGCAGCGGTTCAGCCTGGCCTGCATAGCGGCCATCAAGCGGGGACAGGGCGGTCAGCGTAGTCAGATTCATCACTCAGTGCTTTCAGGTTCTGGCCAGCGGGGCTGGCCGGTTGCTTCAAAAGGAAATCGGTGCAGGCTCAGGCCTGCTGCAGGCGACGGGCAAGGCCGGCTGCCAGGACATCGGCTGCCGGCGGATGGAAGCGGAAGAATAGCTCGGGTTCTATCATTTCCAGTTCCATCACGGCCAGTTGGCCATCGTTGTCGCGGATCAGGTCGACGCGTGCGTACAGTACGTCAAACGGCACGGCGGCGACGGCGGCTTCGGTAAACAGGATTTCGTCTGCGCTGGCTTCGTAGCGGTGTACGGTGCCGCCGTGGTCATCCTGTACGCGGAAGTCACCCTGGCGCGCGGTCTTGCGAATGGCGTGGGTATATTGTCCGTCAATAATCATCAGCGAAAGTTCGCCCTGATCCAGAATTGCCTGCTGGAAGGGCTGCAGCATCATCGCTTCGCGTTCGATCAGCTCGCCGAATACGCATTCGTGTTGTGTGCTGTCAGTCGCGTGGAAGCGGTAGGTGTGGCGGGCGGCGCCGGAGATCACCGGCTTCAGGATGACTTCATCCCAGCCGCTGTCATTGACCACGTGAGCCAGTGAGCGGGCATCGCCACGCTCTATATAGCGTGTCGGCACGATATTGATGCCCAGCTCGGCCAGACGTCCCAGATAGTGCTTGTCGAGGTTCCAGTAGATCAGCCCAGCTTCATTGAACAGTCGCGTTTCAGCGCTGGTCTTGTCCAGCCATGGCGAGAACTCGCTGAAGCGGTGAAAGTAGTCCCAAGTGGTGCGGAAAACGGCGCTGCGCGTTTGCTGCCAGTTCATGGTGCTATCGCACCAGGCTTTGCGGCCAACCTTGAGGCCCTGTTTTTCGAGGGCGCTTTGCAGCAGGCCATCTTCGTGGTGAACCTGGCGGCTATACCAGTCGCTGTCGTCGAGCGCCAACAGCTGGCGATCGGTAAGAATGACTACGTCGAGATCCATGGCTTGCATTCTGTCGCTGAAAAAAAGAAAACGGGCGTGCCATCCGGCAGCGCCCGCTTGCGATTACATTCCCGGCATCATGCCCTTCAGGCCACGCATCATTTTCATGATGCCGCCCTTGGACGAGAACTGCTTCATCATCTTTTGCGTCTGTTCGAACTGTTTGAGCAGCTTGTTGACTTCCTGAACATTGACACCGGAGCCGGCGGCGATACGACGCTTGCGGCTGGCCTTGATCAGCTCGGGCTTGCGGCGTTCTGCCGGTGTCATCGAGTTGATGATGCCTTCGATGCGGTTCATTGCCTTTTCGGCTTCGGCACCTTGCACGCCCTTGGCCAGCTGGCCGATTTCGCCCGGCATTTTTTCGAGCAGATTGCTCATGCCGCCCATCTTTTTCATCTGCTGCATCTGCGACTTGAAGTCTTCCAGGTCAAAGCCTTTGCCCGATTTGAGCTTCTTGGCCATTTCCTGCGCTTCTTTTTCGTTGATGCCTTTCTGGACATCTTCGATCAGCGACAGCACGTCACCCATGCCGAGAATCCGGCTGGCCAGACGATCAGGGTGGAAGGGCTCGAGGCCGGTCAGCTTTTCGCCGACACCGATAAACTTGATCGGTTTGCCGGTAATGTGACGTACCGATAGCGCGGCACCACCACGCGAGTCACCGTCCATCTTGGTGAGGATGACACCGGTCAGTGGCAGGGTCTCGTTAAAGGCCTTGGCGGTATTGACGGCATCCTGACCCTGCATTGCATCGACGACGAACAGGGTTTCCACCGGATTGAGCAGACCGTGCAGCGCCTTGATCTCGGCCATCATCGCTTCGTCGATGGCCAGACGGCCGGCGGTATCGACCATCAGCACGTCAAACATATGGCGTTTGGCGTGGCTGACGGCGGCGGAAGCAATGTCCAGCGGCTTCTGATCCGGGCTGGACGGGAAGAATTCGACATCAACCTGTGCGGCCAACGTTTTGAGCTGTTCGATCGCGGCCGGGCGGTACACGTCGGCGGAGACCACCAGAATCTTTTTCTTCTGGGTTTCTTTCAGCAGCTTGGCCAGTTTGCCGACGGTGGTGGTTTTACCGGCACCTTGCAGGCCGGCCATCAGTACGATGGCTGGCGGTACCGCAGCCAGATTGAGGGCGTCGTTTTTGTCGCCCATCAGCTTGACCAGCTCTTCGTTGACAATGCCGATCAGGGCCTGGCCCGGTGTCAGGCTGCCCATGACCTCTTGGCCAAGCGCGCGTTCCTTGACCTGGGCAATAAAGGTCTTGACCACAGGCAGGGCCACGTCGGCCTCCAGCAGGGCCAGCCTAACCTCGCGCAGGGCGTCCTGGATATTGCTTTCGCTAATACGGGCCTGACCGCGGATGGTCTTCAGCGCGCTGCTCAGGCGGGATGTCAGATTGTCAAGCATGCAGTGTCCTTCGTGTCTGCCAAGCAGGGGCTGCTTTGGTGTAGACTTCTTTAATCGTCCATTTTAACACGAGCCGACAACGGTTCGCAGATTCCCGACATGTCCATGAGCGGATTAGTGTTTATCGTCGTTGTGTTGCTGACTTTTGGTTACGGTGGCTTGTCCTGGCATTTCCTCGGACATTGGCGCGGCCATGCGCTGTGGCCTCGCAAGGCCGGGCGCGAGCACCTGTTGCTGGGGTCTTTGTTGCTGATGCATCTGTTTGTGCTGGCAATACCGGTAGTCAGCACCGGCCTCGTGAGTATCGGGTTGGGAACCGCCGTGTCCTTGCTGTCGTGGATGATGCTGCTGGTGTACTGGACCGGCAGCTATTACGCGAGGCTGGAAGGCTTGCAGACTTTTCTCGTGCCGGTGGCTCTGATCGGCGTGTTGCTGGCCGAGGTCTTGCCGGTGCCGCACGCGGCTTATCAGGTCGACAATCTCGCCTTCATGCTGCATATCGTGATTTCTTTGCTGGCTTACAGCCTGTTTGCGATTGGTGCCCTGATCGCCATTCTGATGCTGTTGCAGGAGAGGGCGCTGCACGAGCGCAAGCCTGGTCGCCTGACCCGCCAGCTGCCGCCCTTGATGGTGATGGAAAACATGATGTTCCAGACCTTGGGTACCGGTTTCCTGTTGCTGACCGCGAGTCTCGCCAGTGGTGTGCTGTTCTCGGAAGAGTTGTTCGGCAAAGTCGCTGCCATGAATCACAAGACGGTCTTCGCCTTTACCTCGTGGCTGGTGTTTGGCGCGCTGCTGGTTGGCCGCAAATATCGTGGCTGGCGTGGCCGTCTGGCGATACGCTGGACGCTGAGTGGTTTTGCCTTGCTGCTGCTGGCTTACATTGGCACCAAGATTGTCATGCAATTTATTTTGCACATATGACATTTGTTTACGATATTGATGTTACCCGCCTTCAACATTCAACCAAGGGTCATCACTATCATGAAGAAACTGCTTGCTCTGCTTTTGACTGCCTGCCTCAGCTCGACAGCCTTTGCCGCGATTAATCTCAATACCGCGACGCCTCAGCAACTGGAAGAGGTGAAGGGGTTAGGACCGGTGAAGGCCAAGGCCATTGTGGATTACCGTAGCAAGAATGGCGCGTTCAAGACTTATGCAGATCTGGAGAAGGTGCCAGGCATCGGCCCGAAATTGCTGGAGAAGCTCAAAGGCGAGCTGGTGCTGACTGGTGCTGCCGCACAGGCGAAACCGGCAGCAGCCAAGCCGGCGGTGCCTGTCACTACGCCGGTGAAAAAGTAAGCGTAGCAAGTGCAGAAATAAAAAAGGGGCGTTTCGCCCCTTTTTTATTTCTGTCTGGAAGACTCAGCCTTCGGATAGCACCTTGATATGCGCGGTAACGCTGCGGGCGAGTGCCGACAAGTCGTAGCCGCCCTCAAGCACCGAGACGATCCGTCCTTCACAGTGCTTTGCGGCCACCTGCAACAATTGTCGGGTAACCCATTCGTAGTCGGCTTCGGTCAGTGCCATCGAGGCCATATCATCCTCACGATGGGCATCAAAACCGGCCGAGATAAAGATCATCTCCGGCTTGAATTCTTCCAGCTGTGGCAGCCATAGATACTCGACTGCCTCGCGGAATTCCTTGCTGCCGCTGCCGGCTTTCATCGTGACGTGATGCATGTTCGGCCCCATCGGCGTATCGCCACAGTAGGGGAAGAACGGGTGCTGGAACATCGACACCATCATCACGCGCGGGTCGTCATGAAAGATTTCTTCGGTGCCATTGCCGTGGTGCACATCAAAATCAATGATGGCGACGCGCTCGAATTTGTAGGTGGATAGTGCGTGGGCGATGCCGACGGCGATATTGTTGAAGAAGCAGAAGCCCATCGAGCGGGCACTTTCGGCATGGTGGCCGGGTGGCCGAACCGAGCAGAAGGCATTCGGCGCTTCCTTGCCACAAACCATATCGACAGCCTTGATTACCGCACCGGCAGCGCGTTTGGCTGCCTGTAGCGTGCCCGGACACATGGCGGTATCCGGGTCGACACGGAAGGTGCCGACCGAGGGAGAGCACGCCTCGATATATTCAACGTAATGTGGCGGATGCACTCTGGCAAGTTGCTGCTCGCTGACCAGCGGAGCATCGACCTCTTGCAGACTGTCGAACAATTGTGCAGCCATCAGCTGGTCGCGAATGGCAACCAGACGCTCGGGACATTCCGGATGGCCGGGGCCCATATTGTGTTGCAGGCATTCGCTGTGAGTCACAAATGCCGTCATGCCACCGCCGAGGTGGGATTTAAGCCAGGTAAGCACGCCACGTTCCTTATTGCTTTGTGTTGGCAAAAGGGATATATGAAATCCTGTTAGAGTGTGCAGGCTTGGTCATCCAAATGCAATCCATCTCATTTGCTTATCATCAACTGAATGCCACGATCTTGGGAAAGTCTGCCCAGGTCAGGCTGTCGCTGTGCTGTCTGTTGGCCGGCGGACACTTGCTGCTGGAGGATGTTCCGGGTGTCGGCAAGACTACGCTTGCGCACGCGCTAGCCGGTGTGCTGGGGCTGGATTACCACCGTGTGCAGTTCACCAGCGATATGCTGCCGGCTGATCTGCTGGGTGTGAGCATCTTCCGGCCGGATCAGGCCCGTTTCGAATTCCAGCAAGGGCCGGTGTTTTCCCAGCTTTTACTGGCTGATGAAATCAATCGTGCCTCGCCAAAGGTCCAGTCCGCGCTGCTGGAGGCGATGGAAGAGCATCAAGTGTCGCTGGATGGCCATACTCATGCCCTGCCAGCGCCTTTCATGGTGATTGCGACCCAGAATCCCGAGCATCAGCTGGGCACTTTCCCCTTGCCCGAATCGCAGCTTGACCGTTTCATGATGCGCATTTCGCTGGGCTACCCCAGTTCGGATGCCGAAAAGGCACTATTGCTGGCGGGTGATCGTCGCCAGTTTATCCGCCAGCTGACGCCGGCAATGACGGCAGCGGACTTTATTGCCATGCAGCAGGCGGTTGCCGCCATCAAGATCAGCCCGGCCATTGCGGAATACATGCTGACCTTGCTGCAGGCCACCCGCAAGCCCGAGCTGTTTGTGCATGGCCTGAGTCCGCGTGCCGGCCTAGCTGTCTTGTCGGCGGCCCGGGCCTGGGCGATGCTGGACAAGCGTGACTACGTGCTGCCAGATGATATCAAGGCAGTGTTTGTCGCCGTCGCCGCCCACCGCTTGCAAGCCCGCCTGCCGGGCGAGCGCAGTCAGCATTTGCTGGAAAGAATCCTGCAGTATGTCAGCGTGGCGTAAACGTTTGCGCAGCTGGATGCTGCGCCGCTTGCCCTTACAGCGTTCGCTACAGCTGAACCATCAGCGTATTTATCTGCTGCCCACCCGTATGGGCTGGATGTTGCTGCTGGTGTCGGCCGCGGTATGGCTAGGGGCGCTGAATTACGCAGTCAGCCTGGCTTACGCCCTGTCATTTTGGCTCGTCAGTCTGTTGCTGCTGTCGGTGGGTATGGCTTTTCGTCAGTTGCTTGGGGTGAAGGTGGCCGTGATGGCCGAGCAGGATGCCTTGGCCGGCCATGAGGTGAGCTTTACCTTGGATCTCGGCTGGGCCAGCGCCGAGCCGCGGCGGCTGATTCTGCAATATGGTGATGAGCTGCTGCCTGTCCCGACTGCCGGTGGCGAATTGATCCTGAATGTCGCCAGCCGGCAGCGCGGCATCTGCAGTCTGCCGGCTTTGCAGTTGTATTCCGAAGCCCCTTTGGGCTTGATCCGCGCTTTTGCCTATCTGCGTTTGCAGGGGCAGGCTTATGTTTATCCCGAACCGATCGAGGATGCGTTCCTTGGCCAGGATCCGACATCGCAAGGCGAGCAACAACAATTGAGCGGGCAGGATACGGTTTCGCATCTGGGCACATGGCAAGCCGATATGGGTTTGCGTCGCATCGCCTGGAAGCACTATGCCAAGCGTGGCGAGCTGCTGGCGCGCCATCTGCAAGGCGAGATGGCTGGGGCCAGTCAATCGCTGATCGCCTGGGATGCGTATCCTGCACATATGAACGCAGAGCAGCGGCTGTCGCGCATGTGCTGGCAGCTGCTGGCTGCCATGCGAAGCCATCGTGAAGTCTGCCTGCGCCTGCCTGGCCGCGAGCAAAGGTTGGCCGCAAGCGAGATACGGCGTGGCTTGCGCCTGCTGGCGACATTCGGAGGGCATCATGCCTGAAGAGTTGCGTCGGGCCTGTTTTGCCGTACTGGCCAGCCTGTTGCTGGTGGCCATGCCATTGTTCCTGCATTTGCCGCCGTGGGTGCCGCTGTTGCTGGCGGCGATGCTGGGTGGACGTGCCTGGCTGTTATGGCGGCACAAGCAGCTGCCGGCGCGGATCTGGCTGCTGTTTGCGCTGATCGGGCCGGTACTGTTGTTGTGGCAGAACTTTCGCACCCTGGTTGGCCGCGAGGGCGGGGTGGCGCTGTTGCTGGTGCTGGTCGGCATCAAGGCTTTCGAAACCAATAGCGTCAGGGATTGGCGGGTGCTGCTGGCGCTGGGTTTCTTTCTGGCCGCCATGCCTTTGCTGTTTGATCAGGGCGTGTTGTCGGCGCTGTGGATGATGATTTCCTTGCTGGCGCTGACCTGGTGCCTGATCTTGCTGTCCGGCGGCTGGCTGGGCGGCAGCGTGCGCGAGGCGGCGCGTTGCTTGCTGTATACCGCGCCCTTGATGGTTGTACTGTTTGTGGCGATGCCGCGCTTGCCCGGGCCGCTGTGGCAGATGCCGACTGCCGACAAGCGGGCAACGACAGGTCTGGCCGAGCAAATGTCGCCAGGCAGCATCAGCGAAATGATACGGTCGCGCGAGCCGGCTTTCACTGCGCAGTTTCCACAAGGCAATCCACAGCGCGAACAGCTGTATTGGCGCGTGATGGTGTTTGATGCCTACGACGGTGAGCAATGGCGTGCCTCTGGCTTGCCAGAGCCGGAGGCAGGCAATGCGTCGGGCAAGCGTGTGCCATTTACCGTGATCGCCGAACCATTCAAGGGGCGTTTGCCGGCACTTGAGTATGCGGTTGCTGCGGATGGTGAAGTTCAGCTCCGGAGCAGTGGTTTATTGATGCGGCAGGATGCGGCCAACGTTGGCCGCATGGGCTTTACCGCCTACAGTAGTCTTTCTGCGACTGCACTGGCCAGCCTGTCGCCGCCATATCAGCAGCGCTATTTGCAACTGCCGCCGGGTAATGAACAGACGCGGCGCGAGGCTGCTCGCATGCAGGCCCGCTTTTCTGCTGACAGCGAACGCTTACAGGCGCTGAAAAGCTGGTTTGGCCAGCAGCGTTTGCAATACAGCCTGACGCCACCTGTTTTGGCAGGCGAGATGGTAGACGGCTTTTTGTATGGCAGCCGGCAAGGCTTCTGCGAGCATTTTGCCGGCGCTTTCGTGTTCATGGCACGTGCGGCGGGCTTGCCCGCGCGGGTGGTGGTCGGTTTTCAGGGCGGCGAGTTTAATCCGGGCGGCAATTTCTGGCAGGTACGTTCATCAGATGCGCATGCCTGGGCCGAAGTCTGGCTGGCGTCACGGCAAAGCTGGCAGCGGGTCGATCCGACTGCGTTGGCTGTGCCAGCCAGATTGACGCAGGGGATCGAGCAAGTTGTGCCGGAAAGTGCGGCACAAATGCCCCTGCTGGGTGGCCGTCCACCGGGTTGGTGGCAGGGGGTGCAACAGAACTGGCAGCAGCTGGGCTTTGCCTGGCAACGTTGGGTGGTCAATTACGATGCTGCACGTCAACAATCGCTCTGGCAGCGTTTGGGGTTGGGGCAGGATGTAGCACTCAATGCCGTCGTAACCTTGCTGTCCGGGGCTTTGTTGATATTGCTGGCGTGGTTTGCTGCTTATGCATGGCGTCGCAGGCACGGTGCAAGAGGCAGCTGGCGCGAGCGTGGCTGGCTGTTGCTGTTGCAGCGTTTGCGTCTGGCTGGTATGGAGTTTGATGGTTCTGCGACGGCGCAAGAGCTTGGCAATCAGCTGGCTGCGTGGCCAGACAGGGAGCGCGAGCAGGTTTCACGATTGTTGCAAGACTGGACGCGGTGGCGTTATCAGCAGGCTTTGGCGGACGATGATTTGCGCTGGCGTGATTGGTATCGCGAGGTGCGCCGGCTGAAGCTTGGCAAGCTGCCAAAAAACAAACCCGCCTGATGGCGGGTTTGTTTTGATTGTGCGTCGATTGTTAGAGCAGGAAGTCCTTGGAGATACCTTTGCGGCGCAGAATGCGGCGCAGATGCTCGAGGGCTTCGATCTGGATCTGGCGCACCCGTTCGCGTGTCAGGCTCAGGGTTGCGGCCAACTCTTCCAGCGTGCAGATCTCGTGATTATTCAAGCCATAACGACGCTCGATCACCATGCGTTGCTTGTCAGTCAGCTGTGACAGCCAGTCCTGCACGAAGTGTTCGATCTGGGTGTTATGCAGCTGCAAATCAGGCTCTTCGTGCTGGTCATCCGGAATCGACTCTCCGATGGACAGCATCGGGTCAATATCCAAGGGCGCATCCAGTGAAGCCATACGCTCGTTGAGATTCAGGACACGGCGTACTTCATCAACCGGCTTGTCAACCAGGTGGGCAACTTCTTCCAGCGTCGGCTCGCGACCTATCTGGCTTTCCAGATGGCGGAAAGCGCGCAGATAGATGTTGAGCTCCTTGATGACATGTACCGGCAGGCGGATCGTGCGCGACTGGTTCATGATAGCGCGCTCGACGCTTTGGCGTATCCACCAGGTGGCATAGGTCGAGAAGCGGAAGCCGCGTTCTGGGTCGAATTTTTCCAGCGCATGCATCAGACCGATATTGCCTTCCTCGATCAGATCAAGCAGGGCAAGGCCACGGTTGATGTAATGTTTGGCAATGTTCACGACCAGTCGCAGATTGTGCTCGATCATTTTCTGGCGTGCGGCGAAGTCGCCTTGCGTCACGCGGCGAGCCAAGGCCAGCTCTTCGGCTGGCGTCAGCAGGGCGTTGTTACCGATATCATTCAGATAAATCTGGGTGACATCGGTCACTTCGCTTACCGTTGCATTGATCGTGCTTTCTTCTGGTTCAGCATCTTCCCGGGCTTCTGCTTCCTGCTCGGTTTCCTCTTCGAGTACTTCTTCGAGTAGTTCCAGATCATCATTCATGACGCAATCCCCCTGTTGACGATTGGCCCGGTACAGTTCGACGCTGTTTTAGGGCCTGTTACCCAGGTACTTGGCCGGATCAACCGGCTTGCCCAGTTCCCGTATTTCGAAGTGCAGCTTCACCTGATCGGCGTCGCTATCCCCCATTTCGGCAATTTTCTGACCTTTCTTTACTGCCTGGCCCTCTTTGACCATTAGCGCGCTGTTGTGGGCATAGGCCGAGAGGAAAGTCTTGTCGTGGCGAATAATCACGAGCTTGCCATAACCGCGCAGGCCGCTGCCGCTGTAGACCACCTTGCCACCGTTGGCCGCAAGTACAGCTTGCCCCATCTTGCCGGCGATATTGATGCCTTTGTTCTGCTCCGAGAAGCCACGTACCACCTTGCCTTCGGTTGGCCATGTCCAGTCACCACTTGTCGCTGCGACGGGAGGCTCGCCACTACTTTTGGCTGGTGGCGCGCTATCAGTTGTTTTGGTTTCAGTTTTTCCTGCCTGTGGTGCAGGAGTATTGCCTGGAGCCGGTGTGGGTTTGGCGACCGGTGGCGTCGGTGTCGTGACGGCGGCAACAGCAGGAGGAGGGCTGACGGCTTTGCCACCTTCTGCCTGCACTGGCAGCTGCTTGACTGCCGCTTCACTGAACGGCACTTTCAAGCCTTTGGGAAACTGTTTGTTGTTGCCGGTTACGACGACTGGTGGCGTCGTTGCAGTTTCAACCGGTTTGCTGACGGTCGCTGCTACTGTCTGAGATGAGGTGGCAGGCGGTGTCAGCCGTAAAACTTGTCCAACCTTGATGTTGAAGCCGTCAAGATTGTTCCATTGTGCAAGTTCCTGATATTTCAGGCCATTATTTACGGCAATCCGGTAGAGCGTTTCACCGGCATTGACCGTGTGCGTACCGTTACTGCTTCTGACGCCATTGCTGACAGGCGCATTGCCAAGGTTGGCCGCTTGCGTCTGTACTTCCGTAGGTGACTTGGGCAGTACGATATTGCTGCTGGCAGCTCTGGACTGGCGTCCTTCTTCAACTGGCGCCATCTTGTCTGTCGGCTGAAGTCCGCCTGTTGCGCAGGCTGTCAGCAGCAGGCTGGCCGGTAATAAGGTTAGCAGTTGATTTCGATAGTTCAGCATTGCCGTAGGGACGTTATATTCTAGTGAGAATTGATTTGCAAATTGTCTGACAATTATGAGGCCGGGGGTTGTTGCGTTTTCCCCTCGACCTCATTGCTTGCCAGGAAGGAGTGGTACGAAGCGGACCGGCTCAAGCCGGGTTTGCTGCACGCCCTGTTCGGTTTTGGTGAAGCTCCACAGATGCTGTTCGGCATCGCCAACCGGAACAATCAGCTTTCCGCCAGTTTTCAGTTGTGTCAGCAGGGCAGGTGGAACCTGTCTGGCCGCGGCGGTAATGATGATGCCGTCAAACGGAGCAATGTCAGGCAGGCCAAGATGGCCATCGCCATGCACCAGTCTGGCATGGACAAGTTTGGTCTTGCGCAGGTTCACGCGAGCCTTGTCCAGAATGCCGGCCAGCCTTTCGATCGAATAGACTTCGGCCCCCGTTTTCAGCAGCACCGCAGTCTGGTAGCCGCAGCCGGTACCCACCTCAAGGATTTTGCCTGGCAGTGGCCGCCCTTCCAGCAGTTTTTCGGTCATGCGGGCAACAGTCAGCGGCTGCGAGATGGTTTGTCCGAGGCCTATCGGCAGCGAGACATCATCGTAGGCGCGCGTCGCCAGTGCCTGATCAATAAACAGGTGGCGAGGTACCTCGTACATCGCGGTAAGCACCCGCTCGTCCTTGATACCTTGCTGGCGCAAGCGTTCTATCATGCGCAGTCGTGTCCTGTCGGACACCATGCCGTGATTCTGTCCCGGCTGGATCAGGCTGGATTGAGCCATGTCTTGACGTACTCCATCTTGCCATGGGCAGTCAGGTCTATCATCAGCGGGGTGACGGATATCCTGTTGTTGCGAATGGCGTTGAAGTCGGTGCCGTCGCCGGCATCCTGTTCGGCACCCACCGGGCCGACCCAGTAAATTGTTTCACCACGCGGATTCGTGCTTTTGATGACCGGCTCGGCGTGATGACGCCTGCCCAGCCGGGTAATCTCGATGCCTTGCAGTTGATCTGCAGCGATATCCGGCACATTGACATTCAGCAGGATGGGCTCTTGCGGCGGGTTGGCCGCAAAGCGAGCCAGCAAACGCTCAACTGCCAGCTGTGCCGTTGCGAAATTGTGATGCTTGCCTGCCAGCGAGACGGCTACCGCCGGTACGCCGAGCAGGAAAGCTTCGGTTGCGGCGGCAACTGTACCGGAATACAGCGTGTCATCGCCCATATTCGGGCCATGATTGATGCCGGAAAACACCATATCAGGCTTGAAGTCGAGAAAGCCGGTAATGGCGACGTGAACGCAATCGGTTGGGGTGCCGTTAACGTAGTAAAAGCCGGAGGCGGCTTTCCGGACGCTTAATGGCCGATCCAGCGTCAGCGAGTTGCTGGCGCCACTGCGGTCTCTTTCCGGTGCCACGACAACTACTTCGCCATGGCGGGACAGGGTTTCGGCCAGAGCCGTGATGCCCGGGGAAAAATAACCGTCGTCGTTACTGACTAAAAATTTCATGCGCACTTTCCGTTTCAACTTCCCCGATTGTAACCAGCAGGCATGCGACTGCAAAATCTGAATGTATTAGCAGGAATAAAAAAACCGGCCGAAGCCGGTTGTTTTTACTGATAGTAGCGCTGGCTGAAGTCGAGCATACGCTCGATCGGCAGTCGGGCTGCATCCATTTCGGCAGTCGTGAGGTAGTCGATGCGCGTGCCATGACCTTGCTGCGCACGCTTTACCGCCTCGATGGTGTTCATCTTCATGTACGGACAGGAATTGCACTGGCAGCCGGCGTAGATAGGTGCCTGGCGGATGTCCAGATCCGGGCGCGCGAGACGCATATTGTAGAGAATGCCGTCTTCGGTCGCGACAAAGATCACCTGTTTCTTGTCGCCGCCATAGGCCTTCACCCAGTTCAGCATGCCCGAAGTCGAGCCGACATAGCCCGCGCGCATCAATACCGGCAAAGGGCTTTCCGGGTGGGCGATCAGATGGGCTTCGCCATTGACGGCTTCCAGCGCCTCATTCAGTGCAGCTTCATTAAACTTGTCATGAACTTCGCAGACGGCCGACCATAAAGGCATATCATAGCCATACTGGTGATTCAGATAACCGCCCATATTGCGATCCGGCGAGAAGATCACCTGTTTGCCTTGCTCGTAGAGGTGGGCAATGATGTCATCCACATTGCGGCTGGTGACGATCCAGTCGGAGAGCGCCTTGTGTGCGGCCGACGAGTTGATGTAGGACACATGCACGTGATCCGGATGCGCCTCGCGCCAGGCCTTGAGTGCGGAGACGTCGGTCTGGGTTACCAGCGAACAGGTCGAGCCGGCGTCCGGCAGGATCACTTCGGCTTGCGGGTTCAGAATCTTGGCGGTTTCAGCCATGAAGCGAACGCCGGCAAAGACGATGACATCCGCCTCGGACTCACGGGCAAACAGGGACAGCTCCAGGCTGTCGCCGACCTTGTCCGCCATCTGCTGGATCTCAGGCTGGGTGTAGTAATGGGCGAGGGTGACGACACGTTTTGACATGTTGGTTCTGTTCCTGCGAGGGCGTGATTCCGCGGGTTTATCCGGAAACTCTTGATGCGCCGCAACAATACGGCAGTCTTAAACGGAGAAGATTAGCAATATTGGCCGGCAAGCGCTACTGGCCCGATGCGGTAAGCCGACAAGGTTGGCCGCAATTAATGAGTTTATTCCGCCTTGTGAATATCGGATGATTTAACCCTGTCCTTTTTCAGGATGCCCAATTATGAAACCGCATTATCTTGCGCCATTGTTCTCTCCGCGAAACGTTGCCGTCGTCGGTGCCAGTGACAAGCCTGGCTCGGTTGGCCAGGCTGTGTTTGCCAATCTGCTGGCCGGTAACTTTCAGGGCAAGCTCTACCCGGTCAACCTGCGTCATCGCCTGGTTGGCGGGATTCCGGCTACACAGCAGGTGCGGCAGATCGAGGGGCCGGTTGATCTGGCGGTAGTGACAACCGCGCTGCGGCAGTTGCCCGAAATCGTCAAGGATTGTGGCAAGAAGGGCGTCAAGGCGATCTTGCTGGCCAAGGATTTTGCCGACTCCGAGCGCGAAGAACGCGAGGCGCTGAACGAAGCCTTGTCGATTGCCAAACATTACGGCATCCGTATCCAGGGGCCGAATGTGTTGGGGCTGATGCGACCGGTCGCCGGTTTTAATGCCAGTAATTACACCAGCAAGGTGCGTGCCGGTAACCTGGCGCTGGTGTCGCAGTCTTCGGCCTTGTGTACCGCAATGCTGGATTGGGCTGACAGCAAGGGCATCGGCTTTTCCAGCGTGATTTCGGTCGGCGAGGCGCTGGATGTCGAGTTTGGCGAGATTCTTGATTATCTGGTCTCGGACAACTTTACCCAGGGGATTCTGCTGCACGTGCATCATGTGCATGACTCGCGGCGCTTCATGAGTGCCTTGCGGGCGGCGGCGCGAACCAAGCCGGTGGTGGTAGTGAAATCAGGCCGCTATGTGGATGACGTGATTGGTGTCATGCACTCCAGCAATCTGATTGAAAGTGGCGATGTGTTTGATGCGGCGCTGTCTCGTGCCGGTGTATTGCGGGTATCGACCATTGCCCAGCTGTTTACCGCCGCCAAGGTGCTGGCGGCCAACTATCGCGTGCAGGGCAAGCGGCTGGCCATCGTCACCAATGGCATCGGGCCGGGCGTGTTGGCCGCAGACAGTGCCTATATGTATGGCGTCGAGTTGGCGCGGCTGTCGCCGCAGAGTATCGAGCTGCTGAATGATTCGCTGCCGCGCAACTGGTCGGGCAGCAATCCGGTGGACATCATTGGCGATGCCAGTCCGGTGCGTTTCCGTACCGCGGTCAAGGTCTGTCTGGATGATCCGGGAGTGGATGGGGTGCTGGTGATCTTTACCCCGCAGGCCGGTACCGATCATCTGACCACGGCGCAGCTGATGGTGGGTTTGCAGCGAGAGAGCAGCAAGCCTCTGTTCCTGTCATGGCTGGGCGACGCCAAAGTAGCCGAGAGTCGCGAACTGTTTTCCAAGTCAAAGTGCGCGCACTTCCGTGCGCCCGAGTTTGCGATCGAGGTATTCCGCAACCTCGCGGCCTATCACGAAAACCAGCAGTTGCTGCTGCAAACCCCGGCGCCGCTTGAGGGCGATCAACTGGTGCCTGATGTAACGCAGGCGCGACAGCTGATTGCGGCGGCACAGGCCGAGGGCCGTACCATCCTGTCCGAGCTGGAATCCAAGGCGGTGCTGCAGGCTTTCAATATCCCGGTGAACCCGACGAGGTTGGCCGCAACGGAAAATCAGGCGGTGGATTTCGCCGAAGAGATTGGCTATCCCTTGGTGCTGAAGATCGACTCGCCCGACATCATTTACAAGTCGGATGTGGGTGGTGTCGAGCTCAATATCAGTAATGAGCAGAGTCTGCGCGAGGCCTATCGCAATATTGTCGAACGCACCCGCGCGGCGCGGCCGGATGCCCGTATTGTTGGCGTGTCGGTGCAGGCCATGCGCAAGCGCCGCTATGCGCGGGAGCTGATGGTTGGTGTGACGCATGATGCCTCGTTCGGGCCGGTGATTACCTTTGGCGCGGGTGGTATTGCGGTCGAGGTGATGCAGGATCAGTCGCTGAGCCTGCCACCGGTCAACCACTATCTTGTGCAGCGCATGATAGACAAGACACGTGTTGGTCAGATCTTGCGACCATTCAAGAATATGCCGGGCATTGACCTGGAGGCCTTGCGCCAGATCGTGCTGCATGTGTCGGAGCTGGTGTGCGAGCTGCCTGAAGTGCGCGAGATGGACATCAACCCGCTGATGGCTGACGAGTCCGGCGTGATGGCACTGGATGCACGCATCGTGATTCATTCGGCAACCCAGCTTACCGTAGGCAAGCCCTATGGCCATATGGCGATCATGCCGTATCCGGCTCATATGGTGCACTGTGCGATGCTGAAGGATGGAACGCCGGTTATGATCCGTCCGGTCCGGCCGGAAGATGCGCAAATGCAACAGGAGTTCGTGCGCAATCTGTCAGAAGAAAGTCGTTACAACCGTTACATGTCCAGCATCAAGCAGCTGTCGCAAAGCATGCTGGTGCGTTTTACCCAGCTTGATTACGACCGCGAAATGGCTTTGGCGATGATACGCAGCGGACCTCATGGCGAAGAACAGCTGGCCGTAGCGCGCTACGTGACTGATCCGGATCAGGAGAGCTGCGAATTTGCACTGGAAGTGGCTGATTCGTGGCAGGGCAAAGGCATTGGCGTGATCCTGATGCAGGCCTTGTTTGATGCCGCACGTGAGCAGGGTTTGAAAAGCATGGTGGGCGAGGTGCTGGCCGGCAACAAAGGCATGCTCAAGCTGATGGCGAGGCTGGGATTCGAGGTGGTTGTGCATCCCGAGGATCGTGCTTTGACCATCGTTACCAAAGATCTGGGCGTGGTAAAAGCGTTTACGGCTGAATAAGCACTTGCAGGATAAGGGAAAAGTGCCATAAAATCGTAAGCTTTTCACGATTCCGTATTTTTAAGGACAATCGACAATGGTAGTGATTCGTCTTGCTCGTGGTGGTTCCAAGAATCGCCCGTTCTACGCAGTAGTTGTTACTGATTCCCGCAGCCGTCGCGATGGCCGCTTCATCGAGCGCGTTGGTTTCTACAACCCTGTAGCCAACGAAAAAGAAGAGCGCGTGCGTCTGGCCATGGATCGCATCAACCACTGGATCGAAAATGGTGCCCAGGTTGCTGACTCCGTAGCCAAGCTGCTGAAAGATCAGCCTAAGGCTGCCTGATTTTCCGTCAATCGTTTCGTTTTGACGGAGCCTGTACATGCGTGACGAAGATCTGACAATCATGGGTTTTATCCGCGGTGCCCACGGTATTCGCGGCTGGCTCAAGGTTCATGCGGATACCCAGCACGCAGACAGTCTGTTCGACTTTCCGGTCTGGTATCTGGGCAAGCAAGGTAACTGGCAGCCTTATACCTTTCAGGATGGTGCAGTTCAACCCAAACAGCTGGTCGCCCAGCTTGAGGGTGTAACTGATCGTGATATGGCAGAGGCTTTGCGCGGTTGCCAAGTTGCGGTGCCACGGGCAGAGCTGCCGCCGACTGAAGATGACGAGTATTACTGGACTGATCTGATCGGTCTGGCGGTCATCAATCAGCGCGGTGAGTCGCTGGGCAGTGTGCAGGATCTGATGGAAACCGGGGCAAATGACGTGCTGGTCGTTCGCGGCGAGCATGGGCAGTGCCTGATTCCGTTTGTTTCAGCCTATATCACTACGGTGGATATGGCGGGCAAGCAGATTACGGTTGAGTGGGAACTGGATTATTGATGCAGATTGATGCCATCACCCTTTTCCCCGAGATGTTTGAGTCACTTACCCGTTTTGGTGTAAGTCGACGGGCTGTAGAGCAGTCCATCTGGCAGTTTTCAGCTTGGAATCCACGTGATTTCACCAATGACAACTACCGGACGATTGACGACAGGCCTTATGGTGGTGGACCTGGCATGGTCATGCTTGCCGACCCTTTGCATAAAGCCATTGCGGCTGCAAAGCAACGTCAGCAACAGCAGGGTGTAGCCAAGAGTCATGTGGTGTATCTGTCACCACAGGGCAGCAGGCTTAACCATGAACATGCAGTCAGATTGTCTGCCATGCCGGGCTTGATCGTACTTTGTGGCCGCTATGAAGGTATTGACGAGCGCCTGATTGCGCAGGAAGTCGATGAAGAAATTTCTATCGGCGACTATGTGCTCTCTGGTGGCGAGTTGGCCGCAATGGTGATGATGGATGCCATCATCCGATTGTTGCCTGGGGTATTGAATGACAAGCAGTCCGCGTATGAGGATTCGTTCGTGGATGGTTTGCTGGATTGCCCGCATTACACAAGGCCTGAAGTGTATGAAGGCGTGAAGGTTCCTGACGTTTTGTTGTCAGGTGACCATGCCAAGATTGCCCAATGGCGTTTGCAGCAGTCGCTTGGACGGACCTGGCTCAGGCGTCCGGATTTGCTGACAAGCCGAATTTTGACAAAGCAGGAATCACGGCTGCTGGCACAGTTCCAGCAGGAACATGGTTCTGGTAAAAACAAGGAGTAGTAACATGGATCTGATCCAGCAACTGGAACAAGAAGAAATTGCTCGTCTGGGCAAAACCATTCCCGAATTCGCTCCTGGCGATACCGTAATCGTTCAGGTTAAGGTAAAGGAAGGTAACCGCGAGCGTCTGCAGGCTTACGAAGGCGTGGTAATCGGCCGCCGTAACCGTGGTCTGAACAGCGCATTCACCGTTCGCAAGCTGTCTGCTGGCGAAGGTGTTGAGCGTACTTTCCAGCTGTTCTCCCCGCTGGTAGCTTCCATTGAAGTCAAGCGTCGTGGTGACGTTCGTCGCGCCAAGCTGTACTACCTGCGTGGTCGTACCGGCAAGTCCGCACGTATCAAGGAAAAGCTGCCAAACCGCAAGTAATTACTTGCCGGTTCAGTGCAAAAAGCGCCAGTCTGACTGGCGCTTTTTGTTTGCCCGGAATCCTGCATGAGCCCAGAAATCCATACCAACCCTTCCGCCTGCATTGATGGTTTCCTCGATCATCTATGGCTGTTAGACAATCTGTCTGCCAATACCCTGGCGGCCTATCGTCGTGATCTGCTGCGTATTGCAGCGCTGCTGCAAGAATCCGAAACCAGTTTACCGGATGCGGATGTCGCGGCGCTTGAGAGAGTCCTGCTTGCTCTGATTGATGTTGATAAGCCCGCGACTCGGGCACGTCGATTGTCAGCGATTCGCCGTTTCTATCAGTACCTGTGCTCGCAACAGCTGCGCGATGATAATCCGGCCGAGAAACTGCTTTCACCCAAGCTTGGCTTGCGCTTGCCCAAGTCGATTTCCGAGCGCCATGTCGAGTTGTTGTTGGCCGCACCAGATACCGAAACAATCTTGGGACTGCGTGATCGGGCGATGCTGGAGGTCTTGTACGCTACCGGCTTGCGTATCAGTGAGCTGGTCGGCATGAGTCTTGGGCAGCTGCATCTGAATGAGGGTTTCGTCCGTATTATCGGCAAGGGCGATAAAGAGCGTCTGGTGCCGCTGGGAGAAGTTGCCGAGTCATGGTTGCGCCGCTTTCTTGCTGAGGGCCGGGTATTGTTATTGGCCGGTGTGCGCTGCGATGCCGTATTTCCTAGCCAGCAGAAAAAGGCCATGACGCGACAGATGGCCTGGTATCTGATCAGCAAATACGCCAAACGGGAAGGGTTGCCCGCAATCAGCCCGCACACCTTGCGTCATGCTTTTGCCACGCATCTGGTCAATCACGGTGCCGACTTGCGCGTGGTACAGCTACTGCTTGGCCATGCCAGTTTGTCGACTACGCAGATTTATACACATGTTGCACGTGAGCGCCTGAAGGCCTTGCACCAGCAGCACCATCCGCGCGGATAAAAAAATCCCGCCAGAGGCGGGATTTTTTAAAAGTGACAAAAGGTTGGCCGCATTGCTCAAGCGGGTTCCAGGGCCACTTCTTCGAAGGTCAACCGGATATTGTCCTGATCGTCCAGATCGACATTGACCTGGCCACCGTTGACCAGCTTGCCAAACAACAGCTCGTCGGCCAGTGCCTTCCTGATCATGTCCTGAATCAGGCGTGCCATAGGGCGAGCGCCCATTTGCGGATCGAAACCTTTCTTGGCCAGCATCTTGCGCAGATTGTCGGAGAAATGTGCTTCGACTTTCTTCTCGGACAGTTGCTGCTCCAGTTGCAGCAGGAATTTGTCGACAACCTGCATGATGATCTCTTCGTCCAGCATGCGGAACGGGATGATCGCATCCAGGCGGTTGCGGAATTCCGGGCTGAACAGACGCTTGATGTCGGCCATCTCGTCGCCAGCCTGCTTGCTGCTGGTAAAGCCTATCGAGGACTTGGACAGTGCTTCGGCACCGGCATTGGTGGTCATGATGATCACCACATTGCGGAAGTCAGCCTTGCGACCGTTATTGTCCGTCAGCTTGCCATGGTCCATGACCTGCAGCAGGACATTGAAGATGTCCGGATGGGCTTTTTCGATTTCGTCGAGCAGCAGCACGGCATACGGATGCTTGTTGACGGCTTCGGTCAGCAAACCACCCTGTTCGAAACCGACATAGCCCGGAGGTGCACCAATCAGGCGGGAAACCGCATGGCGTTCCATGTATTCCGACATGTCAAAGCGGATCAGTTCGACGCCAAGGAAGTAGGCGAGCTGCTTGGCGACCTCGGTCTTGCCGACGCCGGTAGGGCCGGAGAACAGGAAGGAGCCGATCGGCTTTTGCGGATTGCCAAGGCCGGAGCGCGCCATCTTGATGGCAGCAGTCATCGCCTCGATGGCTTTTTCCTGGCCGAATACCACGCTCTTCAGATCGCGTTCCAGGTTCTTCAGCACATTACGGTCATCGCTGGAGACTGTCTTTGGTGGAATGCGTGCAATCTTGGCGATGATTTCTTCAATCTCGCTCTTGTTGATGACTTTTTTCTGGCGGGATTTCGGCAGAATGCGCTGGGCAGCACCGGCTTCATCAATCACATCAATTGCCTTGTCAGGCAGGTGACGATCGTTGATATAGCGTGCGGACAATTCGGCGGCAGTCGACAGCGCGGCCAAGGTGTACTTCACGCCATGGTGTTCTTCAAAGCGGGTTTTCAGGCCCTTCAGAATTTCGATGGTCTGCTCGACGGTAGGCTCGACAACATCGATTTTCTGGAAGCGGCGAGAAAGCGCGCTGTCTTTTTCGAAGATGCCGCGGTATTCGTTATAGGTTGTCGCACCGATGCAGCGCAGGCTGCCATTGGATAGCGCTGGCTTCAGCAGGTTGGATGCATCCAGCGTACCGCCCGAGGCGGAGCCTGCACCGATCAGGGTGTGAATCTCGTCGATAAACAGGATGGCACCTTTGTCTTCGGCCAGCTGGCGAATAACCTGCTTCAGACGTTGCTCGAAATCACCACGATACTTGGTGCCGGCAAGCAGTGCGCCCATGTCCAGCGAGTAGACCGTGGCATTGGCCAGAACTTCGGGCACATCACCATTCACGATGCGGCGTGCAAGACCTTCGGCAATCGCGGTCTTGCCGACACCGGCTTCACCCGCGAGCAAAGGGTTGTTCTTGCGACGGCGGCACAGCACCTGAATCACGCGTTCAACTTCGGCAGCACGGCCGATCAACGGATCGATACGACCTTCACGGGCTTGCTGGTTGAGGTTCTGGGTATAGCTTTCCAGTGCGCCACCAGCGCTACTGCTGCTGTCGTCCTGCTCGCCATCGCCATGGTCGGACGATTCGGGGGCAGGGCTGCTACCGGTTTTGGGGTTGTGTTTGGTAATGCCGTGCGAGATGAAGTTGACAACATCCAGTCGCGACGTACCCTGCTGATGCAGGTAGTACACGGCATGGGAGTCCTTTTCGCCGAAGATGGCGACGAGGATGTTTGCGCCATTGACTTCTTTTTTGCCTGACGATTGTACGTGCAGGATCGCGCGCTGGATGACGCGCTGGAAGCCAAGGGTCGGCTGGGTTTCAACTTCATCCTCGCCAGGAACGGTCGGCGTGTGTTCGTTGATGAAGTCATCCAGCTGTTTTTTCAGTTGTTCGATATTGACGCCGCAGGCACGCAGAACCTCGGCGGCTGACGGATTGTCAGTCATGGCCAGCAGCAGGTGCTCGACGCTGATGAGTTCATGCCGTTTGCGCCGTGCTTCCATAAACGCCATGTGCAGGCTTACTTCAAGTTCTTGGGCAATCATCAGTTTTCCTCCATGACACACTGCAAGGGTTGTTCATGTGTCTTTGCGTGCTGCATGACCTGTTCGACTTTGGTTGCGGCCACGTCTTTAGTATAAACGCCACAAACACCTTTGCCTTCAGTATGGACCTGCAGCATTACACGGGTAGCCTTTTCGGCGTTCATGTAAAAAAATTTTTGCAATACGTCTACGACAAAATCCATCGGGGTGAAGTCATCGTTAAGAAGCAAGACCTTGTAAAGCGGTGGGGGCTTTACCTGGGTGCGTGATGCCTGAAGCGTGGTGTCATCTTGAAACTGCGTAGACATGGTTGATTTCAGCTGTTCCGGTTATGGCACTAGGTTGGACCATCTGTATTTTTTTTCAAGCTTTTTGCGCTGCAAAATACAAGGCTCTTGACGTTTGGGTACGGCAGGCGTAAAAACGTCCGTAGCGCTTTTGCCATTTCGCATATTCTTTATGCTTATTGAGTGGCGGTGCAAAGTGGCAGCTCGGCTGCCGGTTAATATGTCATGAAGGATTCAGATTAAATGGCAACTGGTATTGTTAAGTGGTTCAACGATGCAAAAGGTTTTGGCTTCATTACTCCTGATGGTGGTGGTGATGACTTGTTCGCGCACTTCTCTGCGATCAATATGCCAGGCTTCAAGACCCTGACCGAAGGTCAGCGTGTGACCTTTGACATTGTTCAAGGTCCTAAAGGCAGCCAAGCATCGAATATCCAGGCAGCTTGATCAGTTTGCCGGATTAAAGAAAAAGCCCGCAGATGCGGGCTTTTTCTTTGTCTGCAGTTCCTTTGTTTGCAGTGCGGGTGTCAGCTTGCTGCCAGAGCGGCCTGAGGCGCTTGTCCGGATAGCTGGAAGCAATGCCGCAGCAGCATGAGGCAGGTAATCGCGCCGATGACGGCCAGTGTCAGCCATGGCAGCCAGGGTTGTTGCTGGCTGCGTGCCAGATCAAGCAACCAGCCGCCGCCGGTGTAACCGATAGCGCCGCCGATCGCCAGACCGATGCGGCTCATGCCCATATAGCTGGCCTTGGCATGCGGCTTGGCCAGACTGGCAAGATAAGCCTCGCGGGCGGGTTCGACGATGATATTGCCCAGATAAAACACCGCCAGCACGACAAAAGCCATCCACGTCTGTGTAATCCAGCACATTGCCAGCAGGCTGAGCGTGATCAGCACGATGCCGATCAGGATGCGCTGGGTCTGTGCCAGATACTTTTCACCGAGCTGGGCCAGCGGATACATCAGCAGCAGGGTCAGTATCGTTTCCATGGTGAAGAGCCAGCTGACGGTCATGGCGCTGCCACTCATCTGCTTCAGCGTAATCGGGATCAGCAGCATGATCTGCACCAGCATGATGTAGTAGCCGCTGAGGATCAGTACCAGCTTCATGTAAGAGCGGTCTTGCAGCACGTTGGCCGCATTCTCGAGCAGGGTCTGTTTGCTCGGTGACAGACGGTAATCGGGCAGCAGCAGATAGTTCAGCAAGGCCGCAGTCAGGAAGATTGCACAGCCGCCCATACCTACCCACCAGAAGTCAAAATGGAACAGCCAGCTGCCAAGCAGGGCACCGAATACAGCACCGGCGCTCTCCTGCATCATCAGCAGGGTGTAAAAGCGGTTGCGCTCCGGCACACGGGTCAGCTTGATGATCAGCGCAGCTCTTGGCGGATCGAACAGGGCGCCGCCGAGGCCGGACAGGATACAGGCGGCAAACAGCCACCAGTGATTGCTGGCATTGGCCAGCAGGGCAAAGCCGCCGGCCCGCCAGATCATGCCGGTGATGATCAGCGGACGGGCACCGAAGCGGTCGGCCAAGGTGCCGCCAATCAGCCCCAATCCTTGCTGGCAAAACTGGCGCAAGGCGAGCGCAAGCCCCACGCTGGCAGCAGCCCAGCCCAGGTGGTCGACAAAATGCAGGCTGATCAGCGGAAACACTACGAAAAAGCCGATAACGGACAGGACGTGGTCTGCCATGATAAAGCGGCGACCAAAGCGCCGTAACTTGTCCGGGTGAGCCATCATTATCTTTCTGTTGCAATTGAACAGGGATTGTCCAGCCGGATAAGATATTTAAGAAGCGGGTAACACCTTATATTTTGTATCGGTTTTTATTATGTCTATCTCACTTGATGATTTGCAGTTGCTGCTGGATATCGCCGATTGCGGCAGCTTCAGTCAGGCCGCGGCCAGAAGAGGGTGGTCGCAACCCCAGGTCAGCCAGCGGGTTGCCGTGCTGGAGGAGTCTCTGGGCAGTCTGCTGTTTCGTCGCCACCGGCGCGGTGCGGTGGCGACCGAGGCCTGCCATCGCTTCCTGCCGGCGGCCAGAGACGCGCTGGCTGCGATCCAGTCCGGCCGGCTGGAGCTGCAAGGTGCGCCATCCTTGCCGCGCATTACGCTCGCCTGTCTGCCCTCGCTGTCATCGGTGACCTTTGCGCCTATCTTGCTGGCGCTGGCTGATGCACCGTTCGAGATTCGCTGTAGTACAGATCATTCGAATGCCATCATGGAACGGCTGCTCAGTGACAGCGCGCAAGTCGGCTTTGTGCTGAAATGTCCACCAATGGCGGGTATCCAGATGGAGCGCATCTGGCGCTCGGCGATTGTGCCGGTGGTGCACAAGAAGCACCCGTTGGCCGCAGCAGGCGAGCTTGGCATGCGTGATATAGCCAATTACCGCTTGGCACCGCAATTCTGGGGAGATGCCTGCGACGAACTGCTGGCGATGGTCCGGCAATACCGCACGGTTTCATCACCGCTGCACGCGATACAGCCGGCGGTGGCAGCGCGAGAGCTGGCGATGGAGCACGGTTTTCTGACCTTCATGCCCGAGGTTGCCGTACGGCGCGATTTGCGCGAAGGGCGCTTGCGCAAGCTGCAGATCAGGGATTTGCCGCTGTGGGAGTGGGAAGTGATGATGGCCTGGCGCTCCGGCAAGCGCAAGGATGCGCCCAAACAGCAGGTGCTGGATACGGTGCGGCAGATTGCCAGCGAATGGACATGATGCCGGCGCTGGCAAGCAGCACCGGCATCTGCACTGACTGCCTTAGCGGCTGAGGTAGCCGTTGACCTCGGCCAGTACTTCGTCATTTAGCGTGCCGCAGGCCTGCGCCAGACCCAGCTTGGCTTGCAGGAAGCTGTAACGGGCTTCGGCCAGCGCGCGCACGGCATCCTGATAGTCTTTCTCGGCGTTCAGCTGATCCAGGTTGGTACGCACGCCGACTTCGCGGCCAAGCTTGGTGGCATCCAGCTTGCTCTTGGCCGACAGCAGCAGTTGCTGCTGCGCCTTCACCAGCGCGGCACCATTGCTGACACCCAGCCAGGCGCGGCGAATCTGCTGGCTGGTGTCGCGGCGGGTCTGCTCCAGCTGTTCTGTTGCGACTTCGAGGTTGGCCACCGCCTCGCTGACTTGCGAGTTGATCGCGCCGCCAGCGTACAGCGGCATTTTCAGATTGATGCCGAGGCTGCTGCCGCGGGTGTCACGCGCGCCGCGCGCCACGCTGCTGGCTTCATTGGTGTGGTTGGCGCTGTAGCCGGCAGTCAGGCTCACCGTTGGCAGATGCTTGCCGCGTGCGTCGTCCAGATTGCGTGCGGCCAACTCTTTTTGCAGTGTCTTGGCCTTGATGGCCAGGCTCTGCTGACTGCCACGACTTTGCCAGGTGGCCAGATCACCCAGGTTGGCCGCATCAAAAGCGCTCTTGCCGGCAAGTTGACGGATTTCTTCCGGCTTCAGCCCGGTTTTCTGGCCGAGAAGCTGTTGCTTGATTTCCAGATCGCTAAGCGCCGAGATTTCACGGGCGGTGGCGGCGTCAAAGCCGGCTTGCGCCTCATGGGTATCGGTAATGGTGGCGGTGCCGATTTCAAAGGCCTTGCGAGCCTGAGCCAGCTGACGTTCGTAAGCGGCCTTGGTGGCGCGGGTCACGCCCAGCACGTCCTGCGCCAGCAGCACGTCAAAATAGGCCTTGGCAACATCGCTGATCAGCTGTTGCTGGTCTGCGGCCAACTGCAGATCAGCCAGTTCGGCCGCCAGCTGGCCTTTCTTGTAGCCTTGATAGGCGGACAAGTCGAACAGCGGCTGGCTCAGCTGGATACCGACATTGCTGTTGTTGTAGCTGTCCGCATCCGGTTTGATCGGATTGGTATTGGTATAGCCGGCTGACAGGCCAATGCTTGGCAGCAGCAGCGAGCGGCCTTGTACCGCTTTTTCAGCGCCGGCACGCTGGGTGGCCTTGGCCGCGGCGTAGGCGGCATCGTACTGACGGGCAGCCTGTACTGCCTGTTGCAAATCAAAAGCATGGGCGGGTAGCAGGGTACTCATGCCCACCAGGGTGGTGATGGACAGCTTTTGCATCAGCTTCATGTTTGTTCCCTATCCGGAAGCGGGTAAGTAATGGCTTGCCCGGGTCTGGCCCGAGCCTGTGGCAAGTCTGGCGCAATCATTGCGTGTCGCCGCAAATGGTAATGACAAACAAAGCCAAGAGCCACGCGTAATTATCAATAAATATTGTCGGCAACTGCCCGATGACAAAAGCCATCGGGCCAGTGCTTATTTGTGTGCCGCAGGCCGCTTGATGCCGAACCACTGCGCGTACAGCGCCGGCAGGAACAGCAAGGTCAGCACGGTGGCTACCAGCAGGCCGCCCATGATGGCAATCGCCATCGGCCCCCAGAAGGTGCTGCGCGACAGCGGAATCATCGCGAGGATGGCCGCCAGCGCAGTCAGCATGATCGGGCGGAAGCGCCGCACGGTCGAGCCGACAATCGCCTCGAAACGGTCTATGCCCTCGGCAATATCGGTTTCGATCTGGTCAACCAGAATCACCGAGTTGCGCATGATCATGCCGAACAGCGCAATCACCCCCAGCATGGCGACAAAGCCGAATGGTGCCTGGAACAGGATCAGCGTCAGCGTGACACCGATCAGGCCCAGCGGTGCGGTCAACACCACCATCAGCGTGCGCTGGAAGCTGCCCAGCTGGATCATCAGGAGTGTCAGCACCAGTACCAGCATCAGCGGGGCCACTTTGCTGATGGCCGACTGCGAATGATGGCTGGACTCCATCGAACCGCCAAACTCGATGTGATAGCCGAGCGGCAGGGTGGCTTCCAGCGCCTGCATCTTCGGCCACAGATCGCGGCTGATAGCTTCGGCCTGGATGCCTTCGGCCGCATCGGCGCGTACCGACACGGTTGGCAGCTTGTTACGACGCCAGATGATGCTTTCCTCCGGCTGGTAGCTGATCTCGCCCAGCTGCGATACCGGCACATAGCGGCCGCTGGCGGTCTGCACCATCAGGCTGCCGAGGGTTTCGATCTGCTGGCGTTCGGCATTGTCGAGGCGGGCGACGATGCCGATGCTGCGGTTACCCTCGCGCCAGTCGCTGATAGTGGCGCCGCTGATCAAGAGCTGCAGCTGGCGCGACACCGACTGGGTCGAGATGCCCAGCGCGCGCGCCTTGTCCTGATCGATGGCCACGCGCAGCGCCTTGATCTGTTCGCCCCAGTCATTGTTGACCTGACGGGCACCCGGATGGGCACGCATCATCTGTTCAACGTTGGCCGCAATTTCGCGCACCTTGCCCTTGTCCGGGCCGCTGACGCGGAACTGCACCGCATAGCCGACCGGCGGGCCGTTTTCCAGTCGTGTTACCCGGCCGCGCAGCAGCGGGAAGTCCTGCTCGAACAGGGTTTCCAGCTTGTGCTTGACCACTTCGCGCGCTTTCTCGTCACGGGTCATGATCATCAGCTGCGAGTAGTTCAGATGCTGTTGCTGCTGATCTAGCGGCAGATAAAAGCGCGGGCTGCCGCCGCCGACATAGGCGGTGTAGCTGACGACGTTTTCATCGCCGGCCAGTTTTTGCTCCAGAGCCTTCACCTGCGCTTCGGTGGCGGCATAGCTGGCACTTTGCGGCAGCCACAGATCCACCATCAGCTCGACGCGGTTGGACGAGGGGAAGAACTGCTGCTGCACAAACAGCTTGAACGCACCCAGCGAGGCGATGAAGGTCACCAGGGTCAGCGCCAGCACGGTCTTGCGGTGATCCAGGCACCACTCAACGGTGCGGCGAAAGCGCACATAGAACGGTTTCTGGTAGACGTCCTCGTGGCTATGGCCGGCCATATGCTCGGGCAGCAGCTTGTAGCCCAGATAGGGCACGAAGACCACGGCGACGATCCACGACAGCAACAGCGCAATGGTGACCACGGCAAACAGGCTGAACACGTACTCGCCGGCATTGGACTTGGCAATGCCGACCGGCAGGAAGGTGGCCGCGGTCAGCAGGGTGCCGGTCAACATCGGGAAGGCGGTACTGGTGTAGGCAAAAGTGGCGGCCTGCATCTTGTTCCAGCCTTGCTCCAGCTTCAGCGCCATCATTTCGACGGCGATGATGGCATCGTCTACCAAGAGGCCCAGCGCGATGATCAGCGAGCCAAGCGAGATGCGCTGCAGGTCGATATTCATCAGGTACATGGCGAGGAAGGTCATCGCCAGCACCAGCGGAATCGACAGCGCCACCACGATGCCGTTGCGCACACCGAGACTGAGGAAGCAGACGCCAAGCACGATGACTACCGCTTCGATCAGCACCTTCATGAATTCGCCGACGGCGTTTTTCACGACCTTGGGCTGGTCGGAAACCGCATGGATCT
This sequence comes from Vogesella lacus, assembly GCF_979366295.1. NCBI lineage: Bacteria > Pseudomonadati > Pseudomonadota > Betaproteobacteria > Neisseriales > Chromobacteriaceae > Vogesella > Vogesella lacus. The sequence continues at coordinate 54,994 of NZ_CEETQT010000011.1, forward strand.
CGATGCCGACCGGCAGTTTGGCGGTGACCTTGTCGAGCAGGCCTTGCAGGTTCTCACCCAGCTTCAGCACATCGCCGCCATTTTTCATGCTGATGGCGAGGCCGAGTGCCGGCTTGCCGTCGTAGCGCATGCCGAAGACCGGCGGATCGACAAAACCGCGCTCGATGCTGGCGATATCGCCAAGCCGCACCACCTTGCCGGCAGCGGCAACAGGCGTGGCCGCAATGGCGGCGACCGAGTCATAACTGCCGCTGACACGCACCTGGAAGCGGGTGTCGCCACTGTCGTAGCTGCCCGATGGCGTCATCGCGTTCTGTTCGCTGATCGCATTCCAGATGGTGCGCTGGTCGATCTGCATAGCGGCCAGCTTGCTGGTGTTCAGCGTGACGTAGATGCGTTCTTCCTGCTCGCCGATGACATCGACCTTGGCCACGTCCGGTACGCGCAGGATTTCCTGGCGCACCTGTTCGACCTGTTTGCGCAGGTCTTCGTAGCTGAAGCCGTCACCAGTAAAGGCGTAGATATTGCCGAAGGTGTCGCCGAACTCGTCATTGAAGAAAGGACCGCGGATATCGGCCGGCAAGGTGTGGCGGATATCGCCAACCTTCTTGCGCACGGTATAGAACAGCTGTGACACCTGCTTGGGCGGGACTTCCTCGCGGATGTTCAGCAGCAGCATCGCTTCGCCGGGCTTGGTGTAGCTCTTGATGTATTCGAGCTCGCCGATTTCCTGCAGCTTCTTCTCGATAGGGTCGGTGACTTGCAGCTCGGTTTCGGTGGCCGAAGCACCCGGCCACACCACCTTGATCATCATCGCCTTGAAGGTGAATTCCGGATCTTCCTTCTGGCCCAGTTTGGCGTAGGCAAACAGGCCGGACAGCATCAGCACCACCATCAGGAAGCGCACCAGCGAGCCGTTGCGGATTGCCCATTCCGACAGATTGAGTTTTTTCATGCCGGCCCCTTATGGCTTGAGCAGGGTCACGGTCTGGCCGTCACGCAGCAGGTGCACGCCGGCCGTCACCACCTTCTCGCCACCTTGCAGGCCGGCAGTCACCTGCACGAACTGCTTGTCCTGCACGCGGATGCTGACTGGCTTGCGGCCAACCTTCTGGCCGGTGGCATCCAGCAGCCAGACATACTGCTTGCCTTGCTGGTCGAGAATGGCGGTGTGCGGCAGCAGGATGGCAGGCTGGCTGTTTTGCGGCAGTTTGGCGCTGACCTTGGCGGTCATGCCTAGGCTCAGCGCATCGGCGTCAGCAAGACTCAGGCGGGCGGCATAGCTGCGGGTAGCCGGGTCGGCATCGGCGGCCAGCTCGCGCAAGTTGGCCGCATAACTCTTGCCGGTGGCCGGCAGGGTGACGTTGAAACTGCTGGCCGTACGCAGCTGCGCCAGCTGGCTTTCGGCCACCTGGAACATCACTTCACGCGGGCCGCTGGCAGCGAGGCGGGCGACGGGCTGGCCGGCCGCCACTACCATGCCGGCTTCGGCCAGAATATCGCTGATTACGCCGTCACGATCAGCCAGCAGCTGGGTGTAGCCCTGCTGGTTGCGGCTGCCTTGCAGGGCAGCACGCGCCTGCAACACCTGGGCTTGTGCGGCGCTGAAGGCGGCCTGCTGGCGATCGAGCTGCGCCTGGCTGATAAAGGCCTGCGACTGCAGATCTTGTGAACGCTTGAGGTCGGCCTGTTGCTGGCGCAGCTGGGCTTCGGCTGCGGCCAACTGTGCCTGCTTGGCTTGCTGATCGAGCATATAGTCATTGCTGTCGAGCACCAGCAGTACCTGGCCCTGTTTCACACTATCGCCGTTGTTCACCCGCTTTTCGACAATTTTGCCGGCAACGCGAAAGGCCAGACGGCTTTCGTGGCGGGCGCGAATCTCGCCGCTGAACTGCAGCGTGCCTTGCTCCTGGGCGGCCCCGGCAACGGTGTAGCGCACCGGGCGGATGTCTTCCTGGACCTTGACCTCTTCCTTGCAGCCGGCAAGGCCGGCTAGCAGTATGCTGGCCAGAACCAGCGGTTTGAGTCGGGCATTCATGGTTTTTTACCCTTTGATGGTGTGTGTATGTGTGTGTGATTTGAGCCCGCCGAGCATGATGTCGACGGCTTGCTCGAGATATTCAACTGGCGGCAGAGTGCGGTGATTGCTGTGCGGGGCTGCCTGACCGATGGAGCAGCGCCAGATCATGGTCATCAGCATCGGTGCGACGATGGTGTCGACCACGGCATCGGCATTGAGCTGGCGGAATTCGCCGCTTGCCATGCCGCGTTCGATCAGCTCGCGCAACATGGCATGGCTGGGCTCGATGACCTGATCGTTGTAATAGCGGGCAAGGTCCGGGAAGTTGGTCGCCTCGGAAATCACCAGCTTGCAGATGCCGGCCAGCGGTGATTCGCCTACCTCATGCCACCAGCTGCGCATCATCAGCTTGAGGATTTCTTCGCAGCTGCCTTCATGGCGTTGCGCCATCTGTTGCAGGGCGGACACCCGGCTGACCAGATTCTCGCGAACAACCGCCTTGAAGATCTCTTCCTTGTTATCAAAATACAGATACGGCGTGCCCTTGGTGACACCGGCGGCCTTGGCGATGTCTTCCATCTTGGTGGCCTTGAAGCCCTTGTCGATAAACAGCTGCAGCGCGGCATCCAGGATTTCGCTGGGGCGGACTTCCTTGCGGCGGCGCCAGCGGGAGAGCGGGCAATTCTCGGTGTTCATGTTGCTGAATCATCATTCATTAATATCTTGCGAATGGTAGACAGCAATGTTTGGCCTTGCAATTAATAAACCGATATTTATTAGTTGTACGGAATGAACTGTTGCAATGTGCAGACGTATCTGTCGCAATGAATATCTGTAATGCGACATTCTTGTGCAAAAAATGGCCGTAAAAGTTGGTGTGCTTCGGTACAATGCCGGCTTTGAATCCTTACGCAGTGGAGATGACTGTGAGCGTAGCCCCTCTCGACAAGGCCGCCATCCTGGCCGAGGCCCTGCCTTATATCCGCAACTTCAACAACAAGACCATCGTGGTGAAGTACGGCGGCAACGCCATGACTGATGACAAGTTGAAGGAAGACTTCGCCAAAGACATCGTGCTGTTGAAGCTGGTCGGCCTGAACCCGGTGGTGGTGCATGGCGGCGGCCCGCAGATCAACGAATTGCTGGAGCGTGTCGGCAAGGAAGGCCAGTTCATCCAGGGCATGCGCGTGACCGACAGCGAAACCATGGACGTGGTCGAGATGGTGCTGGGTGGTCTCGTCAACAAGGAAATCGTTTCCCTGCTGAACAAGCACGGCGGCAAGGCGGTGGGTATCACCGGCAAGGACGGTCATTTCATTCGCGCCAGCAAGCTGTTCCTGAAGTCCGAGTCTGACGAGCAGATCGACATTGGCCAGGTCGGCGATATCGAGAGCATCGATGCCTCGCTGGTATCGCTGCTTGACAGCCAGGACTTCATCCCGGTGATTGCGCCTATCGGCGTAGGGGTGAATGGCGAGGCTTACAACATCAATGCCGACGTGGTGGCAGGCAAGCTGGCCGAAACACTGAAGGCAGAAAAGCTGGTGCTGATGACCAATACCCCGGGCGTGCTCGACAAGCAGGGCAATCTGCTGACCGGCCTGACTGCGGCCAAGGTGGACGAGCTGTTTGCTGATGGCACCATCAGCGGCGGCATGCTGCCCAAGATCAGCTCGGCGCTGGATGCCGCCAAGAGCGGCGTGAACTCGGTCCACATCATCGATGGCCGTGTACCGCATGCCTTGCTGCTGGAAATCCTGACCGATGCCGGCGTAGGTACCATGATCCGCGCCAGCTAAAACGGTGTTGCCGCCGCAGCCTTGCTGTTGCGGCACTGCCCAAAAGAAAAACGCCCCGAGGGGCGTTTTTCTTTGTTACGGCTGCGTCAGCGATCAGCCATTCAGCGCTGCGAGCGCAGCATTGAAGGTCGCGCTCGGGCGCATTACGCTGCTGCACTTGGCCGGATCGGGCTGGTAGTAGCCGCCGATGTCGGCAGGCTGGCCCTGAACGGCTTTCAGCTCGGCAATGATCTGCTGCTCGTTTTCGCTCAGCGACTTGGCCAGCGGCGCAAACTTGGCAGCGAGTTCGCCATCTTCAGCTTGTGCGGCCAACTCTTGTGCCCAGTACTGGGCCAGGAAGAACTGGCTGCCACGGTTGTCGAGCTCGCCGGTGCGGCGCGATGGCGACTTGTCGTTGTCCAGCAGTTTGCCGGTTGCCGCATCCAGAGTCTTGGCCAGCAGCTTGGCGCGGGCATTGTTTTCCTTGATGCCCAGCTCTTCCAGCGAAACCGCCAGCGCGAGGAACTCGCCCAGGCTGTCCCAACGCAGGTGGTTTTCTTCCAGCAGCTGTTGAACGTGCTTCGGAGCGGAACCGCCAGCACCGGTCTCGTACATGCCACCACCGGCCATCAGCGGCACGATGGACAGCATCTTGGCCGAGGTGCCCAGTTCCATGATAGGGAACAGGTCGGTCAGGTAGTCACGCAGGATGTTGCCGGTAACCGAGATGGTATCCAGGCCGCGAGCCACGCGCTCCAGGGTGTAACGCATGGCGCGAACCTGCGACATGATGTGGATTTCCAGACCGCTGGTGTCGTGATCCTGCAGGTAAGTCTTCACCTTCTTGATCAGCTCGTTTTCGTGCGGACGATACGGATCCAGCCAGAATACTGCCGGCATGCCGGAGTTGCGGGCGCGGGTTACGGCCAGCTTCACCCAGTCGCGGATCGGCGCATCTTTCACCTGGCACATACGCCAGATATCGCCAGCCTCTACTGCCTGGCTCAGCAGCACTTCGCCGGTAGCCAGGTCAACGATGTTGGCCACGCCATTAGCCTGGATTTCGTAGGTCTTGTCGTGAGAGCCGTATTCTTCGGCTTTCTGCGCCATCAGGCCGACGTTCGGTACGGTACCCATGGTGCGCGGGTCGAAGTTGCCGTGCCATTTGCAGAAGTTGATCATCTCCTGATAGATACGGGCAAAAGTCGACTCCGGCATTACGGCCTTGCAGTCGGCCGGCTTGCCGTCAGCACCCCACATCTTGCCGCCGTTACGGATCATGGCTGGCATGGAGGCATCTACGATGATGTCGTTTGGCGAGTGGAAGTTGGTGATGCCCTTGGCCGAATCAACCATGGCCAGACGCGGACGGTGTTCCTGGCAGGCGTGCAGATCACGGATGATCTCTTCGCGCTTGGACGCCGGCAGGGTTTCGATCTTCTCGTACAGCACGGACATGCCGTTGTTGACGTTGATGCCCAGCTCTTCAAACAGCTTGCCGTGCTTCTCGAACGCTTCCTTGTAGTAGATCTTCACGCAGTGGCCGAACACGATAGGGTGAGACACCTTCATCATGGTGGCTTTCACGTGCAGCGAGAACAGGATGCCGGCTTCGCGGCAGTCTTCCATCTCGCGCTCGTAGAATTCGCACAGCGCTTTCTTGCTCATGAACATGGAGTCGATGATCTCGCCATCCTGCAGCGCGACTTTCGGCTTCAGTACGATGGTTTCGCCGGAATCGGTCACCAGCTCCATCTTCACGTCACGGGCGCGATCTAGGGTGATGGATTTTTCGCCGTGGTAGAAGTCACCGTGGTGCATGTGCGAAACGTGGGTTTGCGACCACTGTTTCCATTCGCCCATCGAGTGCGGGTGCTTCTTGGCGTAGTTTTTCACCGCTAGCGGGGCGCGGCGGTCGGAGTTGCCTTCACGCAGCACAGGGTTCACGGCCGAGCCCAGACACTTGGCGTAGCGGGTCTTGATCGCTTTTTCTTCGTCGTTGGCCGGATTTTCCGGATAGTCCGGAATCGCGTAGCCCTTGGACTGCAATTCCTTGATGCAGGCCATCAGCTGGGAGACGGAGGCGCTGATGTTCGGCAGTTTGATGATATTGGTGTCCGGGTTCTGGGTCAGTTTGCCCAGTGCACCCAGCGTGTCAGGAACACGTTGTTCTTCGGTCAGATAATCAGGGAATTCTGCCAGCACGCGCGCAGCGACAGAAATGTCAGCCGTATCAACATTGATACCGGCTGGGGCGGTAAAGGTACGGATAACCGGCAGGAAAGCGCTGGTGGCCAGCGCAGGTGCTTCGTCGGTCAGGGTGTAAATGATGGTCGGTTTTTCCGAAGGCATTACTCTATCTCCATGATTATCTTGTGACGTCAGAACTACTGTGCCGGTAACACCTGCGGTTGGCCGCAAATGCAAGCTGGCGACTGGAAAGGCGTCGGACAGGCAGGGTCTCAGTCATATGGCGTGATTTGGGTCAGCCACTCCCCGCCGCTCGGGCATCTTTTCAAAAACGAATTATACCTCGGCTTTGCTGCGCTGTTCGATGCGTTACCGAACTTTACATGTCGTATCAATGTAAACAGCTGTTCGAATGTGAAGGATAGACCGCTATTTCTGGATAAAGTGCAGAAAAAATTATCGATTGTGCACTGCACACAAGATTTTGACGCTGTCCGCGGCCGGCGTGCGCGCAAATGAGTACTGCGGTGGTCAGCCTTGCTATCATTCAGGCTTTCACGCAATTACATCCAGACTGCCATGGCCAAGCTCGTCCTGTTCAACAAACCTTACGGGGTTATCTGCCAGTTTTCCAAGCATGAACTGCATCCGACGCTGAAGGACTATATTGCCCAGCCCGGTATTTATCCGGCAGGGCGACTCGATACCGATAGTGAAGGCTTGCTGCTGCTGACCGGGGATGGCGAGTTGCAACATCGCATCAGCGACCCGCGCTGGAAGCAGCCCAAGACTTACTGGGTGCAGGTGGAAGGGCGTCCGAAGGAAGAGCAGTTGCAGGCCTTGCGTCAGGGTGTGGATCTGGGGGATTTCTTTACCCAGCCGGCCGAGGTGCGGGTGTTACCTGAGACGCCTGGCCTGTGGGAGCGAAAGCCACCGATTCGCGTGCGCAAGACCGTGCCGGACACCTGGCTGGAAATCATCATCAGCGAAGGAAAGAATCGCCAGGTGCGGCGCATGACGGCCAAGGTCGGCTTGCCAACCCTGCGTCTTGTCCGGGTGGCTATCGGCCCCTGGCTGCTGGATGCTCTGGCACCGGGCGAGTATCGGGAGCTGGATGTTTCACTGGCCGATTTGCCCCGGCCGAAATTCGTCAAACCCGATATCCGGCACAAGGCGGCTGCAGCGGCAGACAAGCGCGTGCCGGCCGCAGAAGAGAAACGCGCTGCGCCCAAGTTCCGTTTTGCCCGTAAATCTTGATCGCCAACATGTGTTTTGCATGCAGGCGAGCGATAAAGTTAACAACGAATCTCTGCAAATGACGTGAATGGCATTGCTTATGATCAGCTGTCGAATCTGGTCTGATTTGCATGCATTTACTGAGATTCAGATCAGACTTGGCGGATTTGTGCGCGGATAACTCGCCTTGAGCAACAGATGTGCCTGGATGCGTTTGGTGGCAGTATCGCTTATCGAATATCGATTTGATTTAATCGTTAGTTCGTTTAATTGATGACGAATACCGCGAGTATTGCGAATTCCATGACGTAAAAAAGCCGGGGATTTCCCCGGCTTTTTTGTTTCCTCCGACAGACTGGAAGACGCCTATTGCGGCTGGCACTCATGATCCTGGAAATACGCCAGTGGGCCGGCGCTGGTCAGGCCGATATGGAAGCAGCTTTCATCGCCGAAAGTGCTGCCCAGATTTTCCGTGGCGCGAACAACTTCGAACAGGATTTCGACCTCCTTGAAATACTTGGCAATACGATCATTGTCCTTGAGCCAGGCTTCGATCTGCTGCGCTTGCGGATGCTCGCTTTGCAGCGCGATGGCGCAGTTGGGGCAACTGACCAGGCTGATGGCGGGCGGTATGGAAATTCCGAGTGCAGTCAGTTCTTCGCGTGTCAATCGTGAGAACTGGCCCAGTTCCCGCATGGCTCGTTCGCGAATGCCGGCCAGCGGTAGGGCTTCGCCACCGTTGGCCTCGCCAAACAGGCGGGCCAAAGCAGAAGTCATGGCGTTACCTTCAGCATGCATGATGTACACATCCTCCAGAAGCAGGGGTGAATCGGTTCCTCGTGATTACTCGTTCATGTCGATTTAATGACAGCAAACTTGTATTCATATTGTAGGCAAAGATCCCGAAATTACCCGACTTATTTGCTGAGTGATTTCAGCGTGTAAATCAGCGCCAGCGCATCGCGCGGGCTCAGGCTGTCCGGGTCCAGATCCAGCAGCATTTCGACAGCCGGATGCGGCTCTTCTTCGCGTACCGGCGGCTGGCTGAACAGATCTGGCTGCTGTTTGACCATCGCATGATTTTCGAGTTCCACCAGATACTTGCGTGCTTCGCGTATCACTTTTGGCGGCACACCGGCCAGCTGCGCGACGGCCAGACCATAGCTCTGGCTGGCAGGACCGTCCTCAACATGATGCAGGAATACAATGCGGTCCTTGTGCTCGACCGCGCTCAGATGCACGTTGGCCACCGAGTTGTATTCGCTGGCCAGAGTGGTCAACTCGAAATAGTGGGTGGCAAACAGGGTATAGGCGCGGTTCTTTTCGATCAGCGCGCGGGCAATGGCCCAGGCGAGTGCCAGACCGTCAAAGGTAGAGGTGCCGCGGCCAACCTCGTCCATCAGCACCAGCGACTTGTCGGTGGCGTTGTTGAGGATGTTGGCAGTCTCGGTCATCTCCACCATGAAGGTCGAACGGCCGCCGGCGAGGTCATCGCTGGCGCCGATACGGGTGAAGATGCGGTCGATCTGGCCGATCACCGCGCGGTCGGCCGGCACGAAGCTGCCGACATGGGCAAGCAGGGTGATCAGCGCATTCTGGCGCATATAGGTCGATTTACCGCCCATGTTCGGGCCGGTGATCAGCAACAGTTTGCGTTCTGCGGCCAACCTGGTGTCGTTGGCGATGAAGCGCTCGACTTCGGCCTCGACGACCGGGTGGCGGCCGGCAATGATCTCCAGTCGGGTTTCGGCGACGAATTCCGGCTCGACATAGTTGTGGGTCTCGGCGCGCTCGGCAAAGGCGGCCAGCACATCAAGGCCGGCCACTGCCTGGGCAACCAGTTTCAGCTCGGCGATATGCGGTGCCAGTTGATCGAGCACGGCTTCGTACAGCTGCTTTTCCAGTGCCAGCGATTTGTCCTGTGCCGACAGTGCCTTGTCTTCAAAGGTTTTCAGCTCGGGCGTGATATAGCGCTCGGCGTTTTTCAGCGTCTGGCGACGGCGGTAATCGTCGGGCACATTATCGGCCTGCGCCTTGCTGACTTCGATGTAAAAACCGTGCACGCGGTTGTATTCGACTTTCAGGGTGCTGATGCCGGTGCGTTCTTTCTCGCGGGTTTCCAGTGCCAGCAGGAACTCGCCGCAGTCGGTCTGGATGGCACGCAGCTCGTCCAGCTCGCTGTGGTAACCGTTATTGACCACGCCACCGTCGCGCAGGAAGGTCGCCGGTTCCGGCTGGATGGCGGCAGTCAGCAGGCTCTCGACTGGCGAGTTGTCCGGCAGCAGCGTGGCCAGCTCGGCCAGCAGCGCAGCCGGCAGTGTTGCGGCCAAGGTCTTGACGCCAGACAGGGCGCGCAGCGAGTCGCGCAGCGCCGCGAGGTCACGCGGGCGTGCGGTGCGCAAGGCGATGCGTGCGGTGATGCGCTCGATGTCGGCGACTTCGCGCAGCTGTTCGTGTACCGCCTGATGCGCGGCCAACAGCGCGCGCACCGCCTCGAGACGGCGAGCCAGCTTGTCATGGCGGCGCACCGGGTGGTGCAGCCAGTGGCGCAGCAGGCGGCTGCCCATGCTGGTGGCACAGGTATCAAGCAGGGACGCCAGCGTTGGCGAGGCCTCACCGCGGATGGTCTCGGTCAGCTCCAGATTGCGGCGGGTGGCGGCATCCATGCGGATCAGTTCGCCGGCATCTTCCACCGCAAGCTGGGCGATGTGCGCGGGATTCACGCCCTGGGTCGATTTCACATACTCCAGCAGCGCACCGGCAGCCCCGATGGCAATCGGCATGCTCTCGGCGCCAAAGCCTGCCAGATCGCGCGTGCCGAAATGGCGGGTCAACGCCAGCGTGGATGACTCGGTGTCGAATTGCCAGGGCGGCAGTTTCTTGCGCGGCATCGCCAGCTGTTCGAAGGCGGCGAGGCCGGTGTCGTCCGGGATCACCACCTCGGCCGGCTTCAGACGCTCAAGCTCGCTGAAGAGCTCGTCCACGCTGGTCTGCATCAATTTGAATTCGCCACTGGCCAGCGACAGCCACGCCAGACCGAGCGTGCCCTTGTGGGCATTGATGGCCAGCACCAGGTTATCGCGCTTGTCGTCGAGCAGCGCGGCGTCGGTCAGCGTGCCCGGCGTGACGATGCGTACCACCTTGCGCTCGACCGGCCCCTTGCTGGTGGCCGGGTCGCCGATCTGCTCGGCAATGGCGACCGACTCGCCCAGTTTGACGAGGCGGGCCAGATAGTTTTCGGCGGCGTGATAGGGGATGCCGGCCATCTTGACCGGATTGCCACCGCTGCTGCCGCGAGCGGTCAGCGTGATATCGAGCAGACGGGCCGCTTTTTCGGCATCTTCGTAGAACAGCTCGTAAAAGTCGCCCATGCGGTAGAACAGCAGCTTGTCTGCGTGGTCTTTTTTGAGCGCAAAATATTGCGCCATCATCGGCGTGTGCTGGGCTGTACTCATCGAGGGATCCGTGCTGAAAAAGGTTGGCCGCAAAAAATGCTGGCGCCCCGACTAGGCGGGGCGCGGTCTGACAGTTTACGTGATGCCGGCCTGGCCGTCACGGTGCGGCCAGGGCGCGATTACGGCCGGCTTTCTTGGCGTCGTATAGCGCACGGTCGGCGCGCGCCAGCAGGAGGCGGCTGTCTTCATTGGCTTGCAGGCTGGCTACGCCGATAGAGCAGGTGAGGCTCAGCGTCAGCTCGCCATGCTGGATGCGTAGCTCGGCAACATCGTCAACCAGCTGCCAGGCAAAATCGAGTGCGTGTTCGGCGTGACTGCCGGGCAGGATCAGGCAGAACTCCTCGCCGCCGATACGGCCGGCAATTTGCTGTTCTGCCAGCGCGTCCAGCAGGATGGTGCCTAGCTCGGACAGGGCCAGATCGCCGGCCTGATGGCCGTGGGTGTCGTTGATCTGCTTGAAGTGATCGATATCCAGCAACAGCACCGACAGGTTTTGCTTGCCCTGGCGGGTGATGGCGAGGCTGCTTTCCAGTCTGGCCATCAGGGTCTGACGGTTGAGCAGGCCGGTCAGCGAGTCGACCGTGGCCTGTCGCTCCAGAATGCGCTGCAGGGTCTTGCGCTGGTTGATATCACGGGCAGAACCCCAGATGACGGGCTGGCCGTCCAGGATCAGGCGACGGGCGCTGACTTCGACATCAATCAGTTCGCCGCGCTTGGTGCGATTGACGCTTTCGAAGGTTTCGCCTTCTTCGCTGGTGGCTGCCAGGCGCTGGCACATGCTCTCGGGTGTGGTGCCGGGCACCACCTGCCACAGATGCATCTGCAGCAGCTCGTCCTCGCTGTAAGCCAGCATCTGGCACAGGCTTTCGCTGACTTCGAGGAAGCGGCCGTTCAGGTCGATGATGGATAGCCCGTCGGCGGCATTTTGCATGATGGCGCGATACCACTGGCTGCGGCTTTCCAGCTGGCGGTGGACGGCATCGTTTTCCAGCAGCAGTGCCAGCAGCTGGGCGCAGTCTTCCAGCAGGCTGATGGCCTGATGATCGGGATGGGCCGGGTGATTGTGATACACGGCAAAGCTGCCATGGACCTTGCCCTTGCTGTCGATGATAGGTTCGGACCAGCAGCTGCCCAGATTGAACTGGCTGATCAGCGGCAGATAGGCTGCCCAGTTGGGATGACTGGAGATGTCCTCGGCAATCACGCGCTGTTTGCCCCAGATGGCGGCACCACAGCAGCCTACCGTTTCTCCGGGCATCATGCCGCGAATCAGCTGGTGATAAGCCTCGGGCAGGGCTGGGCCATAGCGTGGCTGCATGCAGCCTTGCTCGTCGAGCAGGAGCAGCGTGCACATCCACTCCGGCATCAGCTGTTGCAGCTTGTCTATCATCAGCTGCCAGGTTTCGGGCAGGTCGCCATCGCGCATATGGTGGCGCAATACCTCGGTATTGATGCGATGCCATTGCACCTGGCGACTGTCACTCAGCGTAGTGCTCTGGGCCTGCAACTCGGCTGCGGCGCGTTGCAGAAATGGCTGCAAGGCATGGACAAGCTGTTGCATGGGTGTCGGGCCGGACTGATAGAGGATGGCGAGATGGCCGAGATAGGTAGACTGCTGATCCAGCAGCGGCAGGCCCAGATAGTGGCAGGGGCTTTGCGCAAGTTGCAGCGGGTGGCGGGCATCCTCGAGCAAGACCGGCTCGCATGCTTGCCTGACCCGTTCGCAAGGGGTGTCATGGCAGGCATAGCTGTCTGCCATCGGATGACTGCTGTGAGTGACCCGCAAGGCCTGTTCGTTGTCGTCAACACGCACGGCAAGCCAGATCTGGGCATCGGCCAGATATTTGTGCAGCTGCTGCACGAGTTGCTGCAGATAGGCATTGCCACAATGCCCTGCTGTATCCGCCAGCAAATTACCGCTTAACGCCTTGCTCATGTCCATGACTTTTCTTGCTTTGAGGGCTTTTCCCAGTATCTGACTGATTGTGCCGACTTGCAAAACGGTATGACAGTGCGGGCGTGAAGTGATGTTGATATTTGACAAACTTTGCCTTCGGTAAATATGATTCATATCAAACTTTCAGAAATTACTGAAAACTGGAAAGGTCGTCATGAATCTCCCGCCACTCATCCAGTCCTTTGTGCTGCACTTCGGTGAAATGGGCAGCCACTGGGGCATCAACCGCACCGTCGGGCAGATTTACGCCCTGCTGTATGTCTCGGACAAACCCTTGAATGCCGACGATATCGTCGAGGCCATCGGCTGTTCGCGTTCCAATACCAGCATGGCGCTGAAAGAGCTGCAGGCCTGGCGCTTGGTGAAGCTGCAGCATTTTCCGAATGATCGTCGCGAGTACTTTTCCACGCCGGAAGACGTCTGGGCCATCTTCAAGACTCTGGCCGAGGAGCGGCAAAAGCGTGAGGTCGAGCCGACGCTGACCATGCTGCGCGGTGCCATCATGGCCAATCCGGATAGCGAGGCCGAGCGTCATGCCCAGGCGCGGATGAACGAGATGTATCAGTTGATCGAGCTGGTAACCAAGTGGTTTGCCGATATCCGCGATATGGATGTCGAGACGCTGGAAAAACTGATGAAGCTGGGCAGCCAGGTCGGCAAGGTGTTGCAGTTCACCCAGAGTCTTGGCCGGCTGGGTTCGCGTGACGAGCGGGAGAGTTAGCCATGGATGCGTTCGATCCGGTGGTACTGGCGCGCATCCAGTTTGCGGCCAACATAACCTTTCATATCCTGTTTCCGACCATCAGCATCGCCATGGGCTGGGTGCTGCTCTACTTCAAGAGCCGCTTCAACCGCACTGGCGATGAGGCATGGATGGCGGCGTATGGTTTCTGGGTGAAGATCTTTGCGCTGACCTTTGCCCTGGGCGTGGTGTCCGGCATCACCATGAGTTTCCAGTTCGGCACCAACTGGCCGGGCTATATGCAGAAGGTCGGCAATGTCGCCGGCCCCTTGCTGGCTTACGAGGTGCTGACGGCGTTTTTCCTTGAGGCCACCTTCCTCGGCATCATGCTGTTTGGCCGCTCGCGGGTGTCCAACCGCACCCATACCATCGCGACTTTTCTGGTGGCCTTTGGCACGACCATGTCGGCATTCTGGATTCTGGTGCTGAACTCGTGGATGCAGACGCCGGCCGGTGTCGAGGTGATCAACGGCAAGGTGCATGTGGTGGACTGGCTGGCGGTGATCTTCAATCCGTCCATGCCTTACCGGCTGACGCATATGTTGCTGGCCTCCGGCCTGACGGCTGCCTTTCTGGTGGCGGGTGTATCGGCTTATCGCTGCTTGCGTGGCGATGGCGTGCCGGCGGTGCGGCATGCGCTGAAGACCGGCGTCACCTTGGCCGCCGTGCTGATTCCGCTGCAGATTCTGGCCGGTGACATGCATGGCCTGAATACCTTCAAGCATCAGCCAGCCAAGTTGGCCGCCATGGAAGGCGTCTGGCATACCGAACGTGGCGCGCCCTTGCTGCTGTTTGCCCTGCCTGACGAGGCGACGCAATCCAACCGTTTCGCAGTCGGCATTCCCAAGCTGGCGAGCCTGATCATCACCCACGATCCGCACGGCGAGATTCGCGGTATCAGCAGCTTTAATGGTGATCACCCGCCGGTGGCCAAGGTGTTCTGGAGCTTTCGCGTGATGGTCGGCGTCGGCGTGCTGATGTTGCTGGCCAGCTGGCTGGCCGCCTGGCAGCTGCGCAAGGGTGGCGAGCTGTCGACCTGGTCTGCGCGCTTGCTGGTGGGCATGACATTTTCCGGCTGGGTGGCCACCGTTGCCGGCTGGTATGTGACCGAAATCGGTCGCCAGCCGTGGTTGGTGCAGGGCATCCTGCGCACGGCCGATGCGGCCTCCAGCGTGCCGGGCGGCATGATTCTGTCGACCTTGCTGATGTATCTGGCGCTGTATGCCTTCCTGCTGGCCAGCTATGTCTCGGTGGTGTTCTATCTGGCGCGCAAGGCAGGTGATGCGGCCAACCTTGAAGGAGTTGCAGCATGAATGCCGAATTCTGGTTGCCGGTGATCTTTGCCGGGCTGATGGCGATTTCGCTGCTGGTGTATGTAGTGCTGGATGGTTACGACCTTGGCGTGGGCGTGCTGTTGCCGCTGGGGACGGATAGCGAGCGTGACCGCATGATTGCCAGTATCGGGCCGTTCTGGGATGCCAACGAAACCTGGCTGGTGCTCGGTGTCGGCCTGTTGCTGGTGGCCTTTCCGCTGGCGCACGGCATCATTCTTGGCGAGCTTTATCTGCCGGTAGCGCTGATGTTGCTGGGCTTGATCCTGCGTGGCGTGGCCTTTGACTTTCGGGTGAAGGCCAAGGCGCATCACCAGCCGGCATGGAATCTGGCCTTCGCTGCCGGCTCGCTGCTGGCCTCGTTTGCCCAGGGCGTGATGCTGGGCCGTTATCTGGCCGGCTTCGCGCCCGGCACGGCAGCCTGGGCGTTTGCCCTGCTGACCGGGCTGGGCCTGACCTCGGCCTATGTCTTGCTGGGTGCAGGCTGGCTGGTGATGAAGTGCGAGGGCGAATTACAGAAGCGCGCGCTGCGTTGGGCGCAACTGGCCCTGTACGGCACCGGCATGGCCGTGGTGCTGGTGTCGCTGATGACGCCGCTGACCAGTGCGCATATCGCCGCCAAGTGGTTTGTGCTGCCGGACTTTCTGCTCTTGCTGCCACTGCCTTTGATGACAGCCGCGCTGTTGATCTTTCTGGCGGTGAGCCTGCCAAGGTTGGCCGCAAGGCTGGCAAGTGGCCGCGACAATCTGAGCTGGGTGCCGTTTGCCACCACCGTCGGCATCGTGCTGCTGTCATTCTGGGGGCTGGCTTACAGCGTGTTTCCGGAGATGGTGATCGGCCGGCTGGATATCTGGCAGGCGGCCAGTGATACCGAGGCGCTGTGGGTGATTCTGGCAGGGGCGGTGCTGGTGTTGCCGACGATTGCCGGCTACACCGTGTTTGCCTATCGCGTGTTCTGGGGCAAGGCGAGTGAGCTGAGCTACGACTGATCGCGTGGCCAAAAGCGTGGTTTTACTGCGCTTTTGGCCATGAAATAAGTTGATTTATCTCAAGCATCAGCGGCTTGTGTGGTATTGGCTGCCCATCAAACCCGTTTGGAATGTTGTGGCTTGATATGGGTCAAAGACCACAAAAAATGTAGGGTTAACATGCGTTCATCACTATCTGGATGCCGGTTGCGGCCGGGGAGGAGAACGTCATGGAACTGTGGAAACAATTGCTGTCGGATCAGGTGGGCGTGCTGAGTCTGATCACCATCGGTGTGACAACCGTTATTGTCAGCACCATCATTGTGCTGTTCATCAAGCGGGTTAATGAAAGCGACAAGAACGAGAAGTAAGTCAGGTCAGGGCAGGTGGCCTGAGGCTCAAGGTACGCGATGCGTACCTTTTTTTATGGGCGTCAGATTGGGGCCGAAATGAAAAAAGCACCGACAGTGTCGGTGCTTTTTGAATCTTGGTCGGGGTGAGAGGATTCGAACCTCCGGCCTCTACGTCCCGAACGTAGCGCTCTACCAGGCTAAGCTACACCCCGATGTGCAGCACAGGCCGAAATTCTACTAAAAACCGCAGAAAAAGCAAGTGAACGCAGGGGTTAAACCGCGCTTTTGCCGATGAATGCATGGCTGATCTGCTGCTTTTTCTTGTGAATCAAGGGCTTTGCTTTTGTCAGGCGGCTACGCTGTTTTTCGGCTTGCGGCCACGTTTGGCCGGCTTGCTGGCGGCCTGCGCGCGATACCAGGCTTCGAGGGCTTCTTCGGCATTCAGCACATGCTGGCGCAGATAGGCGGCGGCGGAGACGGCGTCTTTTTGCCGGCATAGTGCCAGCAGGTGTTCGTGCTCGCGCAGCGCGCGATCGTTAAAGCCGGTCAGCAGGATCTGCATGCGGGTGTAGCGATCGGTGCGGTTGTGCAGCTGCTCGATGATGGCCAAGGTTTGCGGGCGATTGGCCGCCTGGTACAGCGCCAGATGAAAGCGGGCATTGAGGATGCCCCAGGCACTGACATCCTGCCGCGCCAGTGCCAGCTCGAACTCGGCCAGCAGCGATTGCGCCAGCTCGATATCGGCGCTGGTTTGCTGCGGAATGGCTTCCAGCAGCACATCGCATTCCAGTAACACCCGCACACGCAGCAGTTCGACGATTTCGGTCAGGGACAGCTGCGAAACCACGGCCCCCTTGTTGTCGATGATGTTGACGAGGCCTTCTGCTTCCAGCTGGCGCAGCGCCTCGCGTACCGGTACGCGGCTCATGCCCAGCTCGCGCGACAGGGCTTCCTGGCGCAGCTGGCTGCCATCGGCCCATTCGCCGGCCAGAATGCGCTGGCGGATGGCCTCGGTGGCCTGGGCGGTGAGGGACAGAGTACCCGCTTGGGTGGCGTTGCTTTCCGGCTTCATGATCGTCTCTTGGCAAGGATGGCTAAACATAGCACAACTTGCCCCTTACCAGAATTGTCAATGTCATTAATGAGTACCTGGAAAGGGGCGTGTTGTGTGGCCGTCGCGCGCTTTAGCCCAGATAGCAAGTCTTGACCGTGGTGTAGAACTCGGCGGCGTAGCGGCCTTGCTCGCGCGGGCCCTGGCTGGAGCCTTTGCGCCCGCCAAACGGCACGTGGTAATCCACGCCGGCAGTCGGCAGGTTGACCATCACCATGCCGGCCTCGCTATGGCGGCGGAAGTGTCGCGCCACCGCCAGCGACTGGGTGCAGATGCCGGCGGCGAGGCCGAACGGCGTGTCATTGGCAAGCGCCAGTGCGTGTTCGTAGCTGTCGGCGCGCAGCACTGCCGCGATCGGGCCGAAGATTTCCTCCTCGCTGATGCGCATGCCGGGCTGGCAATCGACAAACAGCGCCGGCGCCTGGAAGTAACCGCGGGTGGCTAGGCTCAGGCGTTCGCCGCCGCACAGCAGGGTCGCGCCGTCTTCCTGTCCGTGCCGGATATAGGCGAGATTGCCCGCCAGTTGTGCCTCGCTGGCTACCGGGCCGATCTGTGTGTCAGCAGCCAGCGCGTGGCCGACGCGCAAGGCGGCGGTGCGTGCGGCCAACTTGTCGACGAAGGCATCGTAAATCTGCGGGCAGACAATCAGCCGGCTGCTGGCAGTGCAGCGCTGGCCGGTCGAATAAAACGCGCCGTTGATCGCGCATTCTACCGCCTGCTCGAGTGCGGCATCGTCGGCAATGATCAGCGGATTCTTGCCGCCCATTTCCAGTTGCAGCTTGATGCCGCGTGCCGCGCAGTCTGCGGCCAACTTTTGCCCCGTTGCTTGCGAGCCGGTAAAACTCAGCGCGTCGATGCCTGCCTCCAGCATGGCCGGGCCAAGGACGCGGCCGCTGCCCATCACCAGATTGAACACCCCGGCCGGCAGGCCGGCACGCTGCAGGATGTCGGCCAGCGCCCACGCCGAGCCCGGCACCAGCTCGGCCGGTTTCATCACCACGGTATTGCCGAACGCCAGTGCCGGCGCGGCTTTCCACGCCGGAATCGCGATCGGGAAGTTCCACGGTGTAATCAGGCCGACCACGCCGACCGGCTCGCGGCTGATCAGGACTTCCACGCCGGGGCGCACCGAGTCGACGAGCTCGCCCTGCGCGCGCAGCGCTTCGCCGGCAAAGAATTTGAAGATCTGGCCGGCGCGGCCAACCTCGCCAATGGCCTCGGCCAGCGTCTTGCCTTCTTCGCGTGCCAGCAGGCTGCCCAGTTCCTGCTTGCGTGCGAGGATTTCATTGCCGGCCGCATCGAGAATATCGGCGCGTTGTTGTGGCGTGGTCAGCGACCATGCCGGGAAGGCGGCGCGGGCGGCGGCGACCGCAGTCTGCATATCGGCGGCGCTGGCGGCAGCATATTCGCCGATGATGTCGTCAAGGTCAGAAGGGTTGCGATTGATGATGGCGTGGCTGCCTGGCAGCCATTCACCGTTGATCAGATTGCCGTACATATGGGCTCCTGTGGCTGTGCCAAAAAAAGCGGCCCGGCGAGTGCATCGCCAGGGCCGTCAAGCATTCAGGGGAGTATTGCGGGCTGGCTTACAGCGCTGGCAGGGTCGGGCGGGCGGCGAGACCGGCCTCGATGATGGCGGCCACGCGCTCGCGCTCGGCGCCGGCCAGCGGCAGACGCGGCGCGCGCACGTGTTCGGTACCGACACCGACCATCGCTTCACACAGCTTCAGGTTCTGCACCAGCTTCATCGACACATCCAGATGCAGCAGCGGCGCAAACCAGCGGTAGATGGCGCGGGCTTCTTCTACGCGGCCGGCCTTGGCCAGTTTGTAGATGGCTACGGTTTCTTTCGGGAAGGCCACCACCAGACCAGCCACCCAGCCATCTGCACCCATCACGATGCTTTCCAGCGCCAGATCATCCACGCCACTGAAAATGGCAAAACGGCTGCCAACCGCGTTGATCACATTGGTCAGCGTGCGGATGTCGCCGCTGGATTCCTTGATCGCCACGTATTTCGGCTCTTTCGCCATCTCGGCATACATTTCAGGCGTGATGTTGACGCCGTAAGCGATCGGGTTGTTGTAGATCATGATCGGCAGCGGGCTGGCATCGGCCACGCGCTGATAGTGATTGATGGTCTCGCGCTCGTCCGACACATAGCGCATGGCCGGCAGCAGCATGATGCCGTCGGCACCGGCGGCATGCGCGGCCTGCGCCAGCGCGGCAGCGGCGCGGGTGCTGTCTTCGGCCACGGTCAGCAGCACCGGCTTGTCGCCGGCCACTTCCTTGGCAGCTTTCAGGATGGCGATTTTTTCATCGGCACTCAGGGTTGAGGCTTCGCCTAGCGAGCCGCAGACGATGATGCCGTCGGCACCGCATTCGAGCTGCCACTTGATGTGTGCGGTGGTGCCGGCCAGATCCAGCGATTCGTCAGCGTTGAACTTGGTGGTTACGGCGGGGAAAACGCCAGTCCAGAGATGTGCCATGGCTTTGCTCCTTGTGAGGGTAGGGGGCAGCGTGCTTGCTGCGGTCACCATCATGCTAGGACTTTTTGGATACAAAATTCAACACTTTTTGTATGCAATATCTGCAAAGTTACCCTGTGTGGCGATATCCAAAATTAACTGTGATTTTTTGCAACACATAATTATGTATCTGATTATTAATCATAAAAACAAGAATAAGCCATAAACATCGCCTTGGCCTTGCTGTGGTGTTTTAGCTAATTTGCTGTGTTTTATTGTATTCAAAATTTGCTGGTTCTACATTGGTGGCAACGCAAGCCGAGGAATCGACGAGATGGCAATCCGCGAATTTGAATGCATAGACGGCCACACCTGTGGCAACCCGGTCAGACTGATCACCAAGGGCGCGCCCGAGCTGCAAGGCAGCACCCAGGCCGAGCGCCGGCTGGATTTTCTGGCGCGCTACGACTGGATACGCACCGGCCTGATGTTTGAGCCGCGTGGCCACGCCCAGATGTCGGGCGCCTTCCTCTACCCGTCCACCCGCGACGATTGCGATGTGGCGGTGCTCTACATCGAGACCAGCGGCTGTCTGCCGATGTGCGGTCACGGCACCATCGGCGTGGTGACGATGGCCATCGAGCACGAGCTGGTGACGCCGCGCACGCCGGGTGTGCTGAATCTGGATACGCCAGCCGGCAAGGTGGTGGCCGAGTACAGCCAGGTTGGCCGCAAGGTGAAGTCGGTCAAGCTCACCAATGTGCCGTCCTTTTTGTTCATGCGTGATGTGGAGGTGGAGATCCGTGCGCTGGGTCGGCTGAAGGTGGACATCGCCTACGGCGGCAACTTCTATCCCATCGTCGAGGCGCAGCCAAACTACCGCGACATGGCCGATTACACGCCGGCACAGCTGGTGGCGATGGGTAACGAGCTGCGCGACTTCATCAATGCGCACTACGAAATCGTCCATCCGCTGGATGCCGATATCCGCGGCGTGCGCCATGTGCAGTGGACCGGCGCGCCGAAAACGCCGGGCTCGCATGCGGCCAATGCGGTGCTGTACGGCGCGGCGGCGCTCGATCGCTCGCCCTGCGGCACCGGCACCTCGGCGCGGCTGGCGCAGCGTTACGGCCGCGGCCTGATGAAAAAGGGCGATGTGCTGGTGCACGAGAGCCTCATCGGCAGCCAGTTCACCGGCAGCATCGAGGCCGAGTGCGAGGTTGCCGGCATCCCGGCCATTGTCCCCGGCATTGCCGGCTGGGCGATTACCACCGGCTACAACCGCATCCTGCTGGATGATGCCGACCCCTATGTTCACGGTTTCGAGGTGGGCTGAATGCGCAAGCCAACACTGACAGGCCGCGCACTGGCGCAGCTGGGCCGGCAGGCGGCAAGGAGGCAGGCATGAGCAAACAGGTGATTGTGGTCGGGGCCGGCATTGTCGGCATTGCCACCGCCCTCAAGCTGCAGCTGGACGGTTGCCGGGTAACCCTGCTCGACCGTGGCGAGCCGGCGATGGAAACCAGCTATGGCAATGCCGGCGCGTTTGCCGTCAGCGACATCATTCCGCTGGCCGAACCCGGCGTACTGGCCAAGGTGCCGGGCTGGATGCTTGATCCGCTCGGCCCGCTGGCGGTGCGCTGGCGCTATCTGCCGACGCTGGCGCCGTGGCTGGCACGCTTTGTCGCCGCCAGCCGGCCGCGCAAGGTGGCCGAGCTCACCACTGCGCTGTCGGCGCTGCTATCGCGGGTGAATGCCGATTACGCCCCGCTGATTGCCCATGCCGGGCTGGAGCTGATCTGGCGGCGACACGGCAATCTGACGCTGTATCGCAGCGAGGCTGAATTCCAGGCCGCGGCGGCTGCCTGGCAGACCAAGCGCGAGCACGGTGTGCGCTGGCACAAGCGCACACGCGCCGAGCTGGCGGCCATCGCACCGGGGCTGGCCGACGAGTGGCAGGTGGCAGTCGAGGTGCCGGACTGGTCGCATGTGGACGACCCGTACACCTTTGCCCGCGGTTTGTTCGATGCCTTCTTGCGCGCCGGCGGCAGCTTTGTGGGTGACGAAGTGCTGGCCACGGTCAGCCAGGCCGGGCGCATCAGCGCGGTGAGTACAGCACATTGCGGCCAACTGCCGGCCGAGGCGGTGGTGATTGCCTGCGGGGTGTGGAGCGACCGCTTCGCCCGTCAGGGCCGCTACCAGCTGCCGCTGGAGAGCGAGCGTGGTTACCACGTTACGCTGCCGAAAGCCGGCGTCGCGCTGCATCACTTTATCCAGTGCGCGAGCGAAAGCTTTGTGATTCTGCCGATGGCCGGCGGTGGCCTGCGCCTGGCCGGCACGGTCGAGCTGGCCCATCGCGATGCGCCGCCCAACTGGCAGCGCGCCCACATTCTGCTGGACAAGGCGCGGCGCATCGTCGGCGACTTCAGCACCGAAGACATGAGCGTGTGGATGGGCAATCGCCCCTCGGTGCCGGACACCTTGCCGGTGATCGGCCCGGCGCCGGATGTGGCGGGGCTGTACTTCGCCACCGGCCACGGCCATCTGGGCCTGACCCTGGCCGCCACCACGGCGGCTCTGCTCGGCGAAATGATCTGTGGCCAGACGGCAAGTCTGGATGGCCAGCCTTATCGATTGGCACGGTTTTGAGCGGCCCTTGCGGCCAACATTGAAGCAGCAAGCAGGAGGAGACACAGCATGACACAGCAGAATATGCGGCAATGGTATCTGGTACTGGCACTGGGCGGCATGATGGCACCGTTTGCCATCTCGGCAGCGCAGGCTGACACCGTGGTGAAGATCGGTTTTTCATCGCCGATGTCGGGGCCGCAGGCGCATTACGGCAAGGACAATGAAAACGCCACCCGCATGGCGATTGATGATCTCAATGCCAAGCCTATCACCGTGGCCGGGCAGAAAGTGAAGTTTGAACTGGTGTCCGAGGACGACCAGGCCGACCCGCGGGTCGGCACCCAGGTGGCACAGCGACTGGTTGATGCCGGTGTGAAAGCCGTCATCGGTCACTTCAACTCCGGCGTGTCGATTCCGGCCTCGCGCATCTACTCGGATGCCGGCGTTCCGCAGCTGTCGGTATCGACCAACCCGGCCTACACCCGTGCCGGCTACAAGACCGCCTTCCGTCTGGTCGGCTCGGACAGCCAGGTCGGCGGCTCGCTTGGCCGCTTTGCGGTGATGGAACTCAAGGCGCAGCGCATTGCTGTGATTGACGACCGCACCGCCTACGGCCAGGGCATTGCCGACGAATTCGTGAAGTCGCTGTCGGGCCTGGGCAAAAAGCCGGTCAAGCGCGAGTACACCAATGACAAGGCCACCGACTTTACTTCCATCCTCACCGCGCTGAAGGCGCAAAACCCTGACGTGATCTTCTATGGCGGGGCCGATGCACAGGCTGCGCCGATGGCACGGCAGATGAAGCGCTTGGGCATCAATGCGCGGCTGATGGGCGGCGACATGCTGAGCACGCCGACCTTCATCAAGCTGGCCGGCCCGGATTCGACTGGTCACTTCTCGGCGGTGCCGGGTGGCGAGCTGGGCTCGCGGGCGGCCGGCAAGGATTTTGAAAGCCGCTACAAGGCACGCTTCAAGCAGGAGGTGGTGTTGCTCGGGCCGCAGTTCTACGACGGCGTGATGATCGTGGCCGATGCGATGAAGCGTGCCAACTCGACCGAGCCGGCCAAGTTCCTGCCGCTGATTGCCGGCACCAGCTACAAGGGCGTGACGGCTGACTTCAGCTTTGATGGCAACGGCAATCTGAAGAATGCGCCGGTGACCATCTCCGAAGTAGTCGCCAATGACTGGAAGGTCAAATCCGTCGTGCAGTAAGGCGCGAGCCGCAAGAGCCTGGTCGCAGTGCGGCCAGGCTTGACGTTTTCAGAGAGGATTTCCGATGAGTTTGCCGCAACTGGATGCTGCACAAACCGCGGCGCGGCTGCCGATGGCCGCCCTGTGCCGCGAGCTTGCCCATGCCGCAAGGCAATGGGCGGCCGGCGAGTTGCACAATCCGCCACGACAGGCCTTGCCCTTGCCCGAGGGCGGCACCTTGCTGTCGATGCCGGCCGCTGCCGGCGATATCGCGATACACAAGCTGGTGAATGTCTGCCCGCGTAACCAGCCGGCGGGGCTGGCGACGATACACGGCGTGGTGGCGGTTTACGACGCGGTCTGCGGCCAACCCTTGTTGTTGCTGGATGCGCCGACGGTGACCGCCAGACGGACGGCGGCGGTGTCGATGCTGGCGATGGATTGCCTGCTGGCCGATTCGCCACGCCATGTCGCGCTGATCGGCACCGGCCGCCAGGCTGCCGGCCATCTGGCAGCGCTGGCCGAGCTGTATCCGCAGCTGATGGTCAGCGTGCACAGCCGCAGCCTTGCCCGGGCGCAGGATTTCTGTCGCGAACACGAGGCCTTGCCGCTGCGCCTGTTGCCGCAGAGCGGGCCGGTGGCGGTGACCGTGGATGTGGTGATTACGCTGACCACCAGTCGCAGTGTGTTGTACGACGAGGCGGCAAGTTGCAAGCGGCTGGTGATTGCCACTGGTGCCTATCGCCCCGAGATGTGCGAGGTTGGCCGCAATACGATCAGCGCCAGTCAGCTGTTCAGCGATGATCCGGCCGGTGCCCGGCATGAGGCCGGCGATCTGTTGCAGGCCGGGGTGGATTGGACGGCGGTCAAGGATTTGCTGGCGGCGCTGGATGGCCGTTTTGATGTCAGTCAGCCGGTGTTTTTCAAGAGTGTCGGCAGTGCAGCCTGGGATCTGGCCGCCGCCCGTTGCGCGCTGGCGGTGACGGCATGAGCTGGCGCGACTGGCAGTTCGATACCGTCGAAATGCACACCGGCGGCGAGCCGGTAAGGATTATCAGCCAGCTGGCCGGGCATATTCAGGGCGACGATATCCTCGCCAAGCGCCGTGATATGCGCGAACGCTTCGATGCCGTGCGCCGGCTGCTGATGTTCGAGCCGCGCGGCCATCACGATATGTATGGCGCGGTGCTGGTGCAGCCAAGCTTGCCGGGAGCTGATCTGGCCGTGCTGTTCATCCACAACGAAGGCTACAGCACCATGTGCGGCCATGCGGTGATTGCCCTCGCACGTTATGCGGTGGACGAGGGGCTGGTGGCACGGCAGCTGCCGCTGACCCGCGTCGGCATCGAGTGCCCGTGCGGGCTGGTGACGGCCTGGGTCAGCGCCGACGGTGCGGTGAGTTTTGACAGCGTGCCATCGTTTGCCTTTGCGCTCGATCATCCGGTGAATCTGCCGGGCATTGGCGAGCTGTCGGTGGACATTGCCTATGGCGGGGCGTTTTACGTGATCTGCCCGGTGGCGCGGTTGGGGCTGTCGCTGGATCAGCCCTTGCGCGAGCTGGTGAATGTCGCCAGCCGGCTGACTGCCGCAGTACGCGCCAGCCTGACGTTGCAGCATCCGCAATCGGCCGATCTGGCCTTTCTGTACGGCAGCATTCTCACCGACGGTCAGGATGAAGGCGCACCCAGCCGCAATCTGTGCGTGTTTGCCGATGCCGAGGTTGATCGCAGCCCGACCGGCTCCGGCGTCAGTGCGCGCATGGCCTTGCGGCAGGCGCGCGGCCAACTGGCTGCCGGTACGGTGTGCGAATTTCACAGCCCGACCGGGGCCATTTTTAGCGGCGAGATCGTGGCGCAGCAGCCGGCGGTGATGCCGAATGCGGTGACGGTGCGGGTCAGCGGGCGCGCGCACTATAGTGGTCGCGCCAGCTGGTGGCTGGAAGCCGAAGATGTGATCGGGCAGGGTTTTCTGCTGCGCTGAGTCTTGCCGCAAGCAGGGGATACGAGTCGTTGTGGTCATTCGGCCGGCAAGATGCCGGCCGTTTTTTTTGGTCATGCAGCCTTGATGCTGCTGACAGGCCCCTGCGAATCCCGAGTCAGGCTGCACCGGCGTGGACAGCAAAAACTGTCGGCCAGCCGGCGCAAGGCATCAGGCGTTTACCTGGCGGGGTTTAGCCCAGATGGAAGCGTTTCACCGACTCATGCAGGGTGCCGGCAAGGCTGTGCATGTTCTGGGTGGCGCTGGCGGCGGCGCGGGCGGCCACGGCATTGTGATTGCTGCTGTCGGCAATGCCTTCCACGTGCACGGCAATCTCGTTGCTGGCCGCGCTTTGCTCCTTCAGTGCCAGAGTGATGTCTTCGACCGCACGCAACACCGATTGCGAAGCGGCTTCGATGCGGGCAATCGCTTCGCCGCCTTCGTCGGCCAAGGCCCGGCCCGAGGCCACCAGCGTCACGGTGTCCTGCATCGCGTGCTGGGTTTCTTCGGACAGCAGGCGGATCTGCTCGATCTTCTGCACGATTTCGCCGGTAGCCTGTGCGGTGCGCTCGGCCAGTTTGCGCACTTCATCAGCCACCACGGCAAAGCCGCGGCCCTGTTCGCCGGCACGCGCCGCTTCGATGGCGGCATTCAAGGCAAGGAGATTGGTCTGGTCGGCGACGTCGCGAATCATGCCGACAATCGAAGAAATGCCCGAAACATCGACCACCAAACGTTGCAGCGAGTCGGAGGCCTGCTGGACTTCCTCGCTGATCTGGCGCATTTCATCGACGGCCTTGCGTACCACGCTGGCGCCTTCGCGCGACAGCTCGCCCGAGCTGACGCCAAGCTGATGGGCGTGCTGGGCATTGTCGGCGATATGGTTGATGCCGACCGTCATCTCCTCGATGGAGGCGGCCATGGCGGTGGCGGCTTCGCTTTGCTGGTCAGAGCCGCTGGCGACCTTGTCGACGTGCTGGTTCAGGCCATCGGCCACGTCAACCAGATGATCGGCATTGCTGACGACCTGGCCGACCATTTCACGCAGATGCTGCTGCATGTCGGCAAGGCTGGCCAGCAGGCTGTCCGCCTTGGCCTTGCGGGTATCAATCGGGGTGTCGAGGCGACCGGCCGAAATGGCGGCCACCACCTGACAGGCGTAGTCCGGCTCGCCACCGAGGCGACGGGTAATGCTGCGGCCTATCATCAGGCCGGCCGCGCTCATGATCAGCAACAGCACGATCAGCGCCGCGCCCAGCAGCTCGGCCTCGCGCATCACTGCGGCTTCAATGTGGTCGATATAGCTGCCGGTACCGATCACCCAGCCCCATTGTGCCGATTTCTGGATCACCGACAGTTTGCCGACCGGCTGCTCTTCGCCCGGTTTCGGCCACATGAATTCGGCAATGCCATCCTTGGCCAGCGCGCGCTGAAACAACTCGCCCAGGTCCTTATTGTCGGCATCTTTCATGCCGACCAGTGCCTTGCCCTTCAGCTGTGGCTTGATCGGGTGACCGAGGTAGTCAAGCTTGCTGTCGAGCACGAAGTAGTAGCCGTCGGCACCATAGCGGATAGCCATGACGGCTTCCATTGCGCGGCGCTTGGCTTCTTCTTCACCGAGTTCGCCGCTGCGTTTTTCGTAGCTCTCGACAATCGAGATGGCGGATTGCGTCAGATAGCGGGTTTCCTGGATGACCTGATCACGCAGAGTCTGATGCAGATTAAACAGCGCCCATATGGTCATCAATAGAATGCCGAGGGTGGCGCTGAGGGTCAGTAAGACCAGTTTGCTTTTGACTGACTTGAACATATTGCCTCTAGGTGTTGTTGTTTTAAACCGTTGCTGCCTGTTATACAGGCAAAATAATGCAGAATCGTAAGCAGAACCTAAGCAATCTTTGCGCATACCCGCTATGTCTGCAAAGTGGGAAAATTCCCGAAACATGCCGCGAGCGACTGACAGTCCGGCCGGCAGAGATCCCTGTCTGCATTCATATCCACCAGAATCAGCTGTTATTGCTGCAGATGCGTGCTGCCGCCGAGTTTTTTGCCGGTGACCTCGTCAAGGCCTATCTGATGCTGGAAATCTCCAGCCGCCATCCGCAGGCGCAGCGGCTTTATCACCAGCAACAGCAGGAATTTCCATTCTGTAATATCCATTCGCTGTCGACAGCGAGTGGTTACCCTCGCGAAACCGTGCGGCGCAAGGTGCATCAGATGATTGATGACGGCCTGATCAGCCGGCTACCCGACGGTGGCTTGCTGATCAGCGAGAAGGCGGTGGCCTTGTGGGAGGCCGATGGGGCCTCCCGCCAGACAGTGATGTTGCTGCAGATCGCCGACAAGATCAGTGCATTGCAGGCTCTTCAAGCCGGCTTGCCAGCAGTAGCTGACTGACCGCTTCCAGCGGCAGTGGCTTGTGCAGGTAGAAGCCCTGCAGCGCATCGCACTTCATCTTGGCCAGCATCGCCTGTTGCGCGGCTGTTTCGACACCTTCCGCCACTACGTTCAGGCCCAGATCATGTGCCATGCCGATAATGGCGGCGGTCACCATGCCGGCTTTTTCGTCTTGCGGCAGCTGGGCGATGAAGGAGCGGTCCAGCTTCAGGCGGTCAAACGGGAAGGTGTGCAGATAGGACAGGCTGGAATAGCCGGTACCAAAATCATCAATCGCAATGCGGTAGCCACGGCTGTGCAGATCCTGCATGCGGGCAACTGCGCTGTCCTGATGGTGCAGTACCGCGCTTTCGGTGATTTCGAGCACGATCTGGCCCGGGTCGATATTGTTGTGACGCAGCTGACGATCCAGCGTCTCGATGAAGTCACTGCTTTCGAACTCGCCGGCCGAGACATTGATCGACAGCTGCAGTGCATAACCCAGATTGTTCCAGTGGCGGATCGCCTGCAGCGCCTTGCGCCGGGTTTGCTGTTCCAGTGTCGGCAGCAGGCCGGCGTTTTCGGCCAGCGGCAGGAATAGCGCCGGCGAGATCATGCCCTCGCGTTGCGGCCAACGTACCAGTGCTTCGACGGCAATGATGCGGCCGCTGCGGGTATCGACAATCGGCTGGAAGTAGGGCTGCAGCTGGTCTTCGGCAATCGCTTCGCGCAGGCGGATTTCCAGCTCCAGTTCTTGGCGGTAGTCGGCGGTTTCATCTTCGCGGTAAAAGCGGATATTGCCGCGCCCCAGTTGCTTGGCCGCAGCCAGCGCGGTATCGGCGGCCTTCAGCAGACTGCGGCTGTCGCTGGCGTCGGCAGGGTAGAGCGCTACGCCTATCGAGCAGCTGATCTGGATCTTGTCCATATCCGGGCCATCCAGCGGCCGTTGCAGGCGCTGGCGCAGTCGTTCGATGATGGCAGGCAGCTGCTGCGGTGAGGCCTGGTCATCAATGATGATGGCGAACTCGTCGCCGCCGACGCGGGCAACGGTACGGGTGTCGCCAGCGGCAGTACACAGCCGCTGCGCTAGCTGGATCAGCAGCGTGTCGCCGCAGTCGTGGCCGTAGGCATCGTTGATCACCTTGAAGTGATCCAGCCCGATCAGAATCAGCGCCAGCGGCTGGCCGTGCTGCTGGCTGCGCTGTACCGCCTGGCCGAGGCGGTCAATCAGCAGGAAACGGTTGGGCAGGCGGGTCAGCGAGTCGTACTGCGACATCCACAACAGCTGGTCTTTCAGCTGCTGGCGCTCGCTGACATCACGGATGATGGCGGCGGCAATGCCGTGGCTGCCTTGCGGCAGCGGCGACAGGGTTATTTGCACCAGTACTGTGCCGCCATTCTTGTGCAGGCCTCGCAGGGTCGGGCGATGGCCCATGCCACGGCCGACCGGGTTGGCCGCATAGTTGGCCGCAATATGCTGGTGGGCCGCGCGCAGTTCGACCGGCAGCAGGATGTTGATCGACTGTCCGGTCAGCTCTTCTACCGAGTAGCCGAACATGTTTGCACATTGCTCGTTGACGGCCAGAATCAGCATCTGGCGATTGACCACGATCACGCCGTCGGTCGAGGCACCAAACAGCAGGCGATAGCGTGATTCGGAAAACTCCATCGCATCCAGCATGCGGTTGATCTCGCTGCCCAACACGCGCAACTCGCTGGGGCCGTCCGGTTCGACGCGCAGGCTGTTTTCCCCCTTGGCCACGCGCAGCACAAAGCTGGTCAGCGCGTTGACACTGCGCAGCAGATAGCGCGCCAGCAAATAGCCGCAGACGGCGGCAATCAGCACGGCCAGCAGCATGCCGGCCATCAGCGGCGTGCCCTGTTTCAGCAAGGTGGCACGCAAAGACCACTGCGGCATGCTGACTTGTACTTGCCAGCGGGTATTGGTCAGTACTTGCAGACGGTGAATCATGCCCTCCTGCAGCACCGGCAAGGTGGCCAGATGCAGGCTGGCATCGCTGGCCTGCAACAAGCGGCCCTTGGCGCTGATGACTTGCCACTGCACGCTGTTTGGCAAGTCGGCTGGCAGGGTGATGCGGTCGAGTGCTTTCAGATCGAGCGACAGGATTACCTGGCCGACAATGTGGCCATCCTGCTTGATCGGATGGCTGATTGCGCTGATCCAGCGCCGTGAAATCGGGGCGAACATCGGCTCGCTGATGGCGGGGTGGGTGTTCTGCAACAGGCCGGGTAATTCGGGCAGGCTGCTGACGCGCTGTCTGGCCGCGTTGTCCAGCGGCAATACCGAGCAGATGACCTCGCCATCGTTATCTACCGTGACGAGATTGCTGAAGCTGGCATTGCCGGCGAGAGCATGGCTGAGCAGGGCCGGGCGGCATTCGCTCTGCTGCATGGCTGGTGCCCACTGGCTGTTGGCCGCGGTGGCGGCAATCTGCTGGCCGCTTTGCAACTGGTAGTCCAGCAGCTGCTGCTGTTGCACCGCCAGCGCATCCAGTCTTTGCTGCAGATTGTGTTCCTGCGCCAGCCAGCCGCTGTACAGCAGCCAGGACAGCCCGCAGGCAACCGGCAGCAGGATGGCCAGCAACATCAGCACAATATGGCGCGAGACAGTCATGGGGCGTACCACCTTCGGGTAGGAAGGAGGAATTATCCACAAGCCTTTCGATAGCCATGCCTGACGGTGCCCCAAATTGGGCACATTGTCCGTATTCTGCTTCGGATTGGCACAGTGATTGCGCCAGAAATGCTATCAAGTGCCGACAAGAAAAAACCCGCCTGAGGGCGGGTTTTTCATGACAGGCTGCGTGCCGGCTTACAGGTGCTTGCCGATCAGTGGCAGCAGCTGGCCCAGTACCTTCGGGTTGGCCGCAACGATGTCGCCGCTTTCCAGCCAGGTCTGCTCGCCGTGCATGTCGGTGACCATGCCGCCAGCCTCTTGTACGATCAGGCTGCCGGCAGCGATGTCCCAAGGCTTCAGGTTGAATTCGAAGAAACCGTCAACACGGCCGCAAGCCACATTACACAGGTCAAGCGCGGCCGAGCCTTCGCGACGTGCGCCGGCAGTCTTGCCGATCACGTCTTTCAGGATGGCGAAGTAGGTATCGACATAGCTCTGGTCGGTCACCGGGAAGCCGGTCGCGATCAGGAGTTCATTGATCTGGAAACGCTTGGAAACGCGGATACGACGATCGTTCAGGAAGGAGCCGACACCACGGCTGGCGGTGAACATGTCGTTGCGGCTAGGGTCGTAAACCACGGCCTGCTGGATCTGGCCGCGATGCGCCATGGCGATGGACACGGCGTATTGCTGATGGCCGTGAATGAAGTTGGTGGTACCGTCCAGCGGGTCGATGATCCATTCGTACTCGGACTGGCCGATGCCTTGTGCACCAGACTCTTCTGCTAGAATCGCGTGCTTCGGATACGCTTCCAGAATCACATCGATGATTGCCTGCTCGGCGGCCTTGTCAACTTCGGTCACGAAGTCGTTTTGCTGTTTTTTCTCTACACGGATGGTGTCGAGATTCAGCGAAGAGCGCTGGATAACGGTGCCGGCGCGACGGGCAGCCTTGATAGCGATATTGAGTACTGGATGCATACGGCCTCTAATGGATCAACGGCTTGCGGCCAACGTCAAAAGGTTGGCCGCAAGCGGCTAAAAACTGGTCGGTGTTAAGGAACGAAAAAACCCCGCCGTAGCGGAGTTTTATAATCTGGGCGTGATTGTACGCAAAATTGAGCCATGAATAAACCCCAAGTCCCTGATTTTTTGAAGAACATTCGTGTCGTGCTGGCGCGTCCCAGCCATCCCGGCAATATCGGTTCTGCCGCCCGCGCGATGAAAACCATGGGCTTGACCCGTTTGTATCTGGTCGAGCCCAAGGTGTTTCCGAGTGAAGAGGCCAACACCCTAGCGTCCGGCGCGGTCGATGTGCTGGAGCAGGCGGTCGTTGTCGGCACGCTGGCCGAGGCGCTGGCGGATGTCACCATCGCCTGTGCGCTGACCAGCCGCCGGCGCGAATTGTCGACGCCGCTGTCTACCCCGCGCGAGACCGCGCCAGAGCTGATCGCGCGCGCGCGTGATGGCGAGCAGGTGGCGCTGGTGTTCGGCAATGAGACATTCGGCCTGTCTATCGAGGAAGTCGAGCAGTGCAACCGGCTGGTGACCGTGCCGGGCAATCCGGATTACTTCTCGCTGAATCTGGCGATGGCGGTGCAGGTAATGACTTACGAGCTGTTCAGCCACACCGACACGACGGTGGACTATCTGAAACCGGAAGACCGCACCGCGACGCTGGGCGAGGTCGACAGTTTCTGCGGCCACCTCGAGCAGACGTTTGACGATCTGGGCCTGTTGGAAAAGCGCAATAGCGAGCGCCTGCTGCGCCGTATGCGCACCCTGTTCAACCGTGCCGGCCTGCAGCGCGAGGAGATCGACATCCTGCGCGGGCTGTTCCGCCAGGCCCAGCGCTTTGCCGACGGCACCCAGCCGCCGCGCAAGAAAGACTGAGCATGTGGCAGGCGGCCTTGCGTGAATTGCGTCATCCGGCCGTGCGCGATCTGGCCGCCTTGCTAACCATGCCGCCGCCGTGGGCGGATGCGGCCGAAATCGCGCCGGGGCGTTTGCTCGGGCCGCAAGGTTGGCCGCAACTCCTGGCGCTGGATGCGGATCCCGCCGCGCTGGATGCCTGGCTGGCAGCCGCGCCGGTGCGGCGACTCGGTTTTCATGCCGAGCGGCTGTGGCGCTTCTGGTTCAGGCTGGCCCCGCATATCGAGCTGGTGGCGGCCAACCTTACTGTGCAAGACAGCCGCCGCACGGTGGGCGAGTTCGATTTTTTGCTGCGTGTCGATGGCGAGCCGCTGCATCTGGAAACCGCCAGCAAGTATTACCTTGATGTCGACGGCCATGCTGTCGGCCCCAGCTTGCGCGATGCGCGCTGGCGCAAACAGGCGCGTCTGCAACAACAGCTGCAGCTGAGCACGCATCCGGCGGCTTGCTTGCCGGCGGGCTTTACGCCGACTGCAGCTTATTGCCGCATCAGCGGCATGCATTTTGTTGCTGCGGCCAACTGGCCTGATCGTCCGGTTGAGGCCTGGTGCGGCTGGTGGCAGCTGCAGCCACTGCCGTGGCCGTGTCAAAGCGCCGATAGCCGCTGGTGTGTATTGCCGCGTCTGCGCTGGCTGTCGCCGGCACGTTTGCCGGCCTCATCGCTGCTGGATGAAGACGCCATGCGTGCCCACTTGCAGACTTGTGATACGCCGCAGCTGCTAGCCGAGATGTTGCCGATGGGGCAGGGCGAGGACTGGCAGGAAGTCGCGCGCGGTTTTGTGGTGCCCGCGGCTTGGCCGCAAGAAGCCTTGCTGGCCGAGCTGCTGCGTGATGCGCCATGAAAACCTTGCTGTGCGTGTACGCCAGCCAGACGGGCCGCACCTTGCAGCTGGTCGAGGCGGCGGCAGCCGCGATGGCGGCCAACGTTGACGATGTCCAACAGCGCATCTTGCCAGCCCTGCAGGCAGGAATTGATGACTTGCTGGCGGCGGATGGCCTATTGCTGGCGACGCCGGAAAACTTCGGTTATATGGCAGGTGCGCTGAAGGATTTTCTCGATCGAACCTATTATCCGGCGCAAGGGCTGATGTCCGGCCGGCCTTATGCCTTGATGGTATCGGCCGGCAACGATGGCAGTGGCGCGGTGCGGGCTGTCGAGCGCATTGCGACCGGCTATGGCTGGCAGGCGGTATTGCCGCCACTGGTAGTCAAGGGCGAGCCGGATCCGGCAGCTTTGGCGGCCGCGGCCGAACTGGGGGCAAGCTTGGCCGCGGGGCTGGAACTCGGGCTGTGGTAGTGCAGCTTGCCGGATGGTTGTGCCATGAAAAAACGGACCTCTCGGTCCGTTTTTTCATGCTCTGGCAGCAAGTTCAGGGCGCTGTCGCAGCCGGTGCGCTGGCGGCGGCTGCCGAGGCATCGGTATCGACAAGATCGTCGATATTGTCATCGTCAGGATTGCTGACCGGAGACTGGCCGAGTTGCCGGTTGCGGATCTGCAGATAGCCATCACGGACATAACTGTACTTGTCGAGTGCGGCACCCTCTACCAGTTTTTCGACACCAAGCAGCTGTTCGCGGATATTGACGACATTGATCACGCTGGCAACCGCTATACGCGTCTGGGTGCCGTACTGGTTTGCCGGAAACTCGCTGCTTTGCGTGATGATCATGCCGGTACCGTCACGCACGGTGGTCGGGCCGTAAAACGGCAATACCAGATAGCTGCTGTTCTGCCAGCCATAATGCGCAAAGGTATCTCCCAGCGTGGCCTTGTAGCTGGGCAGGCCCATCGGCGTCGCCAGATCGATCAGGCCGAACAGGCCGAAGGTCGAGTTGATGCCGACGCGCAAAATATCGGTGGCGGTCTTCTTGCCTTCGCCTTGCAGCGCATGATTCCCGAGGCTGTAAACGTCGCGGATATTGTCAAAGAAGTTGCTGATACCGCTGCGCACCGGCTGCGGCGTGACGAAGCGGTAAGCCTCGGCAACCGGCTTCAGCACGGCACGGTCGGCCGCCTCGTTGAAGCCGAATACCGCGCGGTTCATCGGCTCCAGCGGGTCTTGCGGGTTTGACGGGGTGCTGGCACAACCCGCCAGTACCGT
The DNA here is from genome assembly GCF_979366295.1 of Vogesella lacus. Taxonomy (NCBI): domain Bacteria; kingdom Pseudomonadati; phylum Pseudomonadota; class Betaproteobacteria; order Neisseriales; family Chromobacteriaceae; genus Vogesella; species Vogesella lacus. Next base: position 89,450 of record NZ_CEETQT010000011.1, read on the forward strand.
TACGCTGCTTAACAGCAACAGGGTGCGTTTCATGATGCTTGTCCTTCCGGCAGGTCCAGCAAGCTATCGAGTTCGTAAAGGCGCGCGAGGCGCAACAGGCTTAGCGGCAGATTGCTCCACTGCAGGCTGCGGCTGTCCTGGCGGCGCTTGAGTGCCAGCAGCAGTGCCAGCGCGGCAGAGTCGCACAGGCTGACGCCGGCCAGGTCAATGGTCATGGCGCCATTGCCGATGGCTTTTTCCAGCTCGGGCAGAATGCCGGCTACGGTGGCCATGGTCAGCTCGCCGCTCAGTTGCAGCTGGCCCGGTGCGATTTCGCGCAGTTTCATGCCTTGCTGCCGTTCTTTTCCTGCAGCGACTTGATCAGGCCGTCGATGCCGCTCTTGCGCACCTGTTCGCCGAACTGGTTACGGTAGATAGTTACCAGACTGCCACCTTCGACCGACACATTGAATACCTTCCAGCCCTGCGGGGTCTTGTACAGGGTGTAGTCGACATTGATAGGCTTGCGCTCGGCATTGCCGCCTGGCAGGGTAACTTCGGATTTCACCACCGCTTCACGACCTTCGTTATTGAACTGCACGGTCGGCTTGACCTCGATCTGCGCGTTCTTGAAGCGGGTCATGGTGGCCGAGTAGGTGCCGACCAGCAGGGTCTGGAATTCGCGGGCCAGCAGCTCTTTCTGTGCCGGCGTCGCGGCGCGCCAGTCCTTGCCGACGGCCAGAGCGGTCATGCGCTGGAAGTCGAATTTCGGCGTGACCATGGTGACCAGCTGTTCGCGGATCTTGCCGGTATTCTTGCCGTCTTCTTTCTTCAGGGTTTCCAGCGCCTGGCGCGAGGTGTCGCGGATCAGGTTCAGCGCGCCATCATCATTGGCCATGGCGGGGGAAATCAGGCCCAGCATCAGGGCGATACAGCTAAAGAACTTTTTCATGATTCTGTCTTTCTTCGGTCAATGGAGGGTGCTTACTGGCCGTTTTCTGTCTTGGCAGCATCGGCCTTGTTATTGCCTTCGGCAAAGCTGGTCATGAACTTGCCGATCAGCTGTTCGAGTACCAGCGCCGACGAGGTCAGCTGGATACGCTCGCCCGGCTTGAGGTTTTCTTCGTCACCGCCCTGCACGAGGCCGATGTACTGTTCGCCCAGCAGGCCGGCAGTCAGGATCTCGGCACTGGCATCCCGGCTGAAGTGATACTGATTGCTCATGCTCAGTGTGACCTTGGCCACATAGCGCTGGGTGTCGAGCTCGATATTGCTGACGCGGCCAACCAGTACACCGGAAGATTTGACCGGTGCCTTCACTTTCAAGCCGCCGATATTGTCGAACTCGGCCACCAGGGTGTAGCTGCTGTCCTGGCTTTGCGGCGTCAGGTTGGCGACCTTGAGCGCCAGAAAGGTGACGGCAGCCAGACCGATGGCGACAAAGATGCCGACCCACAAGTCCATGATAGATCGTTTCATTTCAGAGCATTCCTAGAACATGAAGGCGGTCAGGACGAAGTCCAGCGCCAGGATAACCAGGGCCGATGTCACCACGGTACGTGTTGTGGCTGACGATACGCCAGCAGCCGTCGGGGTGGCATCAAAACCTTCAAAAACTGCGATCAGCGTCACAGCCAGACCAAAAAACACGCTCTTGATCAGGCCGTTGACCACGTCGTAATGCAGATCGACGTTGTTCTGCATCTGCGACCAGAACGTACCGGCATCGAGGCCTATCATCACCACGCCAACCAGATAGCCGCCGAAAATCCCCATCACATTGAACAGCGCGGCCAGCACCGGCATCGAAATCACGCCGGCCCAGAAGCGTGGTGCGACTACGCGGGCAATCGGGTTGACTGCCATCACGCTCATCGCCTCGAGCTGCTCGGTAGCCTTCATCAGGCCGATTTCGGCGGTCATCGCGCTGCCCGAACGGCTGGCAAACAAGAGTGCGGCCAACACCGGGCCGAGTTCGCGTAGCAGCGACAGCGCCACCAGCGCGCCCAGGGCATCGGCCGAGCCGAAGCGTGACAGCGTGTTATAGCCCTGCAGCCCCAGCACCATGCCGACAAACAGGCCGGAGACGATGATGATGATCAGCGACAGCACGCCGGCGAAATACACCTCGCGTATCACCAGATGAAAGCGCAGCAGGCTCTGGCCGGACTGCATGAAAATCGCCAGCAAAAAGCGGCTCATCATGCCGAGTTTCCACACGGCGTTGATGGTGCTGTGGCCGAGGCGGCGCAGCGGATTCAGAAACCAGTCCAGCATCAGCGCTCCTTCAGGCGAAAGCTTTGCGCCAGGCTTTGCGTGGCGGGATAGGCAAAGTGCACGGGGCCGTCGGCCTCGCCATGCACGAACTGGTGCAACCACGGCGAGTCGGAGGTACGTACTTCATCGGGCGTACCGCTGGCGGCTACGCGGCCATTGGCGATGAAGTAGACGTAATCGACGATCTCCAGCGATTTGTGCACATCATGGGTAACCATGACGGCGCTGGTGCCGAGGGCATCGGTGAATTTCTTGATCAGGAGGGCAATGGTTGCCAGCGAGATCGGGTCCAGCCCGGTGAAAGGCTCGTCGTACAGCATGATTTGCGGATCCAGCGCGATGGCGCGTGCCAGTGCGATACGGCGTGCCATGCCGCCGGACAGCTCGGCCGGCATCAGCGCCTCGGTGCCGCGCAGGCCGACGGCGTGCAGCTTCATCAGCACCAGATCATTGATCATGCTTTCTGGCAGGGCGGTGTGTTCGCGAATCGGAAAGGCGACATTGTCGAATACCGACAAGTCGGTAAACAGCGCGCCAAACTGGAACAGCATGCCCATGCGGCGACGATGCTGATAAAGCTCGCGCTGGCTCATGCGGCCAACGTCCTGGCCGTCTACCAGTACCTGGCCTTGCTGGGCCTGTACCTGGCCCGAGATCAGGCGCAGCAGCGTGGTCTTGCCGCTGCCGCTGCCGCCCATGATGGCGACCAGCTGGCCGCGCGGGATGCGCAGCGAAATGTCCTGCAGGATGGGGCGGTCGCCGTAGGCGAAGCTCACATTGCGAAATTCGATAAAACTGTCGGTTTCCACGATGGGGTGTGTGTCCTTGCGGCAGAATACAGAAGGGGATCGGCAGCCGATCCCCTTTGTTGTTTTATGCCCGCTATTCTAGCGTTCTATGCTGCATGGCGCAAAAAGCCATGGCATTGGTCTGCAACAGCGTGGCATTTCTATGTAAGTGTTTTGCCTGAAGGCAAAAACTTACACGCCGCGCAGCAGTTCGTTGATGCTGGTCTTGCTGCGGGTCTGGGCGTCAACCTTCTTCACGATCACCGCGCAGTACAGGCTGTGGCTGCCGTCTTTGGATGGCAGGTTGCCCGATACGACAACCGAGCCTGGCGGGATGCGACCGTAAGTGATTTCGCCGGTTTCGCGGTCGTAAATCTTGGTGGACTGGCCGATGTAGACGCCCATGGAGATCACCGAGCCTTCGCCGACGATCACGCCTTCTACCACTTCGGAGCGTGCGCCGATGAAGCAGTTGTCTTCGATGATGGTCGGGTTAGCCTGCAGCGGCTCCAGTACGCCACCGATGCCGACGCCGCCTGACAGGTGCACGTTTTTGCCGATCTGTGCGCAAGAGCCGACAGTCGCCCAGGTATCGACCATGGTGCCTTCATCGACATAGGCACCGATGTTGACATAGGACGGCATCAGCACGGTGTTTTTGGCAATGTAGGCACCCTTGCGTGCCACGGCGCCCGGTACCGCGCGGAAACCGGCGGCCTGGAAGCGCGCCTGATCCCAGTCGGCAAACTTGGTGTCGACCTTGTCGAAGTAGCGGCTCACGCCGTCGTCCTGCACTTCGTTGTCGCGAATGCGGAAGGACAGCAGCACGGCTTTCTTCGCCCACTGGTTCACTACCCAGTCGCCGTCAATCTTCTCGGCAACGCGCAGGGTGCCGGCGTCCAGTTCGGCGATCACTTGCTCGACCGCGCTTTTGACTTCGGCAGTCACGGTGGCCGGGGTGATGTTGGCACGGTCTTCGAAAGCTTGTTCGATCAGGTTCTGCAACGGGTGCATGGTATTTCCTTTGTATTTTCGGGGTAGTACGTTGCGGCCAACCATGAGCTTGGCCGCAGATTCTGCGATCAGGCCAGCATGGCCTCGATACGGCCGGCGGCCTCGACACACTCGGCCAGCGGTGCCACCAGCGCCAGGCGGATACGGCCGGCACCGGGATTGACGCCGTGGGCATCGCGCGCGAGGAAGCTGCCGGGCAAGACGGTAATGTGCTGTTCGGCAAACAGACGACGGGCAAAGGCTACATCATCGCCGCCGGGCACTGCCGCCCACAGGTAGAAGCCGGCATCCGGCATCGATACCTCAAGGATACGGGAAAGACGGCCGGTTACCGCGTCGAATTTGGCGGCATAGGCAGCGCGGTTGGACTCGACATGTTCTTCGTCGTTCCACGCGGCAATGCTGGCCTGCTGGATGGTGACGCTCATCGCGCTGCCGTGATAGGTGCGGTAGAGCAGGAATTTTTCCAGCACTTTGGCGTCGCCCGCCACAAAGCCGGAACGCAGGCCCGGCGCATTGCTGCGCTTGGACAAGCTGGTGAACATCACCAGGCGCTCGAAGCTGCGGCCGAGTTTTTGTGCCGCCTCCAGCCCGCCCAGTGGCGGCGTGCCGAAGTGGATTTCGGAATAACACTCGTCGCTGGCAATGACGAAGCCGTAGCGATCGGACAGTGCAAACAGCTCGCGCCAGTCGTCCAGATTCATCACCGCGCCGGTCGGGTTGCCCGGGCTGCAGACAATCACCACCTGGGTGCGCTGCCACACCGACTCGGGCACGCTGGCCCAGTCCGGCTGGTAACGATTGGCCGCGAGGCAGTTGACATAAAAAGGCTCGCCGCCGGCCAGCAGCGCGGCGCCTTCGTAGATCTGGTAGAAAGGATTGGGCGAAATCAGCACCGGCTTTTCATCGCCTCCGGCACTCATCACTGCCTGCACGAAGGAGAACAGCGCCTCGCGGCTGCCGCATACCGGCAAAATTTCGCGCGCGGCATCCACCGTCACGCCGTAGCGACGCTGCAGCCAGCTGGCGCAGGCGGCGCGCAATTCTGGCGTACCCAGCGTGGCCGGGTAGGCGGCCAGGCCGTCCAGCGAGGCGATCAGCGCGTTTTTTACCACCTCGGGTGTCGGGTGTTTGGGCTCGCCTATCGATAAATTGATATGGCTTAATCCTGCGGGTGGCACGATATCGGCCAGCAAGCCGCGCAGGCGCTGGAAAGGGTAGGGCTGCAACAGATCGAGGTGGGGGTTCAAAGCCGCTTCCTTGCAATGCAACAAAGGGACAATAGTAAGAAAAGCTTATGGAACTTGCCAAGCAAAAGCTGTTGGGTGTGAGCTGTGCGCTGACTACAGCCTGGGTGTGGGGCGTGATGTGGTATCCGTTCCGCTTTCTGCACGAGGCCGGCTTTTCCACGGCGGCAACGTCGCTGGTGGTCTACATCATGGCCGCTTGTATGGGCGTGTGGCTGTTTCGTGATGTTTTCCGCCGCCAGGCGCGCTTCGAGTGGATCTTGCTGCCTCTGGCGCTGCTGTATGGCTGGTGCAATTTTTCCTACACGCTGGCGGTATCCGAAGGCATGGTGATGCGGGTGCTGCTGTTGTTCTATCTGTCGCCCTTGTGGACGGCGCTGTTTTGCTGGCTGCTATTGCACGAAAAGCTCAGCCGCGAGGGCTGGCTGGTGATTGCGCTGTCACTGGCCGGTGCGGCGGTGATGCTGTACCGGCCGGGGCTGTTGGCCGGCGGCATGCTGACAGACCGTGCCGACTGGCTGGCGCTGTCGGGCGGCATGGCGTTTGCACTGGGCAATGTGCTGTCCAAGCGTGCGCATGGCCTGCCTGTGCCGCTGAAATCCGCCACCGTCTGGCTGGGTGTCGCCGGCTGCGGGCTGGTGTCGCTGCTGTGGCGCGGCACGCTGGGCAGCGAGCTGGCGCTGATCGACGGCCAGATGCTGATCATCCTTGCCTGTCTGGGGGCGACCTTGCTCGCCACCAGCATCATCTCCATGCACGGCCTGTCGCTGCTGCCGGCAACGCAGGTGATGACGCTGATGCTGATGGAGCTGGTGTTTGCCGCCATCACCGCCTACCTGTTGGCCGGCGAGGCGATGAAGGCGCAGGAATATCTGGGCGCCTTGCTGATTGCCAGTGCCAGCCTGCTGTCGGGGCGGATGACGCAAAAGCCCAAACCGGCGGCCTGAGCGCCTGCCCTGGAAACCACCAACCGCCTGTGGCTCTGCTGCAGGCGGTTTTGTTTTGCTAAGACGCTTGCTTTTTGACCGCCGCCTGCCGATAATCACTTCCATATTTCAACGATTGTCAAAATATGGAAACGAAACAGGCAGTCACCATGTTGGCCGCATTGGCACAAGAGACGCGGCTGGCGGTATTTCGCCAGCTGGTCGAAGCCGGCCCCGCCGGCCGTGCTGCGGGCGAGCTGGCCGAGGCGCTGGGCTGTGCGCCGGCGACCTTGTCCTTCCATCTGAAAGAACTGAGCCACGCCGGGCTGATTGCCGGGCGTCAGGAGGGCCGCTATGTGATTTATGCGGCCAACTTTGCCAGCATGAACGACCTGCTGGCGTTTATGACCGAGAACTGTTGCCGTGCGTCAACGGCAGACGGTTGCGGTTGCTGAAACGGGAGTCAAACCATGAAACGCATGCATATACACGTCGCGGTCGATGATCTGGCCAAGAGCATCGCTTTTTACAATGTGGTGTTCGGCTGCGAGCCGGCCGTCGTCAAGCCTGACTACGCCAAATGGATGCCGGAAGACCCGCGCATCAACTTTGCCATCAGCCAGCGCGGCACCCAGCCGGGGCTGGATCATCTGGGCCTGCAGTTTGACAGCGATGAAGAACTGGCCGAATTCAAGGCACGCATCGACTGCGCCGCCATGCCTTCGCTGAGCGAGGAAGGCACTGTGTGCTGTTACGCCAAATCCGACAAGCACTGGGTGGAGGATCCGTCCGGCATCGCCTGGGAAGCCTACCGCACCATGGGCAGCGCCGAGACCTACAAGGCACCCGAGGCCGCCACCAGCAGCGACGACAGCAGCTGCTGCGCCCCGGCAGCGGGCAGCACCAGTGCCGCCGCCTGCTGTGCCCCGGCGCCGCAAAAAATCCAGCTGATCGGCCGCAAGAATATCGAGGCCGTGGTTTCCCGCGAAAGGAAAAAGCATGACTGACAAGGTCTACAACGTCCTCATTCTCTGCACCGGCAACTCGGCGCGCAGCATCCTCGGCGAAGCACTGATCAACCAGCTTGGCGCGGGTCGCCTGCGCGGTTTCAGCGCCGGCAGCCAGCCCACAGGTAAGGTCAATCCTTATGCACTGAAAACACTGGAGAAACACGGCATCAATGTCGCCGAATACCGCAGCAAGAGCTGGGACGAGTTCGGCCTGCCTGACGCGCCGCAGATGGATTTTGTGTTTACCGTCTGCGATAGCGCTGCCGGAGAGACCTGCCCGCTGTGGCCGGGCAAGCCGCTGAAGGCGCACTGGGGCCTGCCTGATCCTGCCCACGTTGGCCGCAATGACGAAGAAGCGATGGCCGCGTTCGAAGCGGCTTACCAGATCGTCCATCGCCGCGTGGCAGCGTTTGCGGCGCTGGATCTGGACGCGCTGGATCGCGCCAGCTTGCAGGCGACGTTGCGGGAGATCGGCCAGTTATGAGCGTGCGTGCTTATGTCGCCGAGGGCCTCGGCACCGCCTTGCTGCTGGCGGTGGTGGTCGGCTCCGGCATCATGGGGCAGAGCCTTGCCGCCGGTAACGACGCGGTGGCCTTGCTCGCCAATGCACTGGCCACCGGCGCCGGCCTCGTGGTGCTGATCACGCTGTTCGGCCCGCTGTCCGGCGCGCATTTCAATCCGGCGGTGACGCTGGTGATGGCGGCGCGTGGCGAGTTACCGCGTGCACAAGTGCTGCCGTATTTGCTGTGGCAATGTGCGGGCGGCGTGCTCGGTGTGATGCTCGCGCATGCGATGTTCGATCTGCCGCTGCTGCAGGCTTCGCAACATGTGCGTACAGGTTGGCCGCAATGGATAGCCGAGGCGGTCGCTACTGCGGGCTTGTTGCTGACCATCCTCGGCGGCGTGCGCTACGCGCGAGACAAGGTGCCCATGCTGGTGGCGCTGTATATCGTGGCGGCTTACTGGTTTACCGCCTCCACCTCGTTTGCGAATCCGGCCGTGACGCTGGCGCGCAGCTTTACCAATACCTTCGCCGGCATCGCCCCGGCTGATGTGACGGGCTTTGTGCTGGCGCAACTGGCAGGCGCGGTCGTGGGTGCAGTGCTGGGCGGATGGTTGTTCAGGGAAGATCAGGCCGGCTGAACGGTTTTGCCGGATTGAGTGAAAAAGCTTGGCCGCAACTGCTTCGTGCTTGCGGCCAAGCTTTTTTGCATGAACGTGCCGGATGGCTGAGTTGTGCAGTCCGCAGCAAACGGCAAGGCTTTCAGAACGAATGCATAGTGTTGCGCTAGACTGGCTGCGGCCAACCTTTGCGTGCACCCACCATGTCGCGTCTGTTACTGCCCGCGCCAGCGGATTTGAAGTCACTGATCTGGTATCTGGAAGTCCGGGAAAACCCGGGCGGCGAGGTGATGATGCCTGCCATGCCTTTTAGCACGGTGGGCATTTTCCGGTCAGGGGGCATGCAATACCGTTTTGATGGCGAATGGCAGCCGACGCCACGGGCATTTTTTGTCGGGCCGCTGAGCCGTCAGGCGCATATCCGTGCCTTGCCGGATACCACGCTGATCAGTGCGGTGCTGTGGCCGGGGCGGCAAAGCCGTATCTGTTCGGTCCCTGGCGGATTGCTGGCAGATCAGGTGCTGGATTTGTCGGCATTATTTGGTGCGGAGGTGGCCAGGCTCGCCAGTGATCTGCTGCCGGGCAAGACGGGCCTGCAGTGGTCGCTGGCGTTGGCAAACTGGTTGCGGCGGCAGGCATGGCGGGCAGAAGAGGCGGCTGCATCCGCGCTGTTTTTGCCCGAGCCGATTCTGGCATCAGGCAATGTCGTCGAGTTGGCCGCCAGCGCGGGCTTGGGCGTGCGCCAGTTCGAGCGAAGATTTCTGGCCAGTTACGGCCTGTCGTTTCAGGCATCGCGTCGTCAGCGGCGCTATATGCGCGCCTTGAACCTGCTGTCGGCCCAACAAGACTGGCGCGGGCGGCTGGCCGAGCTGGCGCTGGATAGCGGCTATTACGACCAGTCGCAGATGACGCGCGATTTTGCCGGTTTGCTGGGCCTCAGTCCGGGGCAGTTACTGTCACAGCGGGATCGTCAGGAAGGCTTTTGGCGACTTTTACAGGCAGACGCTGCTATCCCGGAGCAGATCGGCCATAGCGCCAGCGAATTCGGCATCCACGCGCCGGTGGTCTAGCGCCATGTCGTGTTTGTACAAGCGGCCGGCACTGTGCGGCGGCTAGCATGCGCCATTCCGTCGATTAAGGAGTCGCGAATGTTGCCCAATCTTGCTGCCGAAACATCGGCATTTCATGCCCGCCGTTTCCTCATGCTGGCGGGGGCTTGCAGCTTGCTGGCAGCCGTAACGCATCTGGCCATCATTGCCGGAGGCCCCGACTGGTACCGTTTTTTTGGGGTGCCGGAGCTGGCTGATATGCAGCTGAGCGGCTCGTGGCGGCCTGCGCTCCTGACCAGCGCTATCGCGCTGATACTGGCAATCTGGGCGGCGTATGCCCTGTGCGAGGCGCGCGGCAAGGCGTGTCTGCCGTGGCAGCGGCCGGTCTTGTACCTGATTGCTGCGGTTTATCTCTTGCGCGGCTTGGCGCCCTTGCCGGTGCTGACCTTGCTGGATCTGCAACAACAGTCCACGGCCTTTATGTGGTGGAGCTCGTCGATTTGTGCCGCGATCGGGATTATTCATGCGCTGGGCCTGTGGTTTGGCCGTCGTCAGAAGAGGCTGGCATGAAGGGGTATACAAGCGGCAGGGCGGAGTCGGGCGGGGGCATGTAGCCGGCTGTATGCGGCCAAGCTTGCTGCTTGCTGCGGCAGCCAGCCTCAGCCTGCCGAGACACGCTGAGGCAAGCTTGTGTTATCTCAGACAAACACCACCAGCGCGGCCATCGCGCCGTGTGCGCCCATCACCAGACTTTGCTCGATGTCGGCGGTGCGCGAGCTGCCGGCGATGAAGCCGCCAAAGCCGTGTTCGCGGATGGCGATGCGGCTGTAGGCATCACGCATGGTGTCGACGATGGCCTCACGCGGCACCACCAGCACCAGCTTTTGCGTGAGGAAGTAAATCGAGCGGAATTCGTTATCCGGGTGGCTCACCCACACCGCCGCGCTCTCGGCCACCGCCAGCTCGCCCGGGCAGATGGCGATATCGACATCGTTCCACGCGTGCGGGTTGGCCGCCTGTTCCGGCTGGCTGACTGTCAGGTCGACCACGCGGCCTGGTTGCGGCCAACGTTGCGCCACGATGTCCTGCACGGTTTCGCCGTCCTGCAATTGCACGGCATCGCCACCGAGATTGCGGATCAGACTCTGGAAGGCGGCAAAGCGGTCGTCAAAGCGGATGAACTCGACCGCGTGGATATCGGGCAGCGCCGGGCCTTGCGGACGGTTCTGGCGCAGGCGGGCGAGAATCTGCTCGCGGCTGTTCATGGCAATGTCTCCTGTGGTGCGGTCCATTGATAGTAGATGTCCCATTCTTCTTCTGCGGTCCGGACAAAACCGTGGCGCTGGTAGAACAGGTTGGCCGCACTGTCGCGCAGCGCGCCCAGCCGTATCGGCAACTGCAACTGGCGAGCCTGTGCCTGCAGCTGCTGCAGGATGCGGCCGCCGATTCCTTGTCCGCTATGTTCGGGCAGCAGATAGAGATGATCGAGAGACAGATGGTCGGCGGCGGGGCGAATCGCATACCAGCCGATGGCCTTGTCGTCTTGCAAAATCCAGTGGCTGTGTTCGGCGGCAAAGTTTGCGGCCAACCTTTGCCTGGCACGCGCTTCGTCATAGCGGCCGAGCGCCTCTAGGCTGGGGCGCATGGCGGCAAGGCGCAGCGCCAGCAAGGCCTCGAAGTCGGCTGCGCTGACTGGCCGGGTAGCTGGTTGCCGGCTCATGGCTTGTCCTTGCGAGCCTGCCACATTTCCTTGAAGCTCTGCGCCGGCATCTCGGGCAGCTCGCGCCCCGGCCGGCTCCAGGCGCTGTGGCGTGTCAGGCTGTCCGGCACGATGGGCACCACCTTGCGCATCACCTTGCCGCCGGCGTCCATCAGTGAAGGATGCTGGGTGAGGAAGCGCATCGCCAGCAGGCCGATTTTCTTGGCCGGTTTCAGCGTGCCGGCATCAAAGGCGCGCTTGCGTTGGAGCACCAGCTGTTCGTGCAGATTGATCTTCACCGGGCAGACATTGCTGCACGAGCCGCAAGTGGTGCAGGCAAAGGCCATGCTGCCGTGCTTCTTGATGTCGCGGCTGGGGCCCAGCGTCGAGCCGATCGGCCCCGGAATGATGTAGCTGTAGCTGTGGCCGGTGCTGCGGCGATACACCGGACAGGTGTTCATGCAGGCGCCGCATCGGATGCAGCGCAGGCTGCCGTAAAAGTCTTCATTGCCCAGAATATTGCTGCGGCCGTTGTCGACAATCACGATGTGCATCTGGCCATCAGGGCGTGCGCGGTGAAAGTGCGAGGTGTAGGTGGTAATCGGCGAACCGATGGCCGAGCGTGCCAGCAGGCGGGTAAATACGCCAAGGTGCTCGAGCTTCGGAATCACCTTTTCCAGCCCCATGCTGGCGATGTGAATCGGCGGCAGCGCGGTGCCCAGATCGGCGTTGCCTTCGTTGGTACACACCACCACGCCGCCGGTTTCGGCAATCGCAAAATTCACGCCGGTCAGGCCGGCATCGGCGGACAGGAAGTGTTCGCGCAAATCGGCACGGGCGGCGTGGGTCAGGTAGGTCGGGTCATTATTGCCGGCCTCGGTGCCCATTTTTTCGTGGAACAGTGTCGAGATCTGTTCCTTCTTCAGGTGAATAGCCGGCATCACGATATGACTCGGCGGCTCTTCGCGCAGCTGCACGATACGCTCGCCGAGGTCGGTGTCGATGACGGCGATGCCGCGCTGCTCGAGATACGGGTTCAGCCCGCATTCCTCGGTCAGCATGGATTTGGATTTCACCAGCTTTTTGACGTTGGCCGCAGCGAGGATGCCGTGCACGATGCGGTTGTGTTCATCGGCATCGGCCGCCCAATGCACGGTCACGCCGTTCTGTTCGGCATTGCGCTGGAATTGCTCTAGGTATTCGTCCAGCCGCGATAGCGTGTGTGCCTTGATGTCGCGTGCCAGTCCGCGCAGCTGTTCCCACTCGGGCAGCTGCTTTGCCTGTACATCACGTTTCTGCCTTACCCACCAGATGGCCGAGTCGTGCCAGCGCGCCTGTTCGCGGTCTTGCAGGAAGTCGGCCGCGGCCTGGGCGTGGTTGATATTGTCGTTCTTCATACGCCGCCTCCGCGTCCGGTCAGGATCTCGACGATGTGCAGCGGGCGGATAGTCCGGCACTTGTGGCGGATGATGCCACCCATATGCATCAGACAGGACGGGTCGGCGCCGACGATGAATTCGGCACCGGTGGCCTCGTGTTGTGCGACGCGGTCTTCGCCCATCGCCACCGACACTTCCGGCTCGTCGACGCTGAAGGTGCCGCCAAAGCCGCAACATTCGTCGCGTCGCTCGGGCAGGCGCACCTCGACACCATCCACCAGCTTGAGGATGCTTTCCAGCCGCGAGTGGTAGGGCATCATCAGCTCGGATGGCGCGGCGTGGTGCAGCTCGCGCAGGCCGTGGCAGCTCTGGTGTATCGACACCGGATGCGGGAAGTACACCGGCTTGGGCAGCTTGTCGACTTTCAGCACGTCCTGCAGGAATTCGACGATCTCGTAGACCTTGGGCTGCAGGCGTTTGTAGTCGGCGTTGTCGGCCAGATACCAGTCGTAATGATGCTTGACGTGCGAGGTACAGCTGCCGGACGGCGACACGATGTAGTCGTAATCCTTGAAGATGCCGGTGAAGCGTTCGGCCGCCGCACAGGCACCGGCGCTGTCGCCGTTATTGCTCAAGGGTTGGCCGCAACAGGATTGGGCGAGCGGGTAGTCAACCTCGAGCCCGTAGCCCTCAAGCAGCTCGGCCGTGGCCATCGCGACATGCGGGTAGAGTTCGTTGACGAAACAGGGGATGAACAGGGCAACTTTCATGGCGCGGTGGGCTTCTCCATAGCCATGCCCGGCACAAGATGCGGGCCACACTGCATTAAAGCGTTGCCCGTCAGGACTGCCAATGCGGAATTACCCTTGGCGTTCGGGCTGCAAGACTCTTGGCTCGACCGGGTCGATATGGGTCATCACGTCCAGCACCGGATGATTTTGCACCACGCGATCGCGCGCGGCGGCTGCGATGTCGTGGCCCTCGCGCACGGTCAGCGCGCCGTCGATTTCCAGATGCACATCAACCTGCACATGATCGCCAAGGCGGCGGGTGCGTAGATCGTGAATGCCGTGCACGCCGGGGGTGGCCAGCAGCTCGTCGCGAATGGCATTGACGGTGTCGTCGTCGGCGGCGCGGTCCATCAGGTCATGCAGCGCATCCCAGGCGAACTGCCAGCCGGTGCGGCCAACCATGAAGCCGACGAGGGCGGCCGCCAGCGGGTCCAGCCAGGTGTAGCCCAGCAGATTGCCGCCAATCCCGACGGCAACCACCAGCGAAGAAGCAGCATCGGCACGCGCATGCCAGGCGTTGGCCACCAGCATGCTGGAGCGGGCGCGGGTGGCGATGGCCAGCATGTAACGGAACAGGCCTTCCTTGCTGATCAGGGTAAACAGCGCGATATACAGCGCCAATGCATGCACGGGCTGGGCGCTGTCGTGATGGATCAGCTTGTTGCCCGCGCCCAGCAGCATGCTGCAACCTGCGGCCAGCAATAGTGCGCCGAGAGCCAGCGAGGCGGCATTTTCGTAGCGGTAATGGCCGTATTGATGATCATGATCGGCGGCCTTGCGGCTGTGCTTGCGCGCCAGCAGCGCCACAAAGTCGGCCAGGAGGTCAGACAGCGAATGCAGCGCGTCAGCCACCAGCGCCTGCGAACCGGCCCACAGGCCGGCAAACAGCTGCAATACCGTCAGCACCACATTGACGACGACGCTGACCCACAGACTGCGCTGGGCGGCTTGCTGGACGGGGCTGTGCTGATTCATGGGCGGTTCTCGACAAGGTTGGCCGCATAGCCTGCCACGGCTGGCTTAAGCATCGCTTAGCACGGGCAGCGGCAGGGGCTGAGGGCAGGCATTAAACCCAGCTTAGCTGTCGTGTTCGTGGTTGTCGTCTTCTTCGTCCAGCGGCGGTAGATTGTCCAGCAGGCCGGCAATCAGGCTCTGGCGCAGCCATGCGGGGCTGCTCTGCATATCCCAGCCGGCCTTGTCGGCACACAGCTGGATGCTGCGCAGAAAACGGTGAAAACCGGCGCGGCTCTGGCGCAGCGTTAGCGTGATGTCTTCGCTGACCAGGCTGAGCTTGGCGTAATTGTCACCGACGGTGACATCAAGGCCGGTGCACAGGCGGATGCCGTCATCGTTGGCCGCCGCCGGCGGTGTTTCGCTGAATTGCATCGGCGGCGTGTCGTCCTGCTGTTCTTGCAGGTCTTCGCCATTCATGGCCATGCGATGTTCGAAAGCGACGCGGTCGGCCTGGCTGCCGGCACCCGGAATGCCTTCGCCCGGCACCTTGCTGGCAAACAGCTCGGCAATCTCGTGCAGGATGGAGCGGGTCAGCCGCCGCGTCAGCCACAGTTTGTGATCCCCCGGCTGGATAACGACCAGCAGGCGGTCTTCGGCCTGGAAGTATGTAAAGGATGTCGTGCTCATGACGCGATGTTACCTGCCGGATAGCCGCTGCGGCAAAGAATGTCGCCAGCGCCACCGCGCACAGATCGGGCGCATAATGCAGGGATGAATACCGAACTGCCTTTTGCCGGCCTGACGCCGGAGTTGATGCTGGATGCTGTCGAGGCGCTGGGCTTGCGCCCGGATGGCCGCTTGCTGGCGCTCAACAGCTATGAAAACCGTGTCTATCAGCTGGGCATGGACGACGGCCCGCCCCTGATTGCCAAGTTCTACCGGCCAGGGCGCTGGACTGAGGAGCAGATCCGCGAGGAGCACGATTTTGCGCATGAGTTGGCCGCCGAAGAGGTGCCGGTGGTCGCGCCGCTGCTCCTGGCCGGCCAAAGCTTGCAGCACTGGCAGGGTTACCGCTTTGCGCTGTTTGCGCGTGCCGGCGGCCGCGCCCCCGAGCTGGAAGACCCCGACACGCTGTTCCGCATCGGCAGCTTTATCGCGCGCATGCACCTTGTCGGTCAGCGCCGCGCTTATACCTTGCGGCCAACCCTGGGGCTGGCACAGACGCAAACTGCACTGGCGCAAACACTGGCCAGCGCGCAGCTGCCGCCATCACTGCAGCACGATTATCGGGTCGCGGCGCAAGGCGTGCTGGAGCTTGCTGGCCTCGCGCTGGCGGCGGGTAGCCCGCCGCAGCTATTGCGCAGTCATGGCGATTGTCACGCCGGCAATATCCTGTGGACGGATAACGGCGCCCATTTTGTCGATCTTGACGACAGCCTGATGGCGCCGGTGGTGCAGGACTTGTGGCTGCTGTTGTCCGGGACGCGCGAGCAGCAGGCGCTGCAACTGTCGGAGCTGTTGGCCGGTTATGAAGAGTTCCGCGAGTTTGATTATCGCGAGCTGCGGCTGATCGAGGCGCTGCGCGGTCTGCGCCAGATCAATTACAGCGCGTGGTTGGCCGCACGTTGTCACGACCCGGCGTTTGCCCGGGCCTTTGCCTGGTTCGGCAGCGAAAACTACTGGCTGGAGGAAATCCGCAATCTGCGCGAGCAGGCAATGCGCATGCAGCCCGGCGCAGAAGAGGGGCTATTGCCCTGAGTCTTGGCCTGCAGCTGAATAAGCTGTTTTGGCAAACAAGTGTTTGAATCGACCGGCGAAGCCGATGAATACAGTTTCTTATCTGTTTTTGACTGAAACTGTATTCATCGGCTTCGCCGTTTTTTTATGCATTTTTCACGTAAAAAAGCCGGAAAAACCCTGACAAGTGCCTTGCCATATGACACGTTCTCGGGCCAGAATCATCGCTCGACATCCAAACCCTATCTTGAAGAAAAACGAATATGGCACTGATCGTACAAAAATACGGCGGCACCTCGATGGGCACTGCGGAGCGCATCAAGAATGTGGCGCGCCGTGTCGCCAGATGGAAAGCCCAGGGACATGATGTGGTGGTTGTCGTCTCCGCCATGAGTGGCGAAACCAACCGCCTGATCGCCTTGGCGCGCGATATCCAGGATGATCCGGACCCGCGCGAACTCGACGTGGTGATTTCCACCGGCGAACAAGTCACCATCGGCCTGCTGTCGATGGCGCTGAACGAAATCGGCGTGAAGGCCAAGAGCTATTGCGGTTGGCAGGTCAAGGTGCAGACTGATGACACTCACACCAAGGCCCGTATCCAGTCTATTGATGATGCGCCGATGCGTGCCGATCTCGCGGCTGGCCGCGTTGTCGTTGTCGCCGGTTTCCAGGGTATTGATGAAGCCGGCAATATCACCACGCTGGGTCGTGGTGGTTCCGATACTTCTGCCGTGGCGCTGGCCGCCGCACTGAAGGCCGATGAATGCCAGATCTACACCGACGTTGACGGCGTGTATACCACCGACCCGCGCGTGGTGCCGGAAGCCCGCCGCCTGAAGACCATCACTTTCGAAGAGATGATCGAGATGGCCAGCTTGGGTTCCAAGGTGCTGCAGATCCGCTCGGTCGAGTTCGCCGGCAAATACAAGGTACGCCTGCGCGTGCTCTCCAGCTTTGAAGACGAGGGCGAAGGCACACTGATTACTTTTGAGGAAGACGAGAATATGGAAAAGGCCCTGGTAGCAGGTATCGCGTTTGACCGTAACGAGGCGCGCATCAATGTGAAGGGCGTACCGGACAAGCCGGGCATCGCCTACCAGATCCTGGGCCCGATCTCGGATGCCAATATCGAAGTCGACATGATCATCCAGAACGTCGGCGAGAACGGCACCACCGACTTCTCCTTTACCGTACCGCGCGGCGAATACCAGAAGACCCTGAATGTGCTGCGTGATGTGCAATCGCATATCGGCGCGGCCAAGATCGACTCTGATGACAAAGTCGCCAAAGTTTCGATCGTCGGCGTTGGCATGCGCTCGCACTGCGGTATCGCTTCCACCATGTTCCGTACACTGGCAGAAGAGGGCATCAATATCCAGATGATCTCGACTTCCGAAATCAAGGTATCGGTCCTGCTGGACGAGAAGTATCTGGAGCTGGCCGTGCGTGTTCTGCACAAGGCTTTTGGTCTGGATCAGGCTGCCGAATAAATTTGTAAAAAGCTGTTGACACAGAACGATTCGTTGTCTATTATGGCGTTCTGTTGACGGAGAAATGGCCGAGAGGTCGAAGGCACTTCCCTGCTAAGGAAGCATACGGGCTTAAACCTGTATCGAGGGTTCGAATCCCTCTTTCTCCGCCACACCGCGCACCCGTAGCTCAGTTGGATAGAGTATTTGGCTACGAACCAAAGGGTCGGGCGTTCGAATCGCTCCGGGTGCGCCACCCAAGTCCCTATAGTTTAGCGGTTAGAACACTGCCCTTTCACGGCGGCGGCCGGGGTTCGATTCCCCGTGGGGACGCCAGATTCAAGCAAAAAAGCTACCTTCGGGTAGCTTTTTTGTTTTGTACATTCAGCAAGAATGAAGAAAAAGCCCGTGCTATCACGGGCTTTTTCTTTTTCTGGCAATCAGCGCCGTTTCAGGCAGTTCTCATAACGCCATTCGACACGTTTGGCGAACCATTCGGTGGTCAGCTTGCGGGTGATTTTAGGGCTTTGCAGACGAATCTGCGGGAAGGCCTCGCGGGCAACCGGGCGACCGGCTTTCTGGTCGGCCAGGTTCATTACCTTCTGATACAAGGCGCTCTGGTAAAAACCGGAGGCTTTTTCCAGTTTCAGATCGCGCAGGATGGCTGCTTCGCTCATGCTCAAGCGTGCGGCCAATTTGTATAAAGCACGCTCGGTCTGGCTGACTTCTCCGGACGGTGCGCCATCACGGTAGCGCAGCAAATCACCATCTTCCGACAGCTTGTCACCGCCAAGCAGCATGACAGCTTGCTGGAAGGCCGCATTGCGGCTGGCGTAACGGCCGGCGTTGAAGTCGGCAAAGCGCGAGGACATGCGCTGATACTGGGCCGGGTAGTGCAGCAGATTGGCGGTACCAAAATAGATGCCACCGCGGCGGCTGAACACTTCATCGCGCAGGCTGCCGCTATAGCGATAAGGGTATGGCCAGGCTTTCACATGAGCCTGGGCGAACTCGACGCTGACCTGCATGGTGCCGGCGGTGCGGATGGGGTTTTTCATACCGACAGGCAGGCGCAGCTTTTGTGCCTCGGCCATCATGTCTTCAAACAACTCGTTCATCTGCCGTTCGGTTCGCAGACTGTCGATGCGGCTCTTGTAGCTGTCTCCGGTGGGCGAAGGTTTGAGCAGGGCGGTCTTGACCAGAGGCAGCGGCACCGGGGCGGCTTTTTCCTCGATCTTGCCCCAGACTATGCGTGGCAGGCCGGGGACCACGGGGTCGGCCTGGAAGGTCGATTCCTGTTCGATGACGGCGATGACGGCGCAAAAATGTTCGGCAGTCGGCGGAATCTGCAGTGCTTGTACCGCATTGACGATGTCGTCACGCCAGCCGCTGCGCGGCTTCACATAATCAGGCAGCAGCTTGTCCAGCAAGGCGCTGGGGTTGGCCGCAGGCTTGGGCGTGACCGGCTGGGGCGGCAGGATCACGATTGGTGGCGGTGTTTCCGGCTTGATTGGCGGGATGACGACCGGCGTGCTGGCAACCGGCGCGCTGGCGAGCCCGCCTTGTTGTTGCTGCAGAGGGAATGGGGTTTCCTGCAGGATGGGGGCTGGGGCTTGCTGGGTGGCACAAGCTGCCAGCAGGGAGCTGATGCCGATGGCGCTGATCAGTGACTTCATGGTTGGCCGCAATCTGGAAACGATGGCGGATTCTAGCCTAGCCAGCCTCGTGCGACACTATTGATAGCGCTGCAGAATCTGCTGATAGATCCCCTTGTCTTGTATCTGCCGCAGTCCCTGATTGAATGCCTTGCTCAGCACTTTGTCGCGAAAGGCGATGCGATAGGGCAGGCGGATAAACAGCTCGTGCATCTGCACCGGCAACACCTGCTCCTGGAATTCATCACGCACCCGTTTATCCATGAACTGGAAAATGCGCCGGTCGGCAATCACCACATCGGCTACGCCACGATACAGCAGACGGTTCTGCTCCAGCTGATTGGCTGTTTCCTGATACAAGGGGTTCTTGTGTGCCAGCCGTGCCAGTTCACTGCCCAGATACACCGTGGCCAGCGGAAAGGCCACGATGCGCCAGTTGCCAAGATCGCTGATTTTCTCCAGCTTGATTTGCCGTTTTTTCAGGGTAAACGCAACATCTTCATAGTGGATGTAGACATCGGAATAGTGTGCCTGCAGGCCGCTATCAGGCGTAATGGTGGCAATGCCGTCTACATTGGGATTGTTGAGTGCTCTGGGCAGGCGGCTTTGCGACAGGAAAACAGGCCGCAGGCTGTGACCGCTTTGCTCGAGCGCGGCGCGAACCAGATCCACCTCGATACCGCTGGCGTCTTCGGGCATCACATAGGGCTCGAGCGACTCGCCAAATGCGATAAGGACTTCCCGCGCGACTGCCGAAGCGGGCAACAGGCAGGCGACAAGCAGCAGGGTTGAGAGCAAGGATCGCATCAGGTGATTCCGGGGTGGGCAGGTGCTTCATTATAGTGAGTCGGCTTGCATATCATGCATGCTGAATACAGTATGTGCGGCAGATTGCCGCTCTGTCAGTTATCCCCATCATTGCGGCAGGGTTATTGTGTCGCTATGTCAATGAAAGAAAAGCATTTTTCGCGTGAAAGCCGCGTGGCTTTCTGGCACAATGCGCGGTCTTTCCGTATTGCCGATCCGCCACAATGACGCTTCCTGCCGCACCCCAAGCCATCAACAGTTACCGCAAATACTGGGCCAGCCGTTTTGGCACCGCCCCCTTCCTGCCCATGAGCCGCGCCGAAATGGACGAGCTGGGCTGGGATAGCTGCGACATCATCATCATTTCCGGTGACTGCTATATCGACCATCCGAGTTTCGGCATGGCGCTGGTTGGCCGCTTGCTGGAGGCGCAGGGCTTTCGCGTCGGCATCATCGCCCAGCCGGACTGGAACAGCGCCGATGCCTTCCGCCAGCTAGGTAAGCCGAACCTGTTCTTCGGTGTGACCGCCGGCAATATGGATTCGATGATCAACCGCTACACCGCCGATCGCAAACCGCGTTCCGATGATGCCTACACGCCGCATGGCGAGGCCAACAAGCGGCCGGACCGCGCGGTAACGGTGTATGCACAGCGTTGTCGTGAAGCTTATCCCGGCATTGGCGTGATGATCGGCTCGATCGAGGCGTCCTTGCGTCGTATCGCCCATTTCGATTACTGGAGCGACAAGGTACGCCAGTCGGTGCTGGTGACCTCCAAGGCCGATATCCTGCTGTACGGTAATGCCGAGCGTGCGCTGGTAGAGATCGCCCATCGTGCCGCCAAGGGCGAGAAGTTGTCCGAGATGCGCGACATCCGCGGCACTGCCTTCATGGTGCCGCACGGTTGGAAGCCGGACGACGAATGGCAGGAGATGGATTCCAGCGTGGTCGACACGCCGGGCAAGGTGGACGTGATCCTTAATCCATACCAGGAAATCCCCGAGCAGGCTGCCGAAGCGACTGCGGCCAACGATGCCAGCAAGCCGCAGGTGATCCGCATTGAATCGCGTGAAGAGCGTCTGGCCAAGCGCCGCGCCGAACGCGCCAAGACCGTGCTGCGCATCCCGTCTTACGAGGCGGTGGCGCATGACCCGGTGTTGTACGCGCACGCCAGCCGTACCCTGCATCTGGAGTCCAACCCCGGTAATGCCCGCGCGCTGGTGCAGCTGCACGGCAACCGCGACGTGTGGCTGAATGCGCCGCCGATTCCGCTGACGACCGAAGAAATGGACTTTGTGTTCGGCCTGCCTTACGCCCGCAATCCGCATCCGGAGTATGGCGATGCGCACATTCCGGCGTGGGAGATGATCAAGTACTCGGTCAACATCATGCGCGGCTGTTTTGGCGGCTGTACCTTCTGCTCGATTACCGAGCACGAAGGCCGCATCATCCAGAGCCGCTCGGAAGAGTCGATCCTGAAGGAGATCGAGGAAATCCGCGACAAGACGCCGGGCTTTACCGGCCATATTTCCGACCTCGGCGGCCCGACGGCAAACATGTATCGCCTGTCGTGCAAGGATCCGAAGATCGAGCGTTCCTGTCGCAAGCTGTCCTGTGTCTATCCGGACATCTGCGAGAACCTCGGCACCGACCACGGCCCGCTGATCCAGCTGTATCGCAAGGCGCGCGCGCTGCCGGGCATCAAGAAGATCAACATCCAGTCCGGTCTGCGTTACGACCTGGCAGTGAAATCGCCCGAGTACATCAAGGAGCTGGTGCAGCACCACGTGGGCGGCTATCTGAAGATCGCGCCGGAGCACACCGAAGAAGGCCCGCTGTCCAAGATGATGAAGCCGGGCATGGGTGCTTACGACAAGTTCAAGGAACTGTTCGAGCGCTTCTCCAAGCAGGCCGGCAAAGAGCAATACCTGATTCCGTATTTCATCGCCGCCCACCCGGGCACCAGCGACGAAGACATGGTCAACCTCGCCTTGTGGCTGAAGAAGAACAACTTCCGCCTCGACCAGGTGCAGACCTTCACCCCGACGCCGATGGCGATGGCGACCACCATGTGGCACACCCGCCGCAACCCGCTCAAGCGTCTGTCGCGCAGCTCGGAAAAGGTGGATGTGGTGCGTGACGGTTACCGCCGCAAGCTGCACAAGGCCCTGCTGCGTTACCACCATCCGGACAACTGGCAGATCATCTATGACGCGCTGGTGCAGATGGGTCGCAGTGATCTGATCGGGCACAGCAAGCAGTGCCTGATTCCGCCGACGCCACCGGGCGACAAGGCGGCTGCAGCACGTAACCGCTTTGCCCGTCAGGGCCAGCACGCTGGCCGTAGTCAGCCGGCTTCGACGGCTACTGGCAAGCCGCGCGGCAAACCGGCAGCGCTGGCAGGCAAACCGGCGGCGGCCAAGAGCGGCGCTTCGCGTCCGCCAGCCGGCAAGCCGGGGCAGGGACGCAGTGCACCGGCAGGCAAGGGCGGTCGCACCCGCTGATTGCTTGAGAACAGGCCCCGCCACTGGCGGGGCTTTTTCACTTAGGTAATATGTATAGTGCGAAGATGTACAAGCGAATACTGGAGTGCAATAGTCGACTTTGTTATAGTCCTTTCTGTTTTATGGAATCTTATATTGATATCCAAAAGGAATAATGAATGAAAAAGACCCTGATCGCCCTGAGCCTGTTGACCGTTGCGGCCAACGTTTCTGCCGCTGACCTGCTGCAAACCGTCAAGCAGCGCGGCACCCTGAAGATTGCACTGGAAGGCACCTACCCGCCGTTCAACTTCAAGGACAAAGACCAGAAACTGACCGGCTTCGAGGTCGAGCTGGGCACGGCACTGGCACAAAAGCTCAAGCTGAAGCCGGAATTCACTACCGGCGAATGGAGCGGCCTGCTGGCTGGCCTGCAGGGCGGCAAGTTTGACGTGGTGCTGAACCAGGTGTCGATTACCGACAAGCGCAAGGAAGTGTTCGACTTCTCGCAGCCTTACACCATCTCCAGCGCGCAGCTGATCGTGAAAAAAGACGAGAAGCGCAGCTTCAAGAGCCTGGCTGATCTGGCCGGCAAGAAAATGGGCGTGACCCAGGGCAGCAACTACGCCGAAATGGTGAAGGCGCAGGGTGGCATTGATGCCAAGTTCTACCCGTCTGCCGCCGAGATTTTCCAGGATCTGGCGATGGGCCGGATCGATGCCGCGATCAATGACAGCCTGTTGATTCCGTTTGCGCTGAAAGAAGCCAAGCTGCCGCTGAAAGCCGGTGCGCCGGTTGGTGGTACTACCCAGATGGGCATCCCGTTTGCCAAGGGTAACCCGCAGTTCAAGGCCGCGATCGACAATGCGCTGAACGCCCTGCACAAGGACGGCAGCTTCAAGAAGATTTCGGTGAAGTGGTTCGGTATTGATGTATCGAAAGTGCCGGCTGCGCGATAATTCGCCTATCGGCTGATCACGCCCCTGCCGTGTGCGGGGGCGTTTGTATTTTGGAGGGCAAGTATGGAATGGTTGACGCTGGTGCAGGAAGCGCTGCCGGTCTTGTTGAAAGGTGCCGGCCTGACGGTGTTTTTTGCCGTGGTTTCCATGGTGCTGGGTTTGCTGCTGGGCTTTACCGTAGCGCTGGTGCGGATTGCACGCGTACCGGTGCTGTCGCAGCTGGCGGCTTTCTACGTCAGTGCCATGCGCGGTACGCCGCTGCTGGTGCAGATCTTCGTCATCTACTACGGCCTGCCTTCGGTCGGCATTGAATTCGAGCCGATTACCGCCGGTATTCTGGCGCTGACGCTGAATGTGGCGGCCTATCTGTCCGAAAGCCTGCGCGGCGCGATCAACGGCATCGACAAAGGGCAGTGGGATGCCGCGCAGTCGCTGGGCCTGAGCTGGTGGCAGAGCATGCGCTATATCATCGCGCCGCAAGCGGTGCGACTGGCGGTGCCCAGCCTCGCCAACAGCCTGATCTCCTTGATCAAGGACACCTCGCTGGTGTCGGTGATTACCGTATCCGAGCTGATGATGGCCACCAAGGACATGATTGCGCAGACCTTCCAGCCCTTGCCGCTCTACCTGATGGCCGCGGCGGTGTATTGGGTGCTCAGCGCCATTTTCGAGCAGGTACAGCGCAAGGTCGAACAACGCCTGTCGCGCGCCTATCAACGTTAAAGCGAGAGCCTCGCCATGACCCGCCCCTTCCGTTTTGACAACAGCTACGCCCGCGAGCTGCCCGGCAGTTTCGTGCCCGGCACGCCTGATATTCCGTCTGCTCCGACTCTGTTGTACTGGAATGCACCACTGGCAGCCGAGCTAGGCTTTGCGGCCAACCTTGCCGCGGGCGAGGTTGAGGCGGCGCAGTTGGCCGCATGGTTTGGCGGGGCGGAAACCATTCCGGGTGCCGAGCCGATTGCCCAAGCCTACGCCGGTCACCAGTTTGGCGGCTACTCGCCGCAGCTCGGTGATGGCCGTCAGCTCTTGCTGGGCGAAGTCATCGACACCCAAGGCCGACGTCGTGATATCGCGCTGAAAGGCAGCGGCCGCACGCCGTTTTCGCGCCGTGGTGACGGCAAGGCCGCGGTCGGGCCGATGCTGCGCGAGCTGATCATCGGCGAAGCGCTGACGGCTCTGGGTATTCCTGCCACGCGCGCGCTGGCGGTGGTCGCCACCGGCGACAAGGTCTATCGCGAACGCAGCTTGCCCGGCGCGGTGCTGACCCGCATCGCCGCCAGCCACATCCGCGTCGGCACTTTCGAATACTTTGCCAACAACCGCGATCCGGCACGCTTGCAGGCGCTGGCCGATTACACCATCGCCCGTCACTATCCGGCGTGTCAGGCAGCGGCCAACCCTTATCTGGCCTTGCTGGAGGCCGTCTGCGCCGCGCAGGCGAGCTTGCTGGCGCACTGGATGCACGCCGGCTTCATTCATGGCGTGATGAACACCGACAATATGGCGCTATCGGGCGAATCCATCGACTTCGGCCCCTGTGCCTTCATGGATGGCTACGACCCGGACACCGTGTTCAGCTCGATCGACCGCGATGGCCGCTATGCCTACAGCAATCAGCCGTGGATTGCGCAATGGAATCTCGCGCGTTTCGGCGAAGCGCTGCTGCCGCTGATTGCGCCCGATGACTTGGCCAGCGGCGTGGCACCAGCCACCGCCATCATCGAAAACTTCGCCGTGCAATATCGTGCCGAATGGCTGGCGCTGGCACGGCAGAAACTGGGCTTTTTGACCGCGCAGGATGGCGACCAGCAGCTGGCACACGACTGGCTGGACTTGCTGTACCAGCAGGATGCCGACCACACCCTAGCCTGGCGTTATCTGGCCGATGTGCTGGATTGCGATGGCGCGCGCTTGTTTGCGCTGTTTAATCAGCCGGCGGCAGCCGAGGCCTGGCTGGCGCGCTGGCAGCAAAGGTTGGCCGCCGAGGCCCGCCCGGTTGGCGATGTCGCGGCCGCCATGCGCGCGCTGAATCCGCTGTATATCGCGCGCAATCATCTGGTGGAAGAAGCCTTGAGCGCCGCCAGCGAACACGGCGATATGCGGCCAACCCTGGATTTGCTGGCCGTGCTGGCGCAGCCGTTTGCCGAACAGGCCGGGCGCGAACGCTACAGCCTGCCCGGCGCGCCGGAAGTGGTCGCCGGCTATCGCACCTTCTGCGGTACCTGATCACAGGCAAAATCCTGCAATTCTTCGCCGTTGATGCGGTAGTAAATCTTGTCGGTCAGCGGCTTGGCGCCGATCTTGTCGTAAAAGGCCACCGCGGGCGGGTTGCTGTGTTCGGCACTCCAGTCCAGCCGCTGACAGTCACGGCTTAGCGCATAAGCCGCCACCGCCTGCATCACTTGCCGTCCCAGCCCGAGGCCGCGGGCGGCGTCGCCGACAAACAGATCCTTCATATAAGCCTGGCCGCCCAGACGCGGCGCGGGGTAGAGGATGCTGACCGTGGCAAAGGCCAGTGGCGCACCGACCGCATCGATAGCCACAAAGCACTGCACGCCGCTATGCGCCGGCAACACCTGTTCGCGCAGATAGTGTTCTACTTCGGCTTGCGTGGGTGCCTCGGCAAAGTAATAGCGGTACATCTCGTGAAAGATGGGCGCCAGCAAGGCGCTGTCGGCGGCTGTGGCGTGGTGGATGTGCATGTTATGCTCCTTGGCTCGAGGCAGGCATGATAGCCGCCTGCCACGCTTGCTGACAGTGTTATCCCACCTCGCCGAGTGACACGCATGATCCTGATCCATACCCCCAATCCGAAAGAAGTTGCGGCTTATCTGGCGCTGTTCCGTGCTGCCTTGCCCGAGAGGCAGTTTGTCAATCTGGACGAGATGAGCGACGCGAGTGCCATCCGGCAAGTCATCACCTGGGGGCCGCCGGCCGGGCTGTTTGCCGACTTGCCGAATCTTGCGGCGGTGTTCGCCCTCGGTGCCGGTGTCGACAAGCTCTTGGCGCGTGACGACCTGCCGGCCAGCGTGCCGGTTTACCGCCTGCTGGATGGCGGCATGGCGCAGCAGATGGTCGAGTATGTGCGCTTTGGTGTGTTGAGCTACCAGCGACATATGGATGTTTACCGTCGCCAGCAGCAGGCCGGGCAGTGGCGCATGCTGGCACCGCGCTTGGCCGCCGAGGTGCGCGTCGGCGTGCTGGGGCTGGGTGAGATCGGCAGCGCGGTCGCACAGGCGCTGGCGGCCGATGGTTATACCGTCAGCGGCTGGAGCCGTAGCCCGCGCGAGTTGGCCGGCATCCGCTGTCTGCACGGTGCCGATGGTCTAGCTGCCTTGCTGGCCAACAGCGATGTGCTGGCCTGCGTGCTGCCTTCGACGCCCGAGACGCGGGGGCTGCTGGATGCGAAAAGACTGGCCACGCTGCCGCAGGGCGCGATGCTGATCAATGCCGGCCGTGGCGATCTGCTGGACGAACAGGCCTTGCTGCAATTGCTGGATGATGGCCATCTGCGCTGCGCCCAGCTGGATGTGTTTGCCAGCGAGCCCTTGCCGGCCGACAGCCGGCTGTGGACGCATCCGGCGGTAACGGTGACGCCGCATATCGCCGCGATTACCTTGCGGCAGGAGGCGGTGGCGCAGATTGCGGCCAACCTGCAACGTCTGGCGGCCGGCGAGGAGTTGCAAGGCGGGGTCGTGCGCCAGCGCGGTTACTAAGGTTGGATGTCAGCCGTGTTCGTGATCGGCAAACTCGGCGGCGATGCGCGCAAAGTCCTGACTGATGGCGATAAAGGCATCGGTCAGTACAGGATCGAAATGGCTGCCACGGCCTTCGCGTATCAGCCGCACCGCCTCTTCGTGACTGAAGGCCGGTTTGTAGACACGCTTGCTGATCAGCGCGTCATAGACATCAGCTATTGCCATCAGGCGCGCTGATAGCGGAATTTCCTCGCCGCGCAAGCCCTGCGGGTAGCCGCTGCCATCCCATTTTTCCTGATGCGAATAGGCGATCTCGCGCGCCAGCCGCAAAAAGTCGTCACTGTCTGCCAGCAGCGATTCTGCCCGTTCGATTGCCTCTTTGCCCAGCGTGGTGTGGGTTTTCATGATGGCGAATTCTTCGTCAGTCAGCTTGCCGGGCTTGAGCAGGATATGGTCGGGAATACCGACCTTGCCGATATCGTGCAGTGGTGCCGATTTGTACAGCAGCTCGATCAGCGGGTCAGGCAGTTGTGCGCGATAGCGCGGGTCGTGCTGCAGGGCGAGTGCCAAGGCTTTGACATAGCGCTGGGTGCGCAGGATGTGGTTGCCGGTTTCGTTGTCGCGGGTCTCGGCCAGCGAGGCCATCGCCATGATGGTGACGTCCTGGATACGCTGGACTTCGCGGGTGCGGCGCTGTACTTCCTGTTCGAGAAAGGCATTCTGGTCGCGCAGGAAGTCACGCGCCTGCTTCATCTGCAACTGGGTTTCGACACGCGCCTGCAAGATCGGCGGGCTGATCGGCTTGGTGATGTAGTCGGCCGCACCCAGATCAAAACCGCGCTTTTCGTCGGCCACTTCCGACAAGGCGGTGAGGAAGATCACCGGAATGTCGCGGCTGGCCGCATCGGCCTTCAGTCGCTGGCAGACGGTATAGCCATCCATCTGCGGCATCATCACGTCCAGCAAGATCAGGTCGGGCAGCGGCCCTTGCTGCATGAGCTGCAGCGCCTGAGCGCCGCTGGTGGCGACCCTGACCTTGTAGCGCTCTTTCAGCAGGGCGCTGACGAGGCGCAGGTTTTCCGGTGTGTCATCGACGGCGAGTATGGTGGCTGGCATGTTCAACCCTCGGTCTGACTGGCGATGGCCAGGGCGGCAGCAAAATCAAATTGCTGGATGGCCTGGGCAAAGGCCGGATAGCGATCTGCGCCAAGCGCCAGCTGCAGCTCGCTTTCATGTTCGAGCAGATAGTCGACGGCTTCGCCGTCCTGTTCGGCAAGATAGGCGCGCAGTCTGTCGAGGCAAGCCTGCGCACCGGCAAGATCACTCGTGCTGGCTGCAGCGCTTGCGGCCAAGGGCGGCAGTGCGCGGATAGCCTGACACAGGCTGGCAAGTTGCTGTGCCAGCCGGCCGAGTTGTGGCTGATCTGGCAGCGTATCGGGCAGCTGTTTTTCCATTTCGCCGGCAAGGCGGGCCAGTTCGGCGGCACCAAGGTTGGCCGCAACGCCCTTGAGCTGGTGCAGCAGCTCATGCGCGGCCTGCTGGTCTGCCGTGCTCAGGCTGGCCTGCAGCCTGTCTGCGGCATCGGCAAAGTGGCTGGCAAATTGCTGCAGTACATTCAGATACAGCGCGGGCTTGTGGTTGAGCCGTGCGAGGCCGGCGGCGACATCTACGCCGGGCAGCGGCGGGAAGTCGGTGATGCTGGCCGGCATGATCGGAATGACTTTGGCCGGGGCCGGCCTGCCATGCCAGTCGGCCAGCGTGCGCAGCAGGGCTTCCGGGTCTATCGGTTTGCTGAGGTGGCCATTCATGCCGGCGGCCAGCACGCGCTGTTGTTCTTCCTGCAGCGCATGTGCGGTCATCGCAATGATGGGCAGCTCGCGAAAGCGCAGCTGGCTGCGCAGGATGCGAGTGGCCTCCAGACCGTCCATCACCGGCATCTGCACATCCATCAGCACCATGTCAAAGCGGCCATCCGGCGAATCCTGCAGCAGGTCGACAGCGATGCGGCCGTGGCCGGCGACAGTGACACTGGCACCGGCGTCCTGCAGCAACTCGGTGGCGATCTGCTGGTTGATCTCGTGGTCCTCCACCAGCAGCACCTGCATGCCGGCCAGCAGGTCGGGCGCCAGCAGCTCGGGCGGATGGCGGGCATCCAGCTTGTGGCCGCCGTACAGCTCGGCAAGGCAGTCGACCAGTGTCGACTGGGTCAGCGGCTTGGCCAGAATGGCAGCAAGGGCTTGGCCGGCACCGCAGGCCGGCAGGGTGTCGTCATTGCCTTGCGGCTGCAGCAGCACGATCTGCGGTGGCTCGGGCAGCTGTTGCAGCCGGCTTATCAATGCGTCGCCACTGAGGCCGGGCATCTGCCAGTCGAGCAGCAAGAGCTGTCGCGGTTCGTGTTGCAGGCTTTGCAGTGCTTCTTCGCCACTGGCCACGCTGTCGGCCGGTACGCCCGCCAGCTGCAGCATCTCGCACAGCGTCTGGCGGGTGGCGGCATGATCATCCACCACCAGCGCCCGCACCTCGGCCAGCGCCAGCGGCCTTGCCGTCTCGGCGGATTCATCCAGCGGCAGGCTGAGGCTGAAAGAAAACACCGAGCCCAGCCCCGGCACGCTGTCGACGCCGATGTCGCCGCCCATGGTCTCGACGATGCGTTTGCTGATAGTCAGGCCAAGGCCGGTGCCGCCAAAACGGCGGGTGGTCGAGCCATCTGCCTGGGTAAAGGGCTGGAACAGCCGGGCGCGCTGCTCGGCCGTCATGCCTATGCCCGAGTCTTTCACTGCAAAATGCAGGGTGGCGTGGCCTTCCTGCTGTTCGCTGCAGCTGATGACAATATCGACATGGCCCTGTTCGGTGAATTTCACCGCATTATTGACGAGGTTGATTAGCACCTGCCCGAGACGCAACGGGTCGCCGATAAAGTGGCGCGGCACGTTGGCCGCCACCTGGATCAGATACTCCAGCCCCTTGCCGTGGGCACGCGCGGCCGTGACATTGGCCACCTTGCCCAGTACCTCGTCCAGCGCGAAGCGGGTGTGTTCAAGCTCGAGCTTGCCGGCCTCGACCTTGGAGAAATCGAGGATGTCGTTGATGATGCCCAGCAGCGAGCTTGCGGCACCGTGCACCTTGTCGATGTAATCGCGCTGGCGCACGTCTAGTCGGGTGCGCAGCGCCAGATAGGACAGGCCGATGATGGCATTCATCGGCGTGCGGATTTCGTGGCTCATATTGGCGAGAAACTCGCTCTTGGCGCGGGTGGCCGCCTCGGCGCGTTCCTTGGCCAGCCGCAGCTCTTCTTCGGCCAGATTACGGCTTTCGTTGACCAGCACGATCCACCAGGTGGCCAGGGAGGCCAGCAGCGCCAGACCGAAGAACAGGCGCAGCAGATAATCACGGAAGTGCGCCGCCATTTCCGGGGTAAAACTGCCCAGCGCCAGCGGTTGTGTCATCCACAAGATGGTGCCGATCAGCCCCAGCATCAGCAGCCAGATCAGGCCAAAATTGGCCACCCGCAACACGGTGCGCGGCTGCAGCTCGCGCCGCCACAAAGCGGCCAGTAGGCGGCCAACCATGTCGTGATAGTGGTCGAGCAAGGTCTTGACCCTGGGCTTGCACATATCCTTGCAGTTGGCCTCGAGTGTGCAGCATAGCGAGCAGATCGGCGCCTCGTGGAACGGGCAGTAGGCCGAGTCGGTTTCGGCGTAGTGGCGATCGCAGACGCCACACAAGACGGTCTCATCCGAGCGCTGGCGATAATGACTCTGGCGGGCGATGTAGTAGCGGCCCTTGGTCAGCCAGGCAATTACCGGCGGTAGCACAAAGCTGACCGCCGCGGCGATCAGCCAGGCATAGGCCTGGGCGTAGTCACCCAGCAGGCCGCTGAAGGCGATAGTCGAGACGATCACCGCAATCAGCACGCTGCCGACGCCCACCGGGTTGAAGTTGAACAGATGGGCGCGCTTGAATTCGACAATTGGCGGGCTGAGGCCCAGCGGCTTGTTGATGGCGAGGTCGGACACCACGGCACAGGTCCAGGCCACCGCGATATTCGAATACATGCCCAGCACATTATTGATGGCGGCAAACAGGTCCAGCTCCATCAACAGCAGGGCCACCGCGCTATTGAACACCAGCCATACCACGCGGCCGGGGTGTGAATGGGTGATGCGCGAGAAGAAGTTCGACCACGCCAGCGAGCCGGCATAGGCATTGGTCACGTTCACCTTCATCTCGGACACGATGACGAACAGCGTGCTGACCAGCAGCGCGGTGGACGGGTTTTCCAGCATATAGCCAAAAGCGTGGTTGAAGATCTGCACCGGCTCCTTGGCGTCGGTGGCGGCGATGCCGGCGACTACCGCAACGGCGGCCAACATTGCGCCGCCCAGTTGTTTGAGAAAGGCGATCAGTATCCAGCCCGGCCCGCCCAGCAGCATATTGAACCACCAGTTCAGCGGCTTGCTGTCCTGCTTGTCCGGCATGAAACGCAGATAGTCGACCTGCTCGCCGATCTGAGCAATCAGTGAAAACGAGATGCCGGCGGCAATGCCGAAATGAAACCAGTCAAACTGGTTGCTGTGGTTGGCCGCACCGGCAAAGCCGGTCATGCTGGGCAGCACATCGGGGGCCTTGACCAGCACAAAGGCGAACGGCACCACCATCAGGATCAGCCAGATCGCCTGGGTGGCCTTGTGAAAACGGTTGATGGCGGTAACGCCGTAAAACACGATGGGGATGACCACCAGTGCACAGATCAGATAGCCCAGCCAGAGCGGGATGTCCCAGCACAGCCGCAAGGCCTGCGCCATGATGGCGGATTCGAAGGCAAGAAAGATGAAGCAGAACGAGGCGTAGATCAGCGAGGTAAATGTGGAGCCGACATAGCCGAAACCGGCGGCGCGGGTCAGCAAGTCCATGTCGATATTGTAGCGGGCGGCATAGTGGCAGATCGGCAGGCCGACCAGCAGGATGATGATGGCCGAAAACACCAGCGCGGCGATGGCATTGCCAAAGCCGAAATCCAGCAGCAGCAGGGCACCGATGGCCTCGTAAGACAGGGCCGAGTTGGTGCCTATCATGGTGTTGCCCAGTACATTGGGCGTCCACTTGCGGAAACTGGCCGGGGAGTAACGCAGGGCGTAATCTTCGATCGACTCGTTGGCTACCCACTGGTTGTATTGCCGGCGGACTTTTTCGACTTCCGATCTGGACATGGGGCCTCCGCCTCAGTCGGCACTGCAGGGTGGACAAGAGACTGTGGCGACCGCCATTCGTGTGCGGCCGCCAGTGCGGGATGAGGCTTCAGGGCGTGATGATGTGCCAGACCTTGCCGACATTGTCGCCCAGCTTGTCGCCGGGCTTTTTGTCGGCAAACCAGAAATACAGCGGCCAACCTTTGTAGGCCCACTGGCGCGTGCCATCGCTGCGGCTGACCAGGCTGTAGTCACCCATCGCCATGGCATGGCCATCGGCCAGTAGCGGCGGCCATTTCACCGCACAGTCGCCATAACAGCTGCTGGCCCCGCTGCCACGGCTATCCTTGTCAAAGCTGTAGAGCGTCATGCCGTTGGCCGCCACCAGCATGCCATCCTTGAACATGGCCGGCATCGCATGCTGGGCAGCCATCTTGCCGTGGGTTTCCATCTGGCCATGTTCGGCCATCCGGTCGTGATGATACAGATGGCCACAGGCAGTCAGCAGTGGCAGCGCAAGCAAGGCAAGCATCAAGCGAGACATGATCAGATCCTCCAGAGCGGGATGTAATCAATCTAGACCATGGCCATGTCTTGTGCGTAGCCAATCAGGCGGGCTTGTCGGCGGACTGGCGCAAGGCGTCAGGCAAGCCGTCGTGCGGGCCAAGTTCGCGGGTGGGCACATCACGCCACAGCAGCTCGCCGATTTCGGCATTGCGTGCCGGATGCAAGGGGTACACCACCTGATTGTCGGCGCGCTTGTGCTCGCCAACCACCAAGAGGCGCACATCGCTGCTGCTGTTATTGATGAAGGTGTGGGCCAGGCCGCTGCCGGGGGCGAAGCCGACACCGTCGCCCGGCTGCAGGCGATGCAGTTCGCCATCCAGCCAGACGTCGGGTGTGCCTTCGATCACGTAGACGAACTCCTCTTCAGTCTTCTCGGCATGCGGCCATGAGGTGCGCCGCCCCGGTGGCAGCAATTCGTGATGGATGCCGATGCGGCTCAGGCCGAACAGACGGCCGAAGGGCGAGCCGATCGACAGTTTTTCGCTGCTGCCAGGGTAGCTCGCGTTGTCTTCATCCTGGCATTCCTGCCAGTGGCGGATACAGTCCGGGCGTGGTGTTGTCATATCAGGCGATCTCCTTGTTATTGAATAGCCCGGCTGCGGCAATATTCTGCCGATGCCGGGCTGGCGGTTGACAGAATGCCGCTGCAAGCGCCAAACTCGCAAGCTGGATTGGAGAGGCGCGCTGCTCAGGTCGTACCGTTTAGGGGTTTTCGCCCCGGCAAGGCGGTATTAGGGGAGGCAGCGCCGAAGCCGGGCAGGGCGAAAAACCTGCCACGGCTGGTTACAGGGGCTGAATCCCCTGGACTGTCATCAGGCGCCAGCCTGATGGAGTGCTCTGGCAAACATCCCGCCTGCCCGCGTGGCAGGGCTTGCCTTTTTGTCGCACTTTTTTACCTCTCTTGGCCTGTTTCATCTACGACCGGACTGGAGAATCCTTATGCATACCTTGAACAACATTACCCTGTGGACGGCCATCGTCACCCCGCTGGATGCGCGCGGCCAACTTGATCTTGCCAGCCTGCGTGGCTTGCTGCTGGAACAACAAGCTGCCGGCAATGGCGTGATCCTGCTCGGCTCGACCGGCGAAGGCAGCAATCTGACGCTGGACGAGCGCAAGGCGGTGCTGACTTATGCCTGCTCGCTGCAACTCGACATGCCGCTGCTGGCTGGTGTCGGCGGGCTGGAGCTGGCAAGTCAGCTCGAGTGGCTGGCTTTCTGTGAAACCCTGCCCTTGGCCGGCTATCTGCTGGTGACCCCGATTTACGCCAAGCCGGGTGCCCATGGCCAGGCCGGCTGGTTCCGCGCCTTGCTCGATGCAACCCAGCGTCCGTGCATGCTGTACAACATCCCGTCGCGTGCCGGTGTGCCGCTGTCGGCCGAGGCGCTCGAGCTGCTGCGCGGTCATGGCAGCTTCTGGGCGGTGAAGGATTCGGGTGGCGATGTCGCCGCCTTCTCGCGCCTGCGCCTGCGCTTCCCGGAAATCGCCTGGTATTCGGGTGATGATGTGTTCTTTGGCGAATTCGCCCCGCATGGTGCTGCCGGTCTCGTGTCGGTAGCCAGCAATGTCTGGCCGCTGCAAGTGGCCAACTGGGTGCGCGAAGGCCTGGCAGGTGAAGGCGAGCGCATCGGCCCGCTGCTGCGCGAAGTCGCCGAGCCGCTGTTCAGTGCGGCCAACCCTATCCCGGCCAAGGCCTTGCTGCAGCAGCAGGGTCGTATCGTGTCGGGCGAGGTACGCCTGCCGCTGAGCACGCAGGATCTGCCATCGCTGGCCCCGCTTTTGGCGGTGGATGCGTGGATGCGAGCCTGAGTGGTGACGTCTTTCTGACGCAAAAAGGCCGGCAGTGATGCCGGCTTTTTTGCGTCCTGATCAGGCTGTCTGTTTCGCGGCCGGGTGCCAGCGCAGGCGCGCATGGTCGTAGCACCAGTTGAAGGCATAGGTATACGGCAGGAAGAACAGCAGCACGCCGATATCGACGAGGAAGGCCTGCCACAGGCTGATATCCAGCCACCATGCTACCGCCGGGATGCACAGGAAGACGAGGCCGCCTTCAAACAGGATGGCGTGCAGGCTGCGGATGGCGATGGTGCGCTGCCACTGATAGCGGCGTTCCAGCCGTTCGAACAGTGCGTTGAACAGCATATTCCAGCTCATGGCGATGCTGGACAGCATCAACGCCAGCACGCCAAGCTGGGCTGGCTCGTGGCCCAGCAGCCAGTGGCCCAGCGGCACCAGCATCAGCATGGCGCAGACTTCGTACAGCACGGCGTGGAGGATGCGTTCGCCCAGGGTTTTGTCGGTGGTGTTCATGGCAGTCCTTTGCTTGAATGCACGCAGTTTGATAGGAATTT
Source organism: Vogesella lacus (assembly GCF_979366295.1). Lineage (NCBI taxonomy): Bacteria > Pseudomonadati > Pseudomonadota > Betaproteobacteria > Neisseriales > Chromobacteriaceae > Vogesella > Vogesella lacus. The sequence goes on from NZ_CEETQT010000011.1 coordinate 124,606, forward strand.
CCGCTAGTATCCAGTTGGCTGTTAACGGAAAAATCGATATGTCTTTCTCCATAGATGCCTTGCAGGCCTTCATCTTGGCCGCCGAACGTGGTTCGTTTTCGGCAGCGGCGCGAGGGCTGGGCAAGAGCCAGTCCACCATCAGCGAGAGCATTGCCAATCTCGAAATCGACGCCGGTGTGACCTTGTTCTTGCGCGAGGGGCGGCAGCTGCAGCTGACAGCGCAAGGTGCCAGCCTGTTGCAGCAGGCGCGGGCGGTGCTGGCCGGTCATGACCAGCTGGTGCAGAGCGCGCAAAGGTTGGCCGCAGGCTGCGAGCCACGGCTGACGCTGGTGTTGTCCGATACCTTTCATACCGGCGATTTGCAGCAGGTGTTGTCGGCTTTTGCCAGCGAGTTTCCCGATACCGAACTTGAGTGCCTGATCGGCGAGCAGGATGACGTGCTGGCGATGCTGCAAAGTGGCCGCGCGCAGCTGGGGCTGATGTCGGCTGCCGCCAGTTATCCGGCTGATGTGGCGGTGCAGGCCTTGTCGTTGTACAGCGAGTTGTCGCTGTACGTGGCGGCCAACCATCCGCTGGCCGGTATGGCCGCGCTGCGCGAGCCGGATTTGCAGCAGTGGCGGCAGTTACGGCTGGCCACGGTCAATGCCGGCAGCACGCCGACGGTGCAAGGTGCCGGCAGTTTCTGGCTGGCACCGAGTTATCTCTTGCTGCTGGAGATGGCTAAATACGGTTTTGGCTGGGCCGAATTGCCGCATTGGCTGGTGGCAGTGTATGGCGAGGGCCTGGTGCGGCTGTCTTTGCCGGCGTGGCCAAGGCGGCAGGGCATTGTGGCGGTGAGCTCGCGTCGCCATCCACCTGGCAAGGTGGCCAGCTGGCTGTTGGCCGCACTGGCCGATTTGCCGGCCGCCCCTTGCAATCCTGCCTGAGCATCACATATTGATATATATCCCGATAAATTGACGAGGCGGCCACCGGCCGGTAGCGCATGACGCTTGCTCCTGTTTTCATTTCCCATGGTGGCCCCGATGTGCTGATCAACCAGTCGCCGGCACGGCATGTCTGGCATGACTACGCGGCCAGGCTCGAGCGGCCGCGCGGCATTCTGATCATGTCGGCCCACCATCTGGCCACCATGCCGGTCATCGGTAATAGCCAGCGCTGGAAGGCGGTGCACGATTTTGGCGGCTTCCCGCGCGAGCTGTATCAACTGGGCTATACGCCGCAAGGCAGCCAGGCGCTGGCCACGCGAGCCGCGGCCTTGTTGCAGGCGGCGGGCATAGACTTTGCCCTTGGAGACAGCGACGGGCTGGATCACGGTGCCTGGGTGCCGCTACTGGCGATGTATCCGGATGCCGATATCCCGGTGGTGACGCTGGCAACCTTGCCAAGGCAGGATGCCGCCGCGCATTTTCGTCTTGGCCAGGCATTGGCCACGTTGGCCGACGAAGGTGTGCTGATCATCGGTTCGGGCAGCATCACCCACAATCTGTACGCGCTGGGCGGGCCGGAGATGCCGCCGCAGCCGTGGGCACAGGCATTCGCTGACTGGTTTGCCTTGCGGTTGCAGCAGGGTGATCAGGCGGCCTTGCTCGACTGGAAGCAGCAAGCACCGTTTGCGCGTGAGAATCATCCGACTGACGAGCATCTGTTGCCGCTGTTTTTTGCGCTGGGCGCCGCGGCCGGCAAAGTTGGCCGCAGTCTGCATCGCGGCATCGAATATGCGGCGATTACCATGGATGCGTGGGTGTTTGATGGGGCCGCAAAAGCGGACTGATTGAGGCGTTAAACGACAAGGGCCGGGTGGCAATGCCACCCGGCCCTTGTCGTTAATGCGGCCAACTTACAGCAGTTTGCTGATGTCCTTGGCTTCCCAGTTCGGGAAGTACTTGCGTACCAGCGTATTCAGTTCCAGCTCGAAAGCACGCAGACGCGCCAGATCATTGTGGTTCTGGCTGGCCTGGTCAAATGTTGCTTCGCGCTGAATCATGCCGGCGGCGGAAGTGGCGTTGGACAGGCGGTCGATCACGATCAGGCTGCCGGTGGCGCGGCAGTCCTTGTAGCTGTCGAACACGACCGGAGCATTGAAGGCAATGCGTACCAGACCGATTTCGTTCAGCTGCAGCTTTTCGGCTTCGAAGGCATCCAGCGTGTTGACGTCGATACGATGCACGATGCGCTCGACGCGACCGGTCAGGCTCTTGCCGGCCAGCTTGAAGCCGTATTCCTTGCCGACAACCAGCGGGTTTTCATCCATCCACACCAGATGGGCATCGACGGCCTGACTGACGGTCGGGCGCTCTTCATCGGCGCGCACGATCATGTCGCCACGCGAGATGTCGATTTCGTCAGTCAGGGTCAGCGTCACGGCCTGACCGCTGGCAGCCTGCGCCAGTTCACCTTCGTAAACCACGATGGATTTGACCGTGCTTTCCTTGCCGGACGGCAGCGCCACGATGCGATCGCCCGGGCGGATATGGCCGGAGGCGATGGTGCCGCAGAAGCCGCGGAAGTCCAGGTTCGGGCGGTTCACATACTGTACCGGCAGGCGGAAGGCGTTCTGGCGGTCGTCGTGGTCGATCTCGACGCTGTCGAGAATGCCCATCAGCGTCTGGCCGTCGTACCAGGGGGTCTGCTCGCTGCGGCTCACCACATTGTCGCCGCGCAGTGCCGAGATCGGCACGAAGCGGATGTCGGCAATGCCGAGGTTGGCCGCAAAGGCGGTGTATTCGTCGCGGATGCGGTTGAACACGGCCTGATCGAAGTTCAGCAGATCCATCTTGTTGATGGCAACCACCACATGCTTGATGCCCAGGAGGCTCACGATATAGCTGTGGCGGCGGGTCTGGGTCTGCACGCCGTAACGCGCGTCGATCAGGATCACCGCCAGATTACAGGTCGAGGCACCGGTCGCCATATTGCGTGTGTACTGCTCGTGGCCCGGGCAGTCGGCAATGATGAATTTGCGGTTGTCGGTGCTGAAGTAGCGATAAGCGACATCAATGGTGATGCCCTGTTCGCGCTCGGCCTGCAGGCCATCGACCAGCAGCGCCAGATCGATTTCTTCGTCGGTGGTGTTGTACTTTTTCGAATCGCGCTGGATTGCAGCCAGCTGGTCTTCAAAGATCAGCTTGGAGTCATGCAGCAGACGGCCGATCAGGGTCGACTTGCCGTCGTCCACATTACCGCAGGTAATGAAGCGCAGCAGATCCTTGTTCTCGTGCTGCTTCAGATAGGCCAGGATGTCGCTGGCGATCAGGTCGGATTGGTGTGCCATAAGCGTGTGCCTTGCATCGTAAAGGTTGGCCGCATGCGGCCAACCCTGAACATTCGTTGACTGAAAAAACGGGGCTTAGAAGTAGCCTTCCATCTTTTTCTTCTCCATCGAGCCGGCCGAGTCGTGGTCGATCACGCGGCCCTGGCGTTCGGAGGTCTTGGTCAGCAGCATTTCCTGGATCACGTCGGCGAGACTGTCCGCCTCGGACTCGACCGCGCCGGTCAGCGGATAACAGCCCAGGGTGCGGAAACGCACTTTCTTGTGCTGGATCCTGGCTTTCTCTTCTTCGCTCAGGTACTGCAGGATGCGCTCGTCGTCGATCATGATCAGCGTGCCATCACGCTCGATCACCGGACGCTCGGCGGCAAAGTACAGCGGCACGATCTCGATGTTTTCGAGGAAGATGTATTGCCAGATGTCCAGCTCGGTCCAGTTCGACAGCGGGAACACGCGGATCGATTCGCCCTTGTTGATCTTGGCGTTGTAGATGTTCCACAGTTCCGGACGCTGGCTTTTCGGATCCCAGCGGTGGTTCTTGTCGCGGAAGGAGTACACACGCTCCTTGGCGCGCGATTTTTCCTCGTCACGACGCGCACCGCCAAAGGCCGCATCAAACTTGTACTTGTTCAGCGCCTGTTTCAGGCCTTCGGTCTTCATCACGTCGGTGTGCTTGGCGCTACCGGCGGTGAAAGGGTTGATGCCGGCGTCTACGCCTTCCTGATTGGTATGCACGATCAGGTCCCAGCCGTATTCGCTGGCCTGTTTGTCGCGCAGCGCAATCATTTCCTTGAATTTCCAGGTGGTGTCGACATGCATCAGCGGAAACGGTGGCTTGCCGGGCGCGAAGGCCTTTTCGGCCAGACGCAGCATCACGGCGGAATCCTTGCCGATGGAGTAGAGCATCACCGGATTTTCGAATTCGGCAGCGACTTCGCGGATGATATGAATGGACTCGGCTTCAAGTTGCTTGAGGTGAGTCAGCCTCTCCTGACTGATATTCATGCGGGTGCTCAATTCTGTGGCAGTTCATCTGCGGCAGTTTGCTGCTGCCGTGGGTTTCGAGAACTGCACTGTACCGGAGCGTGTCAGGGCAAGAAAGATTGTTTTTATATATCAATATGCGCTAATAAGCGCAAAAAGTCTGATATGCAGGAATAAGCAGGCGCGAGACGAAAAAAAACACCACGATGGTGGTGTTTTTCAGAATCTGGCGTCCCCACGGGGAATCGAACCCCGGCCGCCGCCGTGAAAGGGCAGTGTTCTAACCGCTAAACTATAGGGACGTAAATTGTAAGTGGCGCACCCGGAGCGATTCGAACGCCCGACCCTTTGGTTCGTAGCCAAATACTCTATCCAACTGAGCTACGGGTGCGCTGGCGTCCCCACGGGGAATCGAACCCCGGCCGCCGCCGTGAAAGGGCAGTGTTCTAACCGCTAAACTATAGGGACGTTAAATTGTGGCGCACCCGGAGCGATTCGAACGCCCGACCCTTTGGTTCGTAGCCAAATACTCTATCCAACTGAGCTACGGGTGCGCTGTTCTCGTTTGACTGTCGTCTTGCGAGAGAGGCGAACTATACGCATGTGCCTTTTGGCTGTCAACGGCTTTGTGCAATTATTTTCAGGATGCCGTTAATCTGTCGTTTTACTGTCGCGCGGTACGCACATTGGCCGGCATGGCAGCATCGGCTGCATTGCTGCGCCACGGATTGATATCGAGGCCGCCGCGGCGGGTGTAACGTGCATACACGGTCAGGCTTTGCGGCTGGCAGGCGCGCAGGATGTCGACAAAGATGCGCTCGACGCACTGCTCGTGGAATTCATTGTGTTGACGGAAGCCGATCAGGTAACGCAGCAGGGCTTCGCGCTCGATCTTCGGGCCGGTATAGCGGATCTGCACGCTGCCCCAGTCCGGCTGGCCAGTCACTAGGCAGTTGGATTTCAGCAGCTGCGAGCTGAGTGTTTCACTCACGACGTTGGCCGCATCGGCATGCAATAGCTGCGGGCACGGTTCGTAGTTGTCGATTTCGATATCCAGCTCGTCGATGCTGTCACCGTCCAGTTCGCGAATCTGTTCGGCGGCAAAGTGGGCGGGCGACAGCAGTTCGACGCTGACCGGCGCGCCGGCAGCATTGGACAGATCCAGTTGCAGCTGGGCCTGTACCTGCTCCCAGCTCGCAATGCGGGTCTGGTTATAGCTGTTCAGATACAGCTTGAACGATTTGGACTCGATCAGTTTCGGGCTGTCAGCCGGAATGCGGAAGGTGGCAATGGCGACTTGCGGTTTGCCCTTGCTGTTGAGCCAAGACAGCTCGAAGCCGGTCCACAGATCGACGCCGGCAAACGGCAGGGCGGCTTCGTCGACGCCGATTTCGTCACGCTTTTGCTGACGGGCAATCGGAAACAGCAGGCTGGGGTCGTAGTGATCCTGATAGTCGACCTTTTTGCCCAGTGGTGAAAACTCGGGTGTGTAAGTCGGATTCATGGTGTATTCCTCGTTGCGGCCAACCTTGTCATGCGGCCTTGTTCATATCGTATCGGGTGCCCAGTCTCATACGGCGCGGCGCATGAAATGGCGCGGGCGGATGCCGGTCAGCAGCAGGGAAGCAAAATAACTGCCGGCACCCAGCACAATCAGCAGGCTCAGCCACAGTGCGCGCTGCAGGCCATGCATCGCATGCCAATCAAGTTGCAGCAGATATTGTGCGCCCAGCAGCACCGCTGTCATCACCAGCAAGGCCAGCAGCAGTTTGGCGAGGAAGCCGCGCCAGCCGGCTTCCGGCGTGTAGATATCGTGTTTGCGCAATTGATAGTAGAGCAGGCCGGCATTCAGGCAAGAGCCCAGGCCAATCGAAAGCGACAGGCCGGCATGGGCAAGCGGGCCGATAAAGGCCAGGTTCATCAGCTGGGTGGCAATCAGCGTGATGATGGCAATCTTCACCGGCGTCTTGATGTTCTGCAGCGCATAAAAACCGGGGGCGAGGATTTTCACCACAATCAGCCCGGTCAGGCCGGCGCAGTATGCGACCAGTGCTTGCTGGGTCATCAACATGTCGTGGTGGTTAAACTTGCCATCCATGAACAGGGTGGTAATCAGCGGGGCTGACAGTACGGCAAGTCCGACGGCTGAGGGCAGTGCCAGCAACAGTGACAGGCGCAGGCCCCAGTCCAGCAGCTTGTTGAACTCGTCACGTGCTTCCAGGCCGCGACTCGCGCATTTGGATAAGGACGGCAGCAGGATGGTGCCGAGTGCTACGCCGAGGACGCCGGTCGGCAGCTCCATCAGGCGGTCGGCGTAATACATCCACGAGATCGAGCCGGAAACCAGCAGCGATGCAAAGGCGGTATTGATCAGCAGCGAGATTTGCGCCACCGAGACGCCGAGCATGGCCGGCCCCATCTGTTTGATGACTCGCCAGACGGCGGCATCGCGCAGATTCAGCCGCGGCATTGGCAGCATGTCGAGCTTTTTCAGATGCGGCAGCTGGTAAACCAACTGGGCAATCCCGCCAAAAAACACCGCCCACGCCAGCGCCATCACCGGTTGTGCGAAATAAGGTGTGGCAAATAGCGCAAACAGGATGAAAGAGATGTTAAGCAATGTTGGCGTGAAAGCCGGTACCGAGAAGCGGTTCCAGGTGTTCAGCACACTGCCGGCGAGCGAGGAAAGCGAAATGAACAATATATAGGGAAAGGTCACGCGCAAGAGATCGCCGGTCAGGGCCATCTTGGCGGCATCGCTCTTGAAACCGGGAGCAGTCAGCCAGATGATCAGCGGTGCGGCCAACATGCCCAGCGCCGTAACAACCAGCAATACCAGGCTTAGTGTGCCGGCAATGTGCGACAGAAAGACGCGGGTGGCTTCCTCGCCTTTCTTCTCTTTGTACTCGGCCAGTACCGGGACGAAGGCCTGCGAGAAGGCACCTTCGGCAAAGATACGGCGCAGCAGGTTGGGCAGTTTGAACGCAACAAAGAAAGCATCGGTCGCCATGCCGGCACCGAAAACGCGCGCAATGATGGCATCGCGGACAAAGCCGAGGACGCGAGAAACAAGCGTCATGCTGCTGACTTTTGCCAGTACTTTTAGTAAATTCATGTTTTGGCCGGTGGCGTGTTGCGATTTTTTGACGTGCCGTAGTTTACGCGCAGGGAATTGTTGTTGCAAAACGTGATCTTAGCGCTTAAAATCGGCCGTTTCAGATTCAGCTAAATTCAGGAGATTTCCATGGCTAACAGCGCACAAGCTCGCAAGCGTGCACGCCAGGCCCTCAAGCAGCGCGCGCACAACGCCAGCCTGCGTACTGCCTTCCGTACCGCGATCAAGAAAGTTGTCAAGGCGGTAGAAGCTGGTGACAAGGCTGCTGCTAACACCGTATTCCAGACTTCCGTTAAAGTGATTGACCGTATTGCTGACAAGGGCGTGTTCCACAAGAACAAGGCCGCTCGTCACAAGAGCCGTCTGTCCGCCAAAGTCAAGGCAATGGCTGCCTGATTGCTGTATTGGCAAGAATACAAAAAGGCTCCGCTTAGCGGGGCCTTTTGTATTTTTAGCGTTGTGAAAGGATAAACATGTCACGAGCACTATCGGCATTATTGTTGTTGTCACCAGCGGTACTGGCGGCCAGCCAGCAAGATATCGATAGTTGTAGCGCACTGCAGGACAATCCGGCGCGTCTTGCCTGCTTCGATGCTCTGTTTGCCAAAGTGCAGCCCGAAGCTTTGGCCGCCGGGCAAATGGCCGTGCCGGCAGACACTTCGGCCTCCTTGCCTGACTTGCAGCAAACGAAGCCTGATTTGCCGGACGAGGCGACTGTCGGCGCGACACCGCTCGAGCGGCAATGGGATTTGCTCGAAGACAACAAGACGGGCACCTTTACCCTCAGATCGCATAACCCGACCTATATCTTGCCGGTCTGGTATCTGCTGACCCCCAATAATCGTCCGTCCACGCCGACGCAAGAGCCGATCAGCTTGTTCGGGGCGACGCTCAAGAACGTCGAGACAAAGTACCAGATTTCTTTCAAGAGCAAGCTGTGGCAGAACGTACTGGAGACGCCGGCTGATTTGTGGTTTGGTTATACCCAGCAATCGCACTGGCAGATGTACAACAAGGGGCAGTCATCGCCATTTCGCGAAACTTATTACGAGCCGGAGGTCTTGCTGACCATGCCGCTGCCGGCCGACTGGCAATGGCAGGGCTGGCGTTTGCGCATGGCTGGGCTTGGTATCAATCATCAATCCAATGGCCAGCCGGACCCGCTGTCACGTAGCTGGAATCGCCTTTATGCCATGGCGGGTGTCGAAAAAGGCAACCTGAGTCTTGTCGGTCGCTGGTGGTATCGCCTGCCGGAAAAGGCCGGCGAGGATGATAACCCCGACATTGTGGACTTCATGGGGCGTGGCGATCTGCAGGCCATCTATCGCTGGCAGGATCACACGCTGGGTGGTCGCATGCGTTTCAATCCATCAACCGGCAAAGGTGCAGTGCAACTGGATTGGACCTTCCCGGTGGCCGGTCGTCTGCGCGGCTATGTGCAGGGTTTTAGTGGTTATGGCGAGAGCTTGCTCGACTATAACCACTATTCGCGTGGCGTCGGCTTCGGTCTGATGCTGACCGACTGGCTGGCGAATTAAACCGGTTTACAGTTCGATGTCGCCGCTGAGCAAGGCGGCGGCTTCGCGGGCCATTTCCCCTTCTTCATCGGTTGCAATCACATAGGCATGGCGCGGGCTGCCCGGCGTGGTAATGCGTTGTGCCCGGGCCAGGTTGGCCGCAATGTCGGTTTCAAAACCCAGCCACGACAGTTGTTTCAGAATGCGCATGCGGATTTCGGGCGAGCGTTCGCCGACACCGGCGGTGAAGATAATGGCGTCCAGCCCGCGCATGGTAGTCGCCAGCGAAGAAACCTCGCGTGCTACCCGGTTGCAGAACAGCTCGACTGCCTCTTTGGCGGCACTCTCTTTGCTGGCCAGCAGCTCGCGCATATCTGCCGAAATGCCGGATACCCCTAGCAAACCACTCTTTTTGTAAAGCTCCTGCCGGACTTGCTCGATCGAGAGTCCTTCGTGTTCTTGCCAGTACAGAATGATTTCAGGATCGAGATAGCCGGGGCGGGTGCCCATCATCAGGCCGTCAACCGCCGAGAAACCGGTACTGGCCGCGATGCTGCGGCCATCATGAATGGCGCAGGCGCTGGCGCCGCTGCCGAGGTGGCAGACCACCACGCGCTGGCTGGCGAGCGACATGTCGGCAAGGCGACGAGCAATCGAGGCGTAGGACAGGCCGTGAAAGCCATAGCGGCGCAGCCCCTGTTCATGCCAGTGCCGTGCGATGCCAAAGCGAGTGTTGACCTCGGGTTGGCCGCAATGAAACGCCGTGTCAAAGCAGGCAATCTGCGGCAGGGCCGGGTCTTGGCGGGCAAAAGCGGTCATCACCGCAAGGCTGGCCGGCTGATGCAGCGGGGCCAGCGGGATCAGCTCGGCCAGATCATCCACCACCTCGGGACTGAGCATCACCGGGCTGGTGTATTTCAGACCGCCATGTACCACGCGATGAGCGATGGCCGAAGGGCGCAGGCCCTTGTCGGCCAGTACGGAAAGCACGGCGGCAATCGCTTCATCACGGCTGCCGCCCAGCAGGTTGACCCGGGTCTGTTTGCCCTGGTGTTCCAGCTCGAGTACCGCGCCCGGACTGCCAAAACGGTCGACCAGGCCACGCGCCAGCAATTGGCGCCCGCTATTGTCGTAGGCGCGGAATTTGAGGGTGGCAGAGCCGGCGTTGATGGCAATCAGGGCTTCACTCATGCTTTTTCCTTTCTGATGGCTGCGGCATAAACGTTGGCTACTGCGGCCGAGGCCAGGCGGCCGGCGGCATCGTCGGCACGGCTGGTCAGGACGATAGGGGCGCGTGCGCCAATCACGATGCCGGCGCTGGCGGCGGCGGCAAGATAGGTCAGCTGCTTGGCCAGCATATTGCCGGATTCCAGATCGGGCACCAGCAGGATGTCGGGCTCGCCTGCTACTGGCGAGTCGATGCCCTTGGTGTCGGCGGCGGCATGCGAAATGGCATTATCAAACGCCAGTGGGCCATCCAGCAAGGCGCCGCGAATCTGGCCACGATCTGCCATCTTGCACAGTGCCGCGGCGTCCAGTGTCGAGCGGATCTTGGGGCTGATGGTCTCGACTGCCGACAGAATGGCCACCTTGGGTTTGGCAATGCCCAGCGAGTGGCACAGGTCGATCGCGTTCTGGCAAATGTCGCGTTTTGTATCCAGATCAGGCTCGATATTGATCGCGGCATCGGTGATGAACAGATAGCGCGGATAGCTCTCGACCTTCATTACGAAGACGTGGCTGATGCGCCGATCGGTACGGATGCCCTTGTGGCGGTCAAGCACGGCTGACATGAATTCGTCAGTATGCAGGCTGCCTTTCATCAGGCTGTCGGCAAAGCCCTCGCGGACCAGTGCGACCGCTCTTTCCGCGGCTTCATGGCTGTGGGCGACATCGATGATCTCGAAATGGCCGATATCGAGATCAAGACTGTCAGCCAGTTTCAGCAGCTTGGTTTTGGGTGCAATAAGAATCGGGGTGGCAATGCCGTGACGGCCGGCCTCGACGGCGCCCAGCAAGGCTTCGGGGCTGCATGGATGAGCCACGGCCATCGGCCGCGGGCCGTTCTGGGTTGCCTGTTCGATGATGTCGGTAAAAGCGTGTTCATCCTTGGTCATGCTGGGTGCTCCTGAATACTTGCTGGGTTGGCCGCATGGCTCAGGCCATGATGTTGAAGCCGCCGTCGACGTAAGTAACTTCGCCGGTCAGACCACGCGAGGCGTCAGAAACCAGGAAGGCGCAGACATTGCCGACATCATCGATATCGACCAGGCGGTTTTGCGGGGCGCGCTCGATAGCTTCGTCGATCAGCTTGTCGAAGTGGGCGATGCCGCTGGCGGCACGGGTTTTCAGCGGGCCTGGTGACACGGTATGTACGCGAATGCCCTTCGGGCCGAGTTCGTGTGCCATATAGCGCACGCTGGATTCCAGCGCAGCCTTGACTGGTCCCATGATGTTGTAGTTTTCGACGACCTTGTCGGCGCCGTAGTAGCTCATGGTGATCAGGGTGCCGCCTTGCTTCATCAGCGGTTCGGCGGCGCGCGCCATCTCGATGAAGGAGTAGCAGGAAACACGCATGGCCTGCTGGAAGCCGGTCAGCGAGCAGTCGGTCACCCGGCCGTGCAGATCATCCATCGGGCAGAAGGCAATCGAGTGAATGACAAAGTCCAGTTGGCCCCATTGCGCTTCGATTTGGGCAAACACGCTGGCCAGCTCGCCTTCGTTTTCGACATTCAGCGGCAATACCAGCGATGCCTGTACATGATCGGCCAGCGGGCGTACGTATTTTTCGGCTTTTTCGTTCAGATAGGTGATGGCCAGCTCGGCACCTTGTTCTTGCAGAATCCGGGCGCAGCCATAGGCGATACTGTGCTCGTTGGCGACGCCGACAATCAGGCCACGTTTGCCTTGCAGCGGCAGGTGAGGTGCGGTCATGCTGTATTCCTTTTCTTGAAAAAGAGTGCTCGGAGCGAAAAGTATCGCCGTGTTTGTTTACCCTGCCATGAAACGCATTTTCTATTGCCGGATCAGTCAGATATAATGCCGAGTTTGCTTGTCTCGGCCTTGAATTTCCTGCGGGCTAGGGCAATATGCTGACTTGGACTGCTGCGGTGAGTGTTGATGCACTGCAATAGTGTATGCATTATGTCATTGTGTTTGATCTTGGGGTGGTGAAACATGCCGATTTATGAATACCGCTGTGATGCTTGTGGTGTACAGAACGAACACCTGCAGAAAATGAGCGATCCGGTGCTGACCGAATGCCCGAGCTGTGGCGCGGCCAGCTACAACAAGATGTTGTCTGCAGCCGGTTTTCAGCTCAAGGGCAATGGCTGGTATGTGACCGATTTCAAAAATAGCGGTAGCACGCCAGCCTGTGGCAGTGGCGGCTGTGGCAGCAGCGGGTGCGCCTGAGGCATAGATGAAACATATCAAAATGACCCTGCGGGGTTATCTCATCACCGGCTTGCTGATCTGGCTGCCTATCGCCGTCACCCTGTGGGTGGTGAACCTGATTGTCGGCACACTCGATCAGACCGTGCAGTTGCTGCCGCACAGCTGGCGGCCAGAGAGCCTGTTCGGCTTTGACATTCCCGGGCTGGGTGTTGTGCTGGCTTTGGCCTTGCTGCTTGCAACGGGTTTCATGGCGGCCAACGTACTCGGCCAGCGTCTGCTGGATGTCTGGGAGCTGGTGCTGACGCGTACGCCGGTGGTGAAAAGCATCTACAACAGCGTGAAGCAGGTTTCCGATACGCTGTTGTCCGACTCTGGTCAGGCTTTCCGCAAAGCACTGCTGGTGCGTTTCCCACACCAGAATGCCTGGACGATTGCCTTCCAGACCGGCTCGCCTAGTGGTGAGGTCAAGCAGCAGCTGGGTGAGGAAGAGTTTGTCAGCGTGTATGTCCCGACGACGCCAAACCCGACTTCGGGTTACTTCATCCTGGTGCCCAAGAGCGAGACGCGTGAACTGGGCATGTCGGTGGATGCGGCGCTCAAGTATGTGATCTCCATGGGGGTGGTGGCGCCACCAGCCCCGGCCGATGTGCGTTCCCAAGAGAACGACGAGCGAAATTGACAGGGTTGGCCGCAGGTTTGCGGCCAACCCTGCACGACTTCCAGATACCATTTACGAATTCAACAAAAAGGCTTTGCCATGCGTACCGATTATTGCGGACTTATTGACAAGAAATACCTCGGTCAGACCGTGACCGTCAAAGGCTGGGCTCACCGTCGTCGTGACCACGGTGGCGTGATTTTTATCGACCTGCGTGACCGCGAAGGTCTGGTGCAGGTGGTGATTGATCCGGATACCCCGGAAGCGTTCCAGACTGCCGACAGCACCCGTAACGAATTCGTGCTGTCCATCACCGGTATCGTGCGCGAGCGTCCGGCAGGCACTGCCAACAGCCGCATGATCTCCGGCGAGATCGAAATCCTGGCCAAGGAAATCGAAATCCTGAACGCAGCGGTTACCCCGCCGTTCCAGATCGACGACGAAAACCTGTCCGAGAACGTGCGTCTGACCAATCGCGTCATCGACCTGCGTCGTCCAGCCATGCAGAAAAACCTGCGCATGCGCTACCGCGTAGCGATGGGCGTGCGTAACCACCTCGACAAGCAGGGCTTCATCGACATCGAAACCCCGATGCTGACCCGCTCCACGCCGGAAGGTGCGCGTGACTACCTGGTGCCATCCCGCGTGCATCCGGGCGAATTCTTCGCGCTGCCGCAATCGCCACAGCTGTTCAAGCAGCTGCTGATGGTGGCCGGTTTCGACCGTTACTACCAGATCACCAAGTGCTTCCGTGACGAAGACCTGCGTGCTGACCGTCAGCCAGAATTCACCCAGATCGATATCGAGACCTCGTTCCTGAACGAGGACCAGATCATGGACATCACCGAAAACATGGCGCAGGAAATCTTCCGCGACGTGATGAATGTCGAGCTGGGCAAGTTCCCGCGCATGACCTACGCCGATGCCATGTTCTACTACGGTTCCGACAAGCCGGACCTGCGCGTATCGCTCAAGTTCACCGAACTGACCGAAGTAATGAAGTCGGAAGAGTTCAAGGTGTTCCGTGGCGCGGCCGACATGGCTAATGGTCGTGTGGTTGGCCTGCGCGTGCCGAACGGTGCGACACTGTCGCGTAAAGAGATCGACGACTACACCCAGTTTGTCGGCATTTACGGTGCCAAGGGTCTGGCCTATATCAAGGTCAACGACATCACCAAGCTGAACGAAGAAGGCCTGCAGTCGCCAATCGTGAAGTTCCTGTCCGCTGCCGGCCTGCAAGCCATCATTGAGCGTACCGGTGCCCAGAACGGCGACATCATCTTCTTCGGTGCCGACAAGGCCAAGGTTGTGAACGAGGCGATCGGTGCGCTGCGTATCAAGATCGGTCACGAGCGTGGCGAGAAAGACGGCTACTTCGTACGCGAATGGCGTCCGCTGTGGGTGGTTGACTTCCCGATGTTCGAACACGACGAAGAAGCCGATCGCTGGACTGCTTGCCACCATCCGTTCACCAGCCCGAAACCTGGCCACGAAGACCTGATGGATACCGATCCGGGTGCTTGCATTGCACGCGCTTACGATATGGTGCTGAACGGTTGGGAAATCGGTGGTGGTTCGGTGCGTATCCACCGTGCTGAGGTGCAGGAGAAGGTGTTCGCGGCGCTGAAGATCAGCCCGGAAGAACAGCAGAACAAGTTCGGCTTCCTGCTGGACAACCTGAAGTTCGGCGCGCCGCCACATGGCGGCCTGGCCTTCGGTCTGGATCGTCTGGTGACCCTGATGGCCGGTGCCGAGTCCATCCGCGACGTGATTGCCTTCCCGAAAACCCAGCGTGCACAGTGTCTGTTGACCAATGCGCCGAATGCGGTGGACGAGAAGCAGCTGAAAGAGCTGAACCTGCGTCTGCGCCAGAAGGCCGAGCCGACCGCCTAAAGGTTGGCCGCAATGACAAAAGCCGCCCTCGGGCGGCTTTTGTTTTGCCTGTGGTAATGGCAGGTGCTGATTGAGGGCATGAAAAAGCCATCCGCTAGCGGATGGCTTTTTGTCAGCACGAAGGCTTACAGACCGGCGTCGGCACGCAGGGCGGCAGCCTTGTCGGTGCGCTCCCAGGTGAATTCCGGCTCTTCACGACCGAAGTGGCCGTAAGCGGCAGACTTGCCGTAGATCGGGCGCAGTAGATCCAGCATCTGTACGATGCCTTTCGGACGCAGATCAAAGTGACGCTTCACCAGCTCGACAATCTTCTCGTTGGAAATCTTGTTGGTGCCGAAGGTATCCACAGCGATCGAGGTCGGCTCGGCCACGCCGATGGCGTAGGAAATCTGGATCTGGCACTGGCGCGCCAGGCCGGCAGCCACGATGTTCTTGGCAACGTAACGGCCAGCGTAGGCGGCAGAGCGGTCAACCTTGGACGGATCTTTGCCGGAGAAGGCACCACCACCGTGCGGTGCGGCACCGCCGTAGGTGTCAACGATGATCTTGCGGCCGGTCAGACCGCAATCGCCCATCGGGCCGCCGATAACGAAACGGCCAGTCGGGTTGATCAGGTATTTGGTTTCTTCGGTCAGCATTTCCGGTGGCAGCACTGGCTTGATGATGTCTTCGATCACAGCCTTGCGCAGGGTTTCGTAATCGATATCCGGGCTATGCTGGGTTGACAGTACTACGGTGTCGATGCGCTTTGGCAGGCCGGTTTCGCTATCGTAAACGCAGGTAATCTGGCTCTTGGCATCGGGACGCAGCCATGGCAGGCGGCCATCCTTGCGCAGTTCGGCCTGACGTTGCACCAGACGGTGTGCGTAGTAGATCGGGAACGGCATCAGGGTCGGGGTTTCGTCGCAGGCATAGCCGAACATCAGGCCCTGGTCGCCAGCACCCTGGTCCAGATCGATACCTTCACCTTCGTTGACGCCTTGGGCGATATCCGGCGATTGCTTGTCATAGCAAACCATGACGGCGCAGCCCTTGGCATCGAAGCCGAGGTCGGAAGTGTCGTAGCCGATGCGCTGGATGGTTTCGCGGGCAACCTTGATGTAGTCGACATTGGCGGTAGTGGTGATCTCACCCGCCAGTACCACCAGACCGGTGTTTACCAGGGTCTCGGCGGCCACGCGCGCGTATTTGTCTTCACGCAGGATGGCGTCAAGGATGGCATCGGAAATCTGGTCAGCAACCTTGTCCGGGTGGCCTTCCGAAACCGATTCAGAGGTAAAAAGATATTCGCTCATTTATGTCCGTTCCCGAAAAATGGTCATTGAGTTTTGATGGTAAAATGCGCGCTTTCTTTGTAGCAGAAGCCTACTTCGATGACCTGGATTGCAAGAATATGTCTGCAACTGCTGGCGGCCTTGCCTCTGCCATGGTTGCACAGGCTGGCTGGCGTGTTTGGCAGGCTCTTGCTGCTGACTTCACCGCGCTTTCGCCTGCGCACGCGCGAAAACCTTGAGACCAGTAAAATCGCTGGAAGTTATCAGCTTTTGGATAAGCTCGTCAAACAAAGTGCAATAGAGACTGCCAAAGGTGCGACAGAGCTGGCAATTGCCTGGTGCCGACAGCCGGACTATATCAATTCGCTGGTGGTGGATTGTCAGGGTTGGCCGCATGTCGAGGCTGCCTTGCAGCGTGATGATGGGCTGATCTTTGTCACGCCGCATCTGGGTAGTTATGACATTGCCGGACGCTATATTGCCAGTCGTTTGCCGGTTGGGTTGACGGCCATGTATCGCCCGCCAAAACTTGGCTGGCTTGAGCCGGTGATGAATGAAGGCCGTGCACGAGGCGGTGCGAATACTGCTCCTGCCACTGGGGCAGGAGTGCGGGTGCTGATGAAGGCGCTGAAATCAGGTCAGGCCACAATCATTCTGCCGGACCAGGTGCCGGGCAGTGGTGAGGGGGCTTGGGCACCGTTTTTCGGGCGGCAGGCATTTACCATGACTTTGCTGCCCCGGCTGGCACAGATGAAAGGTGTCACCGTACTGTGGTTTACCGGCGAGCGCTTGCCGGATGGTAAGGGTTTTGTGGTGCATATTGCCCCGCAGATTGGCGAGTACTCCGGCGAGCGTGAACAGGACGCAGCTGTCTTGAATGCCAATGTCGAGGCATGGATTCAGCGTTGGCCGCAGCAATACCTGTGGAGTTACAACCGTTACAAGAAACCGTCCGGCGCACCCGAGCCGGTAGTGTAGAAAAGATATTAATAATGAAACTGCTTCTTGCCGTATTGTGGTTATTGCACTGGCTGCCACTGTCTTTTATTCATGCTTTGGCCTGGCCGCTGGGTCTGTTTGCCTATGCGGTGGCGCGCGAGCGGCGCCGTGTCGGCTTGATCAATTTGCGTTTGTGTTTTCCGGAGATGTCGCCAGCGGCGCGCCGGCGCCTGATTCGTCGCCACTTTGTCGAGATGGTCAAGAGCATGCTCGAGTATGGTGTGGTGTGGTGGGCGTCAAAAGAGCGCTTGCGGGACTTGGTTGAGATTCGCGGCCTGGAAAATCTGACTCGGCTGCGGGAGCAAGGCGAGGACGTGGTGCTATTTTACCCGCACTTTGTCGGCTTCGAAATGTGCGCCTTGCGCCTGAATCTGGAGGTGCCGCTGGTGAGTGTGTATTCAAGGCAGAAGAGCCCGGTACTGGATGCGCAGTTCTACAAAGGCCGAAACCGTTTTGATAATGCCTATATTGTTTCGCGTCAGGAGAGCTTGCGCAGCATTATCAAGACCATGCGTAAAGAGCATACCCCCTTCCTGTACCTGCCAGATCAGGATTTCGGTCCGCGTGATGCGGTATTCGTGAAGTTCTTTGCGACTGATGCTGCAACCATTACCGGTTTGTCGCGTATTGCGGGGATTGCCAAGGCAAAAGTGGTGCCGCTGATTGCACGGCGAGTCGGCGCACGTTTCGTGCTGGATGTTTATCCGGCACTCGAGTCATTCCCAAGCGATGATGTCGAGTCGGATACGCGCAGAATGAATGAGATTCTTGAAAAGCACGTGCTGGAAATGCCCGAGCAATACTTCTGGCTGCACAAGCGATTCAAGACCCGGCCGCAAGGGCAGGCCAAGTTTTATTGATAATCAGGTATGCGAAAGGCAATCAGTGAAGCATCGTCACTGAAGCTTTGCGTACTGACATGTGACTCCAGCCGTCGTGAAAGCACTCGTGCAGCCAAATCGGCGTCGGCCCCTCTGATTTTGTTAATTGCCTGTTCAAGGGCGACGGCCGAGAATTGAGTGCCACGAGGATCTCTTGCTTCTGTCACGCCATCTGAACAGATCAGAAAAGTGCCGGTTTGATCTTGCAGTGAATATCGTTGCTGGGATGCATCAAAGTGCTGGCCGGCAATGGTGCCCAGCGGTGGGTGGCGTGATGCAAAGTTGTAGTCCATGGCACTGTCGTCAGCCAGAAAGCGGCATAGTGGCATCCCGCCATTCCACACTGACAGCACTCTGGTTTCCCGATCAAATGAGGCGATGACCGCGGCGACGAAGTGGCCGGTGGGCAGGGTCTCCCATAGCTTCTGATTGATTGAGCAAGCAATTTCCGAAATGTCGGCGCCTAGCCGGCTCAGACTGTGAAAAATATCAATTGCAGGCAGCGTACAGATGGCAGCGGCCAAGCCATGACCGGTACTGTCTGCCAGCATGACCAGGTCTTGTCCCGCGGGTGACTTGGCGATGCAAGCTACATCGCCGCTGAGATTGACTGCCGACTTAAGCCAGCTGCGAATATGAGTCTGATCCGGCTGCGGGGACTTGTTGAATCTGGCCAGTACATGCAACGCAAGATCTTGCTCGCCTTGATTTGCCAGGCGGAATTGCTCGAGCTCCTTATGGCTGTCATCCAGCGTGTGCATCAGATGGCTGATCAGGCTGGACATGCCTAACTGTCTGAGCAGGTTTTCTGTATTCAGTGGTAGCTCAAGGATATCCTCACCAGGCCTCAGGCTCGTCTTGGCAGTCTCAAGCCATGTGCGATCAGAAGAGGAAAAGTAGATGGGGATGTAACCATTGGGTGAGCTTGTATGCAGATAATCAGCAAGGATTCGGGCGGTTTCGAATGACCTTGAGTCATCAATGATGGCCAGATCACACCACTGATTGGCCGGAAGCGGTTCCGTTCTGGCGTGTGTACGGGTTGTGAACTTGAGCTCTGTGCTTAACAGTTCAGACAGCGAATCAGACAGCTCTGCATCATCACAAAAGATCCACGCTCGCAATCCAGAGCCTATGGTGGCTGTCGAGTCATGGCCTGCAGGTCGTGTATCCATCTTGTTCCCGTGGTTGCACATGTGATGCGGGTTATTTTCTTGTATTTTAACCACTGTAAAAATTTTGACTATCTGTTTCGCATGGCTAGAGTCTATACAGATGTAAACATGCGCAAGTTATCAGTGAGACAGGATAAGCGTGCATTGTTTGGGGGAGTTGCAAGGAGCTGTATGCCATCTCTGCTAGAATCTGTATGAGCTATGATTTAGCCATCAAAATGGTGTATGCATCACATGGTCTGGGAGTACCTCGCCATGCATGCTATTGTTGACTTGTTTACACAGAATTAACTGGGGTAGTTGAATATGGCCAAAACAGTCCTGACTGTTGATGACTCTACGTCTATCAGGCAGATGGTTGCCTTTACACTCAAATCGGCGGGTTACGCGGTTGTCGAAGCTGCAGATGGAAATGCAGGATTGCGTGCCGCCCAGTCACAGCAAGTTGATCTGGTTCTCACTGATCAGAATATGCCCGGCATGGATGGCTTGAGTCTGATCAAGGCGCTGCGCGAGCTTCCTCAGTACAAGACTACCCCTATCCTGATGCTGACCACAGAGGCCGGCGATGCAATGAAGGCACAAGGCCGTGCCGCAGGTGCGACAGGCTGGCTGGTCAAGCCGTTTGACCCTCCTCGCCTGCTTGAAGTTGTAAAGAAAGTAATCGGCTGACTTTCCAGAATTAAAAAAGCACTTCTTCCTGTCAGGAGCTGTCGATGAGTATCGACCTGTCGCAATTTGTTCAGGTTTTCTTCGAAGAAACAGCGGAACATCTCGCTAATATGGAGTCTTTGCTGCTGCAGCTTGATGTTGGCAGCCCTGATGCGGAAGACCTGAACGCCATTTTTCGTGCGGCACACTCGATCAAGGGTGGGGCTGCTACATTCGGATTTACTGATTTAACCGACGTCACCCATATTCTTGAGAATCAGCTGGATCGTGTCAGAAAAGGGGCGCTGCAACTTCGTCCGGACATGGTGGATACCTTCCTTGAGGCAGGTGATACTTTGGCCAATATGCTGCATGCCCATCAGTCAGGTGGTGAGGCGGATGCTCAGTTGGCTGGGGTTGTTTGCGCCAAATTGCAAGCGCTTGAAATCACCCCACCTGCAGATTCGAGTCCTATTGTGCTGACTATCGATAAAAGCAAGGTAGCGGCGGAGCAGCTGGCTATAGCCACGAAGAACCTGCTCGATAGCGGATGGTCGAGCATTTCTTCATATGAGTTCCAGTGGCAATTGTCGCTGCCTCCTATTCTCGATGGCTTGGAGTTCCTGCTTCCGACTGATGCATATCGCTTGGGAAGCCAGTCGGATGTGCCAATTGATGTTGCGAGCCCGATCTTGGCTGAGTCTGAGGAAGATGCTGGTTTCGGGTTTTTTGACCCACTGCCAGAGCCGAGCACTGATGAGGGGTATGGTTTTTTCGAGCCGATTACCGAAAAGAAGGATGTCGCGCCAATAGCCGAGGAGGGGGATGGTTATGGACTGTTCATTCCTGTCGAGCCGACTACGCCTGTCGTGAATGAAGTCTTGCCCGCTGTTGAAACCGTCAAGGCACCTGCCAAACGGGTAGTCGCTGAAAAAGCCAAGGAAAACCAGCACTCGGACAGCACATCGATTCGGGTAAGCGTGGACAAGGTAGATCAGATCATCAATATGGTTGGTGAGTTGGTGATTACCCAGGCAATGTTGGCTCAGGTGGTAGGGCAGCTGGACAATGCGCAGTTTGAAAGCCTGCATGCTGGCATTGCGATGCTCGAACGAAATACCCGGGAGTTACAAGAGTCTGCGATGTCCATCAGGATGATGCCGATATCATCTGTTTTCAGTCGTTTTCCACGGGTAGTCAGGGATACTGCCAATAAGCTTGGCAAAAAAGTCAGGCTACTGACCTTTGGTGAAAATACTGAGCTGGATCGAGGACTTATAGAGCGGTTAGCTGATCCTCTTACGCACTTGGTCCGAAACAGTCTGGATCATGGTATCGAGTCACCTGAAGTGCGGAAAGCCAAGGGTAAGGATGAGCAAGGTACGCTGACCTTGAAAGCCTTTCATCAGGGCGGGAACATCATTATTCAGGTGATTGATGATGGTGGTGGCTTGAATCGTGAAAAGATACTTGCCAAGGCCAAAGCTCAAGGAATGGCCGTAAATGACTCGATGACTGATTCGGAAGTCTGGCCGTTGATTTTTGAGGCCGGTTTTTCAACGGCCGAGGTCGTAACTGATGTATCCGGGCGCGGGGTCGGTATGGATGTCGTCAGGAAAAATATCCAGGGTATGGGTGGACGAATCGATATCGACTCCATTCGCGATGCGGGTACAACAATGACGATCCGCCTGCCGCTAACGCTGGCTATTCTTGACGGTATGGCGATTAATGTTGGTGGCGATATCTTTGTAATTCCTTTGGCATTCATCGTCGAGTCACTTCAACCTAATCCAGGAGATATCAAGCAGATATCCGGCAAGGGACTTGTTCTGTATGTCAGAGGGGAGTACTTGCCAATTATTACACTCAATGAGGCATTAACCCAGCGTCGGATAGGTATTGAAGTTGAAAGAGGACTTTTTGTCATTCTGGAGTCCGAGTTAGGCAAAACAGCATTGTTGGTTGATGATCTGTTAGGGCAGTCGCAAGTGGTCATCAAGAGTCTCGAGACCAATTACAAGAAAGTGCCGGGCATTTCCGGGGCAACCATCATGGGTGATGGACGAGTTGCTCTGATCATTGATGTCGAGTCTCTTGTCCGACTAAGTCAAAAGAAATTGCCTGAAAATATTTGAATCAGATAAGCAGGAGTCAAGCGTGGAACAGCTCGCGTCAAATATTGCTTTGCCTGAAGGTGCCGAGTACTTGGTATTTACTCTGGGTAAAGAAGAGTACGGAATTGATATTTTAAAAGTTCAAGAAATTCGTGGTTACGACCAGGTTACAAGTATTGCAAATACGCCGCCTTTCATTAAGGGTGTAATTAATCTTCGCGGTACGATCGTACCTATTGTTGACCTGCGTATAAAGTTTAATATTGGCCAGCCAACGTATGATCAGTTCACGGTTGTCATCATTCTGAATGTTATTGGTAGGGTGATAGGCATTGTGGTTGATGGTGTTTCTGATGTGATCTCCATGTCAGCAGAGCAAGTTCGCCCTTCGCCAGAGTTGGGTAGTGCGCTTGATACCCAGTATTTGAAAGGTCTAGGCACTGTTGACGACAGAATGATCATTATTACCGATATTGAAAAGTTGCTAACAAGTAAAGAGATGGAGTTGATGGATAGCTCTGTTTCGATTCAGTAAGTTTCCATAGAACTTTATCTGCCCAGTCTGGTGGAAAGGGAGAGTCTCATGTCTGTAGCAAAAAGATTATATCTGCTGGTTTTTGCAGCGATATTTGGCTTGTTCTCAATCATGGGATTCAGCCTTTACGAAATGAGGCAGGTTTATACGGCCGCCAATTTCGCAAATGTTAATACGGTGCCGGCAATTTCATCAATGACTGGCATTTATGAGCACTTTGGTAATATTCGTGCGTGGACATGGGAGATTACTGTCAATCCTGATCCGGTAGCTCAGGCAAAAATTATTGAGCGCTTGGATGGACAGTTTGTTGAGATTGACAAACATCTTGCCGAATACGAAAAGACGATTACTAGCGACGAGGATAAGAAGCTATTTGAAGCAGTAAAACAGTCAGTTCTTGCTGTTGTTCAGGCAAAGAGAGATACAGTTGCAAAGGTTAAGGCTGCTCAACAGCAGTTGGCCATCGATGAGACTATCAATAGTCATGGCCCATTAATTAATAAAGCTAGTCAAGACATAGAGAATCTCGTTAACTTCAATCATGAGCTGGCGCAGGTTGGCGCTGGTGATGCGCAAAATATTCAAGAAAATGCTTTGATTATTACAGTTGCCTTTGCTGTCTTTATTGCTTTGGGCCTACTTTTGATTAGCGTGATGATAATCCGAGCTTTGATGAAAATGCTTGGTGGTGAGCCCGCATATGCCGCTGAATGTGTAAACAGGATTTCAAAAGGCGATTTGTCTGTTGAGATCATCTCAAATGGCAAAAGCGAGGACTCTCTGCTTGCTGCGATGATCAGAATGCAGAATGTTTTGCGTGAGTTCATCCAGGATATGAAGCATATGTCTGTCGAGCATGATAAAGGTGAGATTGATGTGGTAATGCATGTCAATAAATTCCAGGGTGAATTTGGCACCATGGCGCAGGGCGTCAACGATATGGTGCTCGGCCATATTGCAGTCAAGAAAAAGACCATGGCGTGCGTGAAAGAATTTGGTGAAGGTAATTTCGATGCCCAGCTAGAGGCATTCCCGGGCAAGAAGGCCTTCATTAATCAGACCATTGAGCAAGTCCGTCAGAATCTTAAAGCCTTGATTGATGATGCCGAGTTTCTGGTTGAGGCGGCTGTTGATGGGCGTGTTGAGGCCTCAGCAGATGCAGCGAAGCACCATGGTGGTTTCCGCCGCATTGTTGATGGCATGAACAAGACCTTGCAGGTGATGGTTGATCCGATCCGGGTCGTTAAAGAAGCAACAGATGCCATTAATGTTGCTGCGCGAGAAATCGCTGCTGGCAACCAGAACTTGAGTCAGCGCACAGAAACTCAGGCTGCCAGTCTCGAAGAAACTGCGTCGAGCATGGAAGAGCTGACCAGTACGGTTAAGCAGAACGCTGAAAATGCCAAGCAGGCCAACCAGTTGGCTAAGGGGGCAAGTGATATTGCGGTCAAGGGTGGTAGTGTAGTCAACGAAGTCGTTACCACGATGGAAGAGATCAACTCTTCCGCGCGGAAGATCGTTGACATTATTTCGGTTATTGATGGTATTGCGTTTCAAACGAATATTCTTGCGCTCAATGCCGCCGTTGAGGCTGCAAGGGCCGGTGAGCAGGGGCGTGGTTTTGCTGTTGTTGCCAGCGAGGTTCGCAATCTGGCTCAGCGATCAGCATCTGCTGCAAAAGATATCAAGTCCTTGATCGGTGACTCGGTAGAGAAGGTCGAGAGTGGAGCGAAGCTGGTGAATGATGCTGGCCTGACCATGCAGGAGATTGTGACTGCGGTTAAGCGTGTTACCGACATCATGGCGGAAATTTCGGCTGCCAGTATCGAGCAGAGTTCGGGTATCGAGCAGGTCAATAATGCGATCAGTCAGATGGATGATGTTACTCAGCAAAATGCAGCCTTGGTTGAAGAGGCCGCTGCGGCTGCTGAGAGTCTCGAGGAGCAGGCTCATGCCTTGGCTAAGGCTGCAAGTGTCTTCAAGATTGCTAGTGTCGTATCCATGAAGCCTGTGACGAACAAGGCTGCTATTAGTAACGAAAAGCCTGAGGCTCGTGAGGCACCTTCCAGGCCAAATGTAGTAAGGGGTGGCGGCCAACTGCCACCGCCGCGCAGCAATGAGGACGAGTGGGAAGAGTTTTAACTTGAGTGACTCATGCGACCGGCACCGGGTGCCGGTCGTACTGAATAAAAGGTGTTCTCTTGGCTGATACCGAATTCAGATTCCTTGATGGCGACTTCCAGCTTGTTTGTGAGCTTATTTATGAGCGGGCAGGGATCAAGTTGAATGACAGCAAAAAGCCAATGGTTTATAGCCGGCTGGCTCGTCGTTTAAGAGCATTGGGTTTTGCCACTTTTTCCAGTTATCTTGCGTTTCTGAAGTCATCGCCCGAGTCGGATGAGTGGGAGTTATTCACTAATGCGTTGACGACTAATCTGACTTCGTTCTTTCGGGAATCCCATCACTTTGACATTTTGTCCGAAAAGTTGCCTGAGTGGCAGGAAAAGTCTGGCAAGGTATCGATCTGGTGCTGTGCCTCATCAACTGGTGAGGAGCCATACTCCATCATGATGACGGCTGTTGAGCGTTTTGCGATGTTGAGTCCTCCAGTCAGCCTGCTTGCCAGTGATCTTGATACTAATGTGCTGGATAAGGCGAAGCAGGGCGTTTACGCGCTGGAAAGAGTCAGTGATATGGACGAGTCTTTACGGCAGCGTTTTTTTTTACGCGGCAAAGGCAGTCAGGCTGGTCTCGTCAAGGTACGCCGCGAACTGCGCGACTCCATAGATTTCAAACAGATCAATTTATTGGCGAATGACTGGCCGATAGACACCAAGTTCGATGCGATTTTTTGCAGGAATGTCATGATCTACTTTGATAAACCAACTCAGCGTACATTACTGGAGCGCTTTGTCAGATTGATGAAGCCCCACGGACGCCTGTTTGTTGGCCATTCCGAAAATCTGCAGCATGTAAGTGATCTGTGGACGCCGTGCGGGCAAACGGTCTATCGCCTGAGAATGTCTTTATGAGCGCTCAGCCTGATAACGCCCCCACTCTTTATTATGACCGTCATTTCAATATCGAAGCGGCCAAGATTCTGCCTGGCGAGTTTTTTGTAACCGGCAGCAATATGCTGATCGTCACGGTGCTGGGGTCCTGTGTATCAGCCTGTATTCGTGATCCCGAGGCCGGTGTCGGGGGAATGAATCATTTCATGCTGCCGGATGCCAGGCAGTCTGAAGGTGATTTGTTGTCTACTTCGGCACGCTATGGCACTTATGCAATGGAAGTCCTGATCAATAGTGTCTTGAAGGCTGGTGGGCGGCGCGAGCGCCTCGAGGCAAAAGTTTTTGGTGGTGGTCAGGTTTTGCAAGGTTTCATGGTTTCGAATGTGGGCGAGCAGAACGCCAGTTTTGTCAGGCATTTCCTGCAACTGGAGGGGATTCCCGTCGTGGCTCAGGACTTGCTGGATATATACCCTCGAAAAGTTTACTTTTTCCCGCAGACCGGTCGTGTGATGGTGCGAAAACTCAAAACTGTTCATAACGATACCATTCTGCAGCGTGAACGCGATTACAGTTCCAAACTGCGCCATCAGGATGGTGGTGGTTCTATTGATTTGTTCTGAGCGCAATTGAGGTCGAGCAGGAATGTCCAGAATTAAAGTCGTGGTAGTTGATGATTCAGCGCTGATCAGACAACTGCTAACCGAGCTGATCAACAGAACTGATGATATGGAGGTTGTTGGCACTGCCAGCGACCCATTTATCGCCCGAGAAGTGATTCGCGAGCAAAACCCGGATGTTGTTACTCTGGATATTGAAATGCCACGCATGGATGGCTTGGCTTTTCTTGAAAAGCTCATGCGTTTGCGGCCAACCCCGGTGGTAATGATATCGACGCTGACACTTGCCGGGTCGGATGCGGCCTTGCGGGCGCTGGAGCTAGGTGCCATCGATGTGATTGCCAAGCCGCGGCTGGATATAGTGCGCAGTATGGAAGAGTATGCCGAGACCTTGTACGAGAAGTTGCGTACGGCGGCGATTTCCCGCCCGAAACGTCTGACAGAGGCACCGGTTGTCCCCGCGCTGAGTGCTGACAGCGTTTTACCCAAGCGGGTTGCTACCCGCTTGGCCGCAACAGAAAAGATAGTCTCCATCGGCTCGTCAACTGGCGGTACCGAAGCCTTGCATAGTTTGCTGGGGAAGTTACCCGCCGATTTTCCGGCAGTACTGGTTACCCAGCACATGCCTGAGGCGTTTACCAACTCCTTTGCCAAGCGACTGGATAACCACTGCAAGTTGTCGGTGAAGGAAGCAGAGCATGGTGAGCGCGTGTTGCCGGGGCATGCTTATATCGCGCCGGGTCACTCGCATATGATGCTCGCCAAAAGTGGTGCCAATTACATTATCGAATTATCGCAAGGCCCGCCAGTCAACCGGCACCGGCCTAGCGTGGATGTGCTGTTTCGTTCCGTTGCCAATACCGCAGGTAATAATGCCGTTGCCGTCATTCTGACGGGAATGGGCAAGGATGGTGCCTTGGGCATGAAGGAGTTGTATGACCTTGGCTGTCATACCATTGCCCAGGACGAGGCGAGTTGCGTCGTTTTTGGCATGCCGCGGGAGGCGATAGCGATTGGCGCCGCCCGTCAGGTGTTACCGCTGGATGATATTGCCCAGGCTTTGTGTGGCCTGATGAGCCGGCTTGGCTCGGGCACTCGTGTCTAGCTTTGGATTGCTTTTCTTAATGATGCCAATTGCTACTTTTAATTGGCCAGAGAAATTGCAATTCCCTTATAACCTCGCGCATCGGGCTTAGTCCCTGTTCATTTTAAAGGAGATGCAAATGGCTGTACTGGTTGGTAAGCAAGCCCCTTTCTTTGATGGTTCCAAGACTTTCTCCGCCGTTCTGGGTGATGGTCAGATCGTTGACAGCTACTCCTTCAAAGAAGCTACTGCTGGCAAGTATGCAGTTGTGTTCTTCTATCCGCTGGATTTCACCTTTGTTTGCCCGTCCGAGCTGATCGCTTTTGATCACCGCCTGGCCGAGTTCAAGGCTCGCAATGTTGAAGTAATCGGCGTCTCCATCGACAGCCAGTTTACTCATGCTGCATGGCGCAATACCCCGGTAGAAAAGGGCGGTATCGGCGAAGTGGGTTACACCCTGGTAGCCGACATCCAGCACGAACTGTGCAAGTCCTATGACGTTGAAGCTGACGGTGGCGTGGCTTTCCGTGGTTCCTTCCTGATCGACAAGGCTGGCGTAGTACAGCATCAGGTTGTCAACAACCTGCCGCTGGGCCGTAATGTTGACGAGATGATCCGCATGGTTGATGCCCTGCAGTTCACCGAAGAGCACGGCGAAGTGTGCCCGGCCGGCTGGAACAAAGGCAAAAAAGGCATGAAGGCTGATGCCGCCGGTGTTGCAGCTTACCTGGCTGAAAACGCCAAGGATCTGTAATACGGCTTCCTGCCTGCGGCATTGCAGTCAAGGCGCAAAACAAAACCCGGCGATTGCCGGGTTTTGTTTTTTTGCAGTGTGGTTGCAGAATTACTTCTGCAGATCCACATAACGCCACGGTGCTTGCAGCAGTGGGTGCACCTTGTAGTTCTTCACATACTTGTGCGACAGATGGTTGCGCACACGGGTATCGCCAAAGATCCACGGTTGCTGGCCGACCACGATCTGGTTCATGCGGTCGTACAGCTTGTTGCGAGCTGCACCATGCGGCAGCTTCAGACTCTGTTCGAACAGGCTGTCGTACTCGGCATTCTTGAAGAAGGCATTGTTGGTGTCGCCGGCGTTCTTGCCGTACAGCAACATCATGAAGTTTTCGCCATCCGGATAGTCGGCAACCCAGGCACCGCCCCAGAACTGGAGCTTGCCCTGACGGTTTTCCTTGATCTGTTCGTTCCACTTGCCGGATTTGAACGTTACCTTGATCTTCAGACTATCGAATGCCTTCTGCCAGAATTCATCCCACTGCTTGTTGATGGCGCTGCTGCCGGTGGTCTGGGTAATCTCCAGCGGCTTGCCGTTTGGCAGGGTGCGGAAACCATTGCTGCCGATCTTGTAGCCAAACTTGTCCAGCAAGGCGTTGGCCGCAGCCGGGTCATACTTGACCTGGGCATTGAATTTCGGATTATGGCCGGCAACGCCTTCCGGAATGATGTAATTCACCGGTACCGCCTGACCACGGCGAATCTTGGCAATGGTTTCGCTGCGCGGGAAGGCCATGGCGATGGCGCGACGCAGGGCAATCTTGTCGGTGGTGTAACCACCCACTACCGGGTCATTCATATTGAAGAACTGGTAAGTGACTTCCAGATCTTTCACGCGCTGCAGCTGGATACCCTGTTTGACAAACTCTGGCTTGAGTTTGGCGCTCAAGGGGTTGGCCGGGTTGATATCCAGGGCCTGTTGCAGGGCAACCTGCGGGATGCCGGTGATGTCCAGCTGCTTGTTGACGAAAGCCAGCCAGCGCGGCTGCTCTTCTTCCATCACGGTGATGTCGATGCGGCCAACTAGTGGCAGCGCCTTGCCGTTGAACATGACCTTGCGGAAGTTCGGATTGGCTTCCAGCACGATTCTGGAGCCTGGCTTCCACTCTTTCAGCAGGTAAGGGCCGGTGCCGACCGGCTTGGCATTGGTATTGCTGTTGGCTTCGATGACTTCACGCGCCACGGCACCCATGGTCGGCATGGCGAGAATCGGCAGGAAGTTGAAGTTGGTTTCTTTCAGGGTGATCTGTAGCGTGTACTTGTCCAGCGCTTTCAGACCGGCAATCGGTGCATCGTAGTTGAGCTTGCCCTTGCCGGCAGCCTTTACCACCTCATCGGCACCGGCGAATTTGCCGTCTACCAGAAAGCTCCACGGCGAGGACAGGCTAGGGTCCAGCAGACGCTTGATCGAGTAGGCGTAGTCTTCTGCGGTCAGTTCACGCTTCTTGCCGCCAAAGGCTGCATTGTCGGCAAAGTAGATGCCCGGCTTGATCTTGAAGGTATACACCTTGCCATCGGCCGAGATGGTCGGCATGGCAGTAATGGTGTTGGCGACCAGCTTGGCCGGGCGTGCGGTGTAGTCGTAAGTCACCAGCGAGTCGAAGATGTTTTCATTGACCATATTCGAGTAACTATCGGTGACCTTGGCTGGGTCAAAACCGGTTTCGGGGGCGACGAATGAGACGCGTAGTGTCTTGTTCATATCGACGGCATGGGCCGTGCCGAAAGCGGTCAGGATGGCGGCGGCCATCACAGCCATTTTTTGTTTCATCTTTAACTCCCTGTAGGTTGTCGGACTGACAATCTGCGAGAGGATATATCATTTGAAATATAAATGCATAATAATGATATTTTGTAGTGTTAATTTCAATAAATTGGCGATTTGTTGATTTGAATTACTCATTGGCTGCATGTGTTTTCAGCATGCCAGCCATGTTGGCCGCAAGAAAAAACCGGGAGGCAAGGCCTCCCGGTTTGGGGCAGATTTCAGCAGCTGTTTGTGGTGGCCGCTTACTTTTGCAGATCGATATAACGCCAGGCGGTAGTCATGATCGGGTGCTGCTTGTAGTTTTTCACATAGCCATGAGAGATCAGCGATGGCACGCGGGTGTCACCGAAGATCCACGGCTGCTGGGCGACAACGATCTGGTTCATGCGATCGTACAGCTTGCTGCGCTCGGCACCGTTCGGCAGCTTGAGCGACTGTTCGAACAGGCGGTCGTATTCGGCATTCTTGAAGAAGGCCGAGTTGGCGTCGCCGCTGTTCTTGCCGTACAGCAATTGCATGAAGTTTTCACCATCCGGATAGTCGGCACCCCAGGCCAGGCCCCACATCTGCAGCTTGCCGGCGCGGTTTTCCTTGTTCAGCTCGTTCCATTTGGCGGTCTTGTAAGTCAGCTTGATCTTCAGGCTGTCGAACGACTTCTGCCAGTATTCATTCCATTGCTTGTCAATGGCGCTGGCACCGCTGGCGCGCTCGATAGACAGTGGCTTGCCGTTAGGTTGCATGCGGAAGCCGTCCGGGCCGATCTTGTAGCCGAACTTGTCGAGCAGGGCGTTGGCCGCAGCCGGATCAAACTTGACCTGGCCATTGAACTTCGGATTATGACCAGCCACACCATCCGGCACGATGTAGCTGACCGGTACGGCCTGGCCACGGCGGATTTTGGCAATGGTCTCGTTGCGCGGGAAGGCCATGGCAATGGCGCGGCGCAGGGCGATCTTGTCATTGGTGTAACCGCCGACTACCGGATCATCCATGTTGAAGAAGGTGTAAGTCACTTCCAGCTGCTTCAGGCGTTGCAGCTGCATGCCCTGCTTGGCCAGCTCCGGCTTCAGGCTGACATTCAGCGGGTTTTGCGGGTCGATATTCAGTGCATCCATCAGCGCTACTTGCGGGATGGCGGTCAGGTCGAGTTGCTTGTTGAGGAAGGATAACCAGCGTGGCTGTTCTTCTTCCATCACGGTGATATCAACGCGGCCAACTACCGGCAGGGTTTTGCCGTTCTGCACCACTTTGCGGTAGTTAGGGTTGGCTTCGAGTACGATCTTGCTGCCCGGTTTCCATTCTTTCAGTGCATACGGGCCGGTGCCGACCGGCTTGGCATTGGTATTGCTGGTGGATTCGATCACCTCACGCGCCACCGCGCCGAAGGCCGGCATAGCCAGAATCGGCAGGAAGTTGAAGTTGGTATCGGTCAGCGTCAGCTGCAGGGTGTACTTGTCGAGTGCCTTGATGCCCTCAACCGGCGCATCGTAGTTCAGCTTGCCCTTGTTGGCGGTCTTCACCAGCTCATTGGCGCCGACGAATTTGCCGTCAACCAGATAGCTCCATGGCGAATTGATGGTCGGGTCGAGATGGCGCTTGATCGAGAAAGCGTAATCTTCGGCGGTCAGCTCGCGCTTTTTGCCAGCGAAGGCAGCGTCAGGCGAGAAGTAGATGCCCGGCTTGATCTTGAAGGTGTAAACCTTGCCATCGGCCGAGATGGCCGGCATGGCCGTCAGGGTATTCGGGATGATCTTGGCCGGACGAGCCAGATAGTCGTAGGTAACCAGCGAGTCGAAAATATTCTCGTTGATGGCGGCCGAGTAGTTGTCGGATACCTTGGCCGGGTCGAAGCCGGTTTCCGGTGCGACGAAGGCGACGCGCAAGGTCTTGCTCATATCGGCAGCGTGGGCGCTGCCGAAGGCACACATCACTGCCAGTGAAGCCAGGGCCAGTTTCATTTTCATCTTCTATTCTCCTGCATATTGTTTTGTTGGTCTTGCCTGATGCCAGACCGCAAAAGGTATAGCAGAGATGAGATGTTTATTGCTGAATTGTTAAGAATTGCTGTGTCTTGATGGCTGAAAACTTGTGGCTTTTTGGCAATGAATTTGCATAAAACATGGCTGGCATGAATTTTACGGATGTCATTTCACGCGCGGGCAGCATGCAAAAGCGGCATGACAATTGTCATGCCGCTTTCTTGTGCACGCTGCTCAGGCCTTGGCGAGCATGCGGCCAAGTGCCTTGTGCTGGATCAGTACGGTCAGCACTGCGATGACGGCGCAGGCTATCCACAGCCAATGTCCGCCCATCGCGCCATAGGCCCAGGTGCCCAGCGCCGGAGCGTACAGGGTGCGCCCGCTCCAGGCGGCAGAGTAGATGCCCAGATAACGTCCGCGCTGGCGGCCTTCGGAATGCTGCATCACGATGGTGCTCCAGGTTGGCGACAGCAACAGCTCGCCTATGGTCAGCACCAGCATGCACAAGATCGCCCACAATGGCCCGCTGCCCAGATTCAGCAGCAGAAAGCTGCAGCCGGTAAACAGCACGCCAAGATGCGAGCTCAGGCGCAGGCCCCAGCGTTGCACCCGTCGCGCAATCCACACCTGCAGCGCCACCACCATCAGGCCGTTGAGGGTGAACAGATAACCGATCCACTGCGGGCCCAGTGCATAGGCTTCGCGCAGGAAGATGCCCAGCGTGCCATACATCTGGTCAAACACCGCGATGATCAGCATCAGCCCGGCGATGAACACCAAGAACGAGCGGTCTTGCCACGGCGAGCCGGCGGCAAGCTTGGCCGCAGCAGGGCTGTCGCCGGCCGGGTGGGCCGGTGTGGCGTGATGCTGCGGTGACTGGCCAGCTGTCTGGCGACGGTAGGCCCAGCTCATCCAGCAACAGGCCAGCACACTGCTGATGCCTTGCGCGACAAAAACCCAGTGATAGCCGTAAACCGCCAGCAGGCCGCCGGTAATGCCGGCCAGCGAGGTGCCAAGGTTGAAGGCGATGCGTTGCAAGCCTTGCGCGGTCGGACGTTGCTCGTGACTGCATGGCTCCAGCACCAGACGCATATTGCCGGGGCGGAAGGCACCATCGACGAGGCCGGTCAGCAGCAATAGCGGGATAAAGGCCCATACCGGCAAGGGCAGGGCGAGCGAGGCGGTCAGCACACCACTGGCGGCCAGCAGCCGGCCACACAGTTTGCGGCTGTCGACGCGGTCAGACAGCACGCCGCCAAAATAGGCACCGGCCAGACAGCCGCCACCATAACAGCCCATCAGCAAGCCGATATGGCTGTAGGACAGCTGGTAGCGTTCGAGGAAATACAGCGGTAAAAACAGCTTGGCAATACCACCCATGGTGTTGATCAGGGTGGCGACAACCTGGATGTAAACAGAGGCGGGCAAGCCGCGAAACGGGGTGATGAACTGACGTCCCAGCGCTGGGGCGATGGCGGCCAACATGATGTTTCCTTGTGGGAAGAGGTGGGCCGGCGAGGGTGTGCCGGATGGGAAAGGCTCCCATCCGCAAGACTAAAGCATATTTATTGCTATTGGCAGATCATGAAAGAAACGCATCGTTCTGAAAACAAAACAGCCTGTACGTTTACTTTTTCGGCAATAAGCGAGCTAATGCCGGCAGCACATTCTGCAGTATTTTCGGCTGGGCGGCAGCGACCGGATGAATGCCATCCGGCTGGAATTGCGACAGATCGGTCTCGAAGCCGGCTACCAGCAAAGGCACCAGCGGCCACTTGCCCTGACGGGATACATCTTCATAAACCTTGCGGAACTTGTTGCCGTAGTCGGGGCCATAATTCAGCGGCAAGGCCATGCCGACCAGCAGTACCTTGCTGCCGCTTTTTTCGGCCAGCCGGCTCATCTGCAGCAGGTTTTGCTGCATGGCCGGCAAAGGCAGGCCGCGCAGGCCATCATTGCCGCCCAGCTCTAGCACCAAAATGTCAGGCCGGTGCTGTTTGAGTACTGCCGGCAGACGGGCAAGGCCACCGGCGGTGGTTTCGCCAGTCAGGCTGGCATTGATGACCTGATGTTTCGGCCCCAGATTTTGTTGCAACAGGCTGACCCAGCCCTGTTCGGTGCGCAGACCATAAGCCGCCGACAGGCTGTCGCCAAACACCACGACTTTGGCTGCCTGCGCCAGCGGTGCGGCCAACATCACAAGACAGATAACAAGGCAGCGATACAGCATGAATTCTTCTCCGCAAAAAAACGTCCTGCTGAAAGCGCAGGCTCTGCAACGGCAGGTAGATTATCACGGCCAGCGCCTGCAAATCCTGCAAGAGGCCAGCCTCGAAGTGCTCGCCGGCGAGACCGTCGCCATCATCGGTGCCTCGGGCAGCGGCAAGTCCACGCTGCTGTCGCTGCTGGCCGGGCTGGATGTCGCCAGCAGTGGCGAAGTCTGGCTGGATGGCAAGGCCCTGAGCCAGCTGGGCGAGGATGCGCGTGCGCTGTTGCGGCGCGAGCGCGTGGGTTTCGTGTTCCAGAACTTTCAGCTGATGCCGCAATTCACCGCGCTGGAAAACGTGATGCTGCCGCTGGAGCTGGCCGGACGCAGCGATGCACGGCAGCAGGCCATCGCGATGCTGGAGCGCGTCGGCCTGGGCCATCGTCTTGGCCACTATCCGCGCCATCTGTCCGGTGGCGAACAACAGCGCGTGGCGCTGGCGCGAGCCTTTGTGTTGCGGCCAACCTTGCTGTTTGCCGACGAGCCGACCGGCAATCTGGACCCGACCACCGGCCAGCAGATCATCGATCTCTTGTTCGAGCTGAATGCCGAGCATGGCACCGCCTTGGTGCTGGTGACGCACGACAGCCAGCTGGCCAGCCGTTGCCAGAGCGTGCATAGGCTGACAGCGGGTGTACTGGCCGAGGCCGCAGCATGAAGGCCGGCGCGGTACGCATGAGTGCGCGCCTGTTATGGCGCGAGCTCAAATCCGGCGAGCTGACCGTGCTGCTGTTGGCCTTGCTGGTGGCCGTGGCGGCGATGAGCAGCGTGGCGCTGTTTTCCGACCGTATCGAACAGGCCTTGCGCCGTCAGGCCAGCCAGCTGCTGGCTGCCGATCTGGTGGTCAACAGCAATAAGGCGCCTGACAGCCGCTGGCAGGCCGAGGCTGCGCGGCTGAATCTGAAACAGGCCGAGGCCTTGAGCTTCCCGTCGATGGCGGTGGCTAAT
The DNA here is from genome assembly GCF_979366295.1 of Vogesella lacus. NCBI lineage: Bacteria > Pseudomonadati > Pseudomonadota > Betaproteobacteria > Neisseriales > Chromobacteriaceae > Vogesella > Vogesella lacus. Next base: position 159,543 of record NZ_CEETQT010000011.1, read on the forward strand.
GGCCAAGCCACCCTGGCGACTTACAAGGCCGTCAGTGATGGCTATCCCCTGCGCGGCATGGTGCGCGTCAGGTTGGCCGCAGGCGAGCGCGAGGGCGTGATGCGGCCGGCTGCCGGCGAAGTGTGGGCCGATAGCCGGCTGATGCAGAAGCTGGGTTTGCGACTGGGCGACAGCCTGACCGTCGGCAATAGCCGCTTGCAGCTGAGTGGCGAATTGCTGCGCGAGCCGGATGGCGCGATCGACCTCTACAACTTTGTGCCACGGCTGATGTTGAATCAGGCCGACCTTGGCGCCACCGGGCTGGTGCAGCCGGGCAGCCGTATCCGCTACCGGCTGATGCTGGCGGGCGATGAGTCGGCGATCAATCGTTATCAGGCCTGGCTCAAACCGCAACTGGGCAGCAATGCGCGGCTGGAAAACATCGAGGAAGCGCGCCCCGAAGTGAAGTCGGCGCTGGAGCGCGCGCGACGTTTTCTCGGGCTGACCGCACTCCTGACGGTGATGTTGTCGGCCGCCGCCGTGGCGCTGGCGACCCGCCGTTATCTGGCGCGGCACTGGCAGAGTGTGGCGGTGATGCGTGCGCTGGGGCAAAGCTCGGGCGAGATTGCGCTGACCTGGGGCAGTCTGTTGTTGTGGCTGGGCTTGCTGGCGGGTATCGCCGGCACGCTGGCCGGCTTTGGCGTGCAGCAGTTATTGCTGTGGCTGGGGCGGCAATGGCTGGGTGAAGGCTTGCCGATGCCCGGTTTGCTGGCCTGGGCCAGTGGCCCGCTGTCGGCGCTGATCCTGCTGGCCGGTTTTGCGCTGCCGCCACTGTTGGCCTTGCGCCGCGTGCCTGCGATGGCGGTGTTGCGTGCCGATGTGCCGGCCGATAGCCGCTCGCTGTTTGCCCCGCTGCTTGCCATCGTGGCGCTGTTGGGGCTGGGGGTGTGGCAGATTGGTGAGGCGAGCGTTGCCGGCCAGCTGATGCTGGCGCTGTTGGCCTTTCTGGCGCTGGTGGGCTTGCTGGCCTGGGGCGTGGTGCGCCTCCTGGCCAAGGTGCGCTTGTCGGCGGCTTCGGGCTGGCGGCATGGTGCGGCCAACCTGGCCAGACGGCCGTGGCTGGCGGTGATCCAGATTGCCGCATTGGCGGTCAGCCTGATGGCCCTGCTGACACTGACCGTGGTGCGTGATGACTTGCTGGGTGCCTGGCAAAAGTCCCTGCCGGCTGATGCGCCGGATTCCTTCCTGATCAATCTGCAAGCGGGCCAGCAGCAGGCGCTAGCCGGCCAGTTCATGGCGCGCGGCCTGCCGGCACCGGAAATGTCGCCGATGATTCGTGCGCGTTTGCTGAGCATCAATGGCAAGGCGGTGAAGGCCGATGATTATCAGGATGAGCGGGCCAAGCGGTTGGCCGAGCGCGAGTTCAACCTGTCGTGGCAGGACAGCCTGCCGGCCGGCAACCGTGTAGTCGGCGGCGAGTTCTGGGCTGTTGGCAGCAAGACGCCGTCGTTCTCGCTGGAGCAAGGGCTGGCGCAGACGCTGGGCATCAAGCTGGGGGATGAGGTGGCGTTTGATATCGCCGGCCAGACCTGGCGCGCGAAAGTCGGCAGCTTGCGCGAGGTGTCGTGGGATAGCTTCCGGCCGAATTTCTTTGTGCTCGGCAATAGTGGCTGGATGGCGCAACAGGCCAGCAGCTATATCACCAGCTACAAGGCGCCCGAGCCGCAGTTCAACAATCGCGTGGTGGCGGCGCTGCCCAACGTCACCATCATCGACATCGGCGTGATCGTGCGCGAGGTGCAGTCGGTGATTGCACGCTTGAGTATGGCGGTCGAGGCGATGTTCGTGCTGGCGCTGGCGGCCGGGGTGCTGGTGTTGTGGGCGGCACTGGCGGCTACCCGTGACGAGCGCTTGTACGATGTGGCCTTGCTGCGTGCGCTGGGTGCATCTCACAGCCAGGTGCGACGCATCGTGCTGGCCGAGCTGCTGTGGCTGGGCGGGCTGACCGGCTTGCTGGCCGGTGGCGGCGCGATGGCGATTGGCAGTCTAGTGGCGGTGACGCTGTTTAATCTGCCGCTGGCACTGAATGGCTGGTTGCCGCTGCTGGGCATGCTCAGTGGCAGCGCGGTGGTTGGCCTTGCCGGTTGGCCTTTGCTGCGGCGGGTGACGGCGACGCCGCCGGCCGAAGTTTTGCGCAATGCGCGAGGAGTCTGAGATGGATGCCATGGTATTGGCGGCCATGCAGAAATGGCCGAATGTCCCGGCGGTGTTTGGCTGGTTGCGGCTGGACGCACGCGGGCAGTGGTGGTTGCAGGACGAGCGTATCGAGCATCCCGGCCTGCTGGATTTTCTGGTGCGCAATTATGGCCACGATGAGCACGGCCGCTATTTTGTGCAGAACGGTCCGCAGCGGGTGTATGTGAATCTGGATGCCGCGCCCTACAGCGTGCGGCGTTTGCCGGCTGGCTGGCTGGCCAGCCCGGCTATAAAGGTTGGCCGCATTCGTCTGGCGCTGCTGGACGAGCAGGGGCAGTTCTACTTTGAGGACGGCGAGCGCCTGCTGGTGCTGGATGATCGCGATCTGCTGGATCTGAGTGCCATGCTGCGCCGTGCAGATAGCCAGATCGAGCCGGATGAGGACGACTGGCCGCTGTGGCTGGCCGGCGAACAGGCCTGGTTACTGCACTTGCCCGAGGGGGCGTTGCCGGTGCTGCCGGTCGAGTCGGCGGGCCTTGCCTGCGCCTATGGCATTGCCTTGCATCCTGTGCCTTGAGTCTGGCCTGCATGGTATGATCGCGGCTGCCTGCAGGGCAGGCCAGAACAATCAATAATCGGGATGCTATGTTAAGAATTTTCGGCCGCGCCTTGGCGGCCCTGATGCTGTTGCTGGCGGTATGGCTGGCCTGGGTGGTGGTGGTACCGGTAGCACCGCCGGCCAATCCGTACACGGTCAGCGTGGCAGCCAACCGCACGATGAGCCAATTGGCGCGCACGCTCGAAGCCGATGGCGCGATTCGCAGCAGCACGGTAATGGTGGCGATCTCGCGCCTGATCGGCAGCGACCGCAAACTCAAGGCCGGCTTGTACCAGTTCAGCGGCAGCACCGCGATGTGGCAGTATCTGGTGCGTTTTCGTGATGGCCACCCGGATCAGGGTAGCATCACCATCATCGAAGGCTGGACTTTCCGCCAGTTCCGCGAGGCTTTGCGTCGCGAGGATGATCTGAAGCAGGACACCGCCAACTGGAGAGAAGAGCGCATCCTGGCCGAGCTGGGCATCAGCCAGGGCAAGGCCGAGGGCTTGTTCTTCCCGAGTACCTATTTCTATCTGCCCGGCAGCTCCGATCTGGAAGTGCTGCGCCGCGCCAATGATACCCTGATGCAGCAGCTGGAAACCGTGTGGCAGACCCGCGCCGCCGATCTGCCTTACCAGACGCCTTACGAGCTGTTGATCATGGCCAGCCTGATCGAAAAAGAAACCGCACAGGAAAGCGAGCGGCCGATGGTAGCCAGCGTCTTTGTCAACCGTCTGAAAATCGGTATGCGCCTGCAGACCGATCCGGCGGTGATCTACGGCATGGGCAGTCGCTATCAGGGCCGTATCGGCAAGGAAGGCCTGCGTCGCGATACTCCTTACAACACCTATACCCGTGGCGGGCTGACGCCGACTCCGATCGCGCTGGTCAGCCGCGCGGCACTGGATGCGGCCGCGAAACCAGCGCAGAGCAAGGCACTGTACTTTGTCGCGCGCGGTGATGGCACCTCCCAGTTCTCGGAAACGCTGGACGAGCACAATGCCGCCGTCCGCCAATTTATCTTGAAGAAAGGTTCATGATGTCCAAAGCGCGCTTCATCACGCTGGAAGGACTCGATGGTGCGGGCAAGACCACGCACATGACATTCATCCGTGAATGGCTGGCGGCCAACGCCGTCGATACCGTGTTTACCCGCGAGCCGGGCGGTACGCCGCTGGGCGAGAAACTGCGTGAACTGCTGCTGGACGTCGATACTGATGCCACGCTGGATACCGAAACCCTGCTGATGTTTGCCAGCCGTCAAGAGCTGTTGTCCTCGGTGATTCGCCCGGCGCTGGCGATGGGGCGCTGGGTGGTCAGCGACCGTTTTACCGATGCGACTTACGCCTATCAGGGCGGTGGTCGTGGTGTACCGGCCAAGCGTATCGCCATGCTGGAAGACTGGGTGCAGCAGGGCCTGCAGCCGGATCTGACCATTCTGCTTGATGTGCCGCTGGCGGTATCGCAGCAGCGTCTGAGCCACAGCCGTCTGCCGGACCGTTTCGAGCGCGAGCGCGAAGACTTCCACCAGCGCGTGCGTGATGTCTACCTCGCGCGCGCTGCGGCCAACCCTGAGCGCTTTTTTGTGGTGGATGCCACCGGCGATGTTGCCGGCATCCAGCAGCAACTGGCCGCGCGTCTGGCGGCCCTGCAGGCTGCCGAATAATGCTGTATCCGTGGCAGCAGCAGGACTGGCAAAGGTTGGCCGCCAATTTTGAACGGCTGCCGAATGCCTGGTTGCTGACCGGCCCGGCCGGCATCGGCAAGCAGGCATTTGCCCGTGCGATTGCGGCGGCGCTGCTGTGCGACAGCCCGGCGTATGACCATCAGGCTTGTGGCCAGTGTCAGGCCTGCCGCTGGTTTGCTGCCGGCAGCCATCCGGATTTCCGCCTGCTGACCCCCTTGCAGGACGAGCCCGAAGACGAAGAGAAGGGCAAGGCTGCCAAGCGCCGTCTGCCGGTGATCAAGATCGACAGCGTGCGCGAGATCATCGAGTTTGCCCATCTGTCGGCGCATCGTGGCGGCAAACGCGTGGTGGTGGTCGAGCCGGCCGAGTCGCTGAATCCGGCTGCGGCCAACGCCTTGCTCAAGGTGTTGGAAGAGCCGCCGGCCGATGTGGTGTTCGTGCTGGTCAGCGATGCGCCACAACGGCTGCTGCCGACCATCAAGAGCCGTTGCCGCCAGTTTCCGCTGCACTGGCCTGATGCTGCGGTGGCGCTGGCCTGGGTGCACAAGCAGCAGATCCCCGAGGCGGAGGCCGAGCTGGCCTTTCACGGCGGCATGCCCTTGTTCGACTACGACGAGCAGCTGGCCGGTGTGCGCAAGCAGTTTGTCAGCGGCCTCGCACAAACTTCGATGAGCAGCCTGATGCAACAGGCCGAGCTGATCGACAAGCACAAGCTGCCGCTGGAGATGGCGCTGCAGTGGCTGGGCAAGTGGCAGCACGACCTGGCCAGCCTGCATTTGGGCGGCAAGGTTCGCTACTATCCGGCCCTGGCTGGGCTGATGCAGGGCCTGCTGCCGCGGCTGGATATTCATGCTTTAATGAACTGTCAGCGCGAACTGCAGCTGCTGGTGCCGTTTGGCCAGCACACACTGGTCACGCGGCTGCAGCTGGAAGCCTTGCTGATGGTTTACCTCAAAGCGTTCAGAACACGATAAGACGGTAGAGACATGGACACCACGCTGGACCCTAAAGAAACCGCCGGCCGCCCCGGAGTGCTGTCGCTGAGCATTCGCGAGCGCAGCGCCCTGTACGCGGCCTATATGCCTTTTTTGCGCAATGGCGGCATCTTTGTGCCGACCACCCGCAGTTACAACCTCGGTGACGAGGTCTTCCTGCTGCTGACCCTGCTGGATGATGGCCAGAAGCTGGCGGTGCCGGGCAAAGTGGTGTGGATTACGCCGGCCGGTGCCAATAACAACCGTAACCAGGGGGTCGGTATCGAGTTCAATGCCGAGGAAGCCGGCAAGCAGACCAAGCTCAAGATCGAGACCCTGCTTGGTGGTGCGCTGAATTCCACGCGGCCAACCCACACCATGTAATCGTTCGGCCGCCTGCTGGCGGCTGTCCGTTTTTTCTTTTGCTTCGTTCGTACTGCCTCATGAAACTCGTTGATTCCCACTGCCATATCAATTTTCCCGACCTTGCCGCGCGCATGCCCGATGTGCTGGCCAATATGGCGGCCAACGGTGTCAGCCACGCCATGGTGATCGGGGTCAGCAAACCGAAATACCCCGAGGTGCTGGCGCTGGCCGAGGCGCATCACAATCTGTTTGCCACTGTCGGCATTCATCCGGATGACCCTGAGGCCGAAGAATTCAGCGAGGACGAGCTGGTGGCGCACGCTGCCCATCCCAAGGTGGTCGGCATCGGCGAGACCGGGCTGGATTACCACTGGTGTCAGGGCGATCTGGGCTGGCAGCACGAACGTTTCGCCACCCACATCCGCGCCGCCCGCCGCGTCAATCTGCCGCTGATCATCCACACCCGTTCTTCGGCGCACGACACCGTGCGGCTGATGCGCGAGCACGGTGCCGACAGCGTCGGCGGGGTGATGCACTGTTTTACCGAAAGCTGGGACATCGCCCAAATGGCGCTGGATCTGGGCTTTCACATTTCGCTGTCCGGCATCGTGACGTTCAAGAACGCCGCGCTGGTGAAAGAAGTCGCGCAGAAAGTGCCGCTCGACCGTCTGCTGGTGGAGACCGATTCGCCTTATCTCGCGCCTATCCCTTATCGCGGCAAGACCAATGAGCCGGCCTATGTGAAGCATGTGGCCGAGCATATCGCCGAGCTGCGCGGCATCAGCTTTGCCGAAGTGGCCGAGGCGACCACGGCCAACTATTTCCGTCTGTTTGCCAAGGCGGTGGCCTGAGCATGACGGCGATCAGCTGGACGGTGCTCGGTTGCGGCTCCAGCGGGGGCAGCCCGGCCATCGGCTGTGATTGCCCGACCTGCGTGTCTGGCGATGTGCGCAATCGCCGCACCCGCTGCAGCGCCTACGTGAAGATAGGCGATAGCGGCATCCTGATCGACACCGGCCCGGATCTGCGCCAGCAGGCGCTGCGCGAAGGCCTTACTCGTGTCGATGCGGTGTTGTACACCCATCCGCATGCCGACCACCTCAACGGTATCGATGATCTGCGCGCCTTCTGCTATGTCAAAAAAGGCGCGATCACGCTGTATGGCAACGAGTTCACCATCGGCAATATCCGCAGCCGCTTTGATTATGCGTTGGCCGCGCCGACGGTCAGCTGGGACAAGCCGGTGCTGCTGACCGAGACCGTCAGCGGGCCATTCGAGCTGGCTGGTGTGCAGGTGACACCGATTCCGCTGCAGCATGGTGCCTGGCCTTGTCTGGGCTGGCGTATCGGTAATACTGCCTGGTTGACTGATCTGTCCGATATCCCCGAATCCAGCCTGCCCTTGCTGGCCGGGCTGGATGTGCTGTTTCTGGATTGTCTGCGGCCGCAGCCTTATGCCTCGCATCTGCACGTGGCGGCGGCGTTTGACTGGGCGCAAAGGTTGGCCGTAAGGCAGACCTGGCTGATACACATGACGCATCAGCTCGAATATCATGCGCTCTTGGCGCAATGTCCGCCCAATGTCAGTGTGGCGTGGGATGGTTTGCAAATCGAAGCTTGATGGAGTGATATGGAAATCCTGGTTCCCCTGCTGGTGTTGGTGGTTGGCGTAATCTTTTCGATTGCGGTAGCCGTGTTTTATCTGGGTTGCCTGGGCGGCACCATGGCGGCCTTTGCCAACAAGCGCATCGTCTGGGGAATTGCCAGCTTCGCCTTTCCGCCGCTGTCCTTGCTGTTTGGGCTTCGCAACCGCGAGCTGGTGGGTTGGGCCTGGGGCTTCATGCTCAAGGGCGGGGCGGTGGTGATGGTGATGCTGCTGCTGGGCTGGGGCGGGCTGAAGCTGCTGCCCGAGCCGGTCAACAGCACCGGCCAACTGATGGAGCGCATGCTGCCGGCTCCACAACAGCCGTCTGCGCCTGCTCAGTAAGCCCGCGCAGCTCAAGGCAAAAAGCCGGCGTAAGCCGGCTTTTTTCATGGCGAGGTTGGCCGCAAGACTTCGCGGGCGGCTGCGAGCAAGGTCTGGCTCAGCTGTTCCAGCCGCGGCGATTGTACCTGCCAGTGATGCCAGTACAGAGTGACATCCACCGGCAGGCTGTCATTCAGGCAGATCAGTGCGCTGGACGCTACGCCCAGCTGCACTTCGGGCAGCATGCCCCAGCCGAGGCCTAGCCGCACTGCCTGCAGATACGGGTCGGATGCCGGCAGATAGTGGCAGGGATAGTGGCCGGGCAGCAGGCCGTAATGTTGTTGCAGCCAGTCGGCCTGCAGCGCGTCTTTCTGGTTGTAGATCATTACCGGTGCCTCGCGCAGCGTGTCGCGATTGACGCCGGCGGCAAACCAGCGGCGGGCAAAATCCGGTGACATCATCGCCTGATAGCGCATGATGCCGAGTACCTCGGCGCGACAGCCACGCATGGCGTGTGGCTCGGTAGAGATACAGCCCAGAGCCATGCCTTCCTGCAGCAGGCGGTAGGTGTGATCCTGATCGTCGATGCTGATGTCGAGCAGCATACTGTGGCGAATCAGAAAGGGCGCGAGCGCCGGCAAAAACCAGCTGGCGATACTGTCGGCATTCACCGCCAGCGCCACGCTGCTCATGCTCTGCGCTTCGTCGGCAAAGCTGGCGGCAAGATCGGCCTCCAGCAGGGCAGTACGGCGCAGATGTTGCAGCAGCAGGCGACCTTCGCGGGTGGCGCGACAGGGTCGCGAGCGTACCAGCAGCGGCTTGCCCAATTGTTCTTCGAGCGCGCGGATACGCTGCGAAATGGCGGAGGGCGTCAGCCGCAGACTCTGTGCGGCCAACTCCAGGCTGCCGCTATCAATCGCGGCAACAAAGGCCTGACACTGCTTCTGATCGAGTTGCATATTAAGGAATTTTAATGATTGCCAAGTTAATTTAATCTTTATTGGCGACAGCAGCCAGTGGCAGCACACTGCAGCCATCAGACAAGAGGGGCAGGCAGATGAGCACACTGGTTTTTTTCAAGGGGATGGCAATGGGGGCGGGGCTGATCATGGCCATCGGTGCGCAGAACGCTCACGTGCTGAAGATGGGCTTGCAGCGCCAGCATGTGGCCCTGACGGTAGCGGTGTGTGCACTTAGCGATGCCATCCTGATTGTGGCGGGCATTGCCGGCATGGGGGCCTTGATTCGCGGCACGCCGCTGCTATTGGATATCGCTCGCTGGGGCGGGGCGGCGTTTCTGTTCTGGTATGGCTTGCGCGCCTGGCGGGCTGCTCTGCAAACGGCAAGGCTCGAAGTTGGTCAGGACAGTCTGGGGATGACACGGCTGGCCGCCTTGGCGACGGTGTTGGCCTTTACCTGGCTGAACCCGCATGTCTATCTGGATACGGTGGTGTTGCTTGGCTCGGTCGGGGCGCAGCAGGCGGCTGAGGGCAAATGGTGGTTTGCCGCCGGCGCTTCACTGGCATCGGTACTGTGGTTCAGCAGTCTAGGCTTTGGCGCACGGCTGCTGGCGCCGCTGTTTGCACGGCCGTTGTCGTGGCGCATTCTGGATGGTCTGGTCGGCTGCATGATGTGGATACTGGCAGCCGGTCTGGCGCTGGCGGCTTAAGGCTGTAACAAGCCCGGCCGCCAGCGGCCAGGCTAGTCATGGCGCGCTATCGAGCAGGCGCAGGCGTTCCGTGCGCTCGCTCTCGATAAAGTGGGCGATCATGGTGCGGTAGATCTTGGCGGTCAGCGCCGCATCGGCCCCCAGTTCGCCCGCCAGCCGGCTGACGCGGCGCATCACCTGATCGACCCGTTTGCCGTCTTCTACCTCGGCATCACTCTTCTTGAAGGCGGCTGCTTGCTGCACGTACAGTCCGCGTTCGGCAATCATGCAGACAATCGCGCGGTCCAGCCTGTCGATTTGCTCGCGCACTTCATCCAGATTACGGCAGTCGTATACCCATTCCATTTCCGGCTCCTTGATGTGTTTGCGGCCAACCCGGCAAGGTTGGCCGCAATGGCTTTCAGTAGTAGTTCAGGCCCATGGCGGCCTTGACTTCGGCCAGCGTCTGCGCCGCCACGGCACGGGCTTTCAGCGTGCCTTCCTTCAGCATCGCCAGTACCGCGGCCGGATCTTGCGCGTAGTGTTCGCGACGGGCACGGACCGGGGCGAGCAAGGCCTGCAGCACGTCCTCAAGCTCGCGCTTGATCACTGCATCGCCGAGGCCGCCGCGCTGGTAGTGCGCCTTGAGTTCGGCCACGCGTGCCGCATCGGGATGGAAGGCGTCCAGATAGGTGAACACCACATTGCCTTCGATCTGGCCCGGATCTTCAACGCGCAGGTGGTTCGGGTCGGTGTACATCATCTTGATGGCCTGGCTGATCTCGTCGGCACTGGCACCCAGTGTCAGCGTATTGCCGAGCGACTTGGACATCTTGGCCTTGCCATCAATGCCGGGCAGGCGCGCGCCGATGTCCGGCACCACGGCTTGCGATTCCACCAGCACGCTGCGGCCAACGCTGCTGTTGAAGCGGCGCACGATCTCGTTGGTTTGTTCGATCATCGGAATCTGGTCGGCACCGACCGGTACGATGGTTGCCTTGAACGCGGTGATGTCGGCGGCCTGTGCTGCCGGATAAGTGAGGAAGCCGGCCGGAATATCGCGTTCGTAGCCACGCAGCTTGATCTCGTCCTTGATGGTCGGATTACGCTCCAGCCGCGATACCGTCACTAAGTTCAGATAGTAGGACGCCAGCTCCATCAGCTCGGGCACCAGACTCTGGATGAAGATGGTGCTCTTGGCCGGGTCGATGCCGACGGCCAGATAGTCGAGCGCCACCTGCAGCACGTTGTCACGTACCTTCAGGTAATTGCCCATATTGTCGGTCAGAGCCTGGGCATCAGCCAGCAGCAGGAATTGCTGGCAGCGATCCTGCAGGATCACGCGGTTTTTCAGCGAACCGATGTAATGGCCAAGGTGCAGCGGGCCGGTGGTGCGGTCGCCAGTTAGGATGATGTCTTGGGATGAAACGCGGGATAACAGGTCCATTCGGGTTCTCCGGATTTTCAGGGAGACCGACTGGCGCGAGGGGGAGGGGACAAAATTAAACCCGGGCGCCTTGTCGGCTGCTCCCGGGTTTGCTTTTTACATACGCAACCGCGGTGCCGCCGTCAGAGGCGCCACCAGGTAAAAAAGAAAGAAGCGGTTGCGATGTGTGTATTCATGCTTTTCATCAAAACACGGTTGGCCGCAAGGCGTCAAGCCTGTCAGAAACGACGATTCAGATGGGCCTTGTGCATGATGGTCGAGGCGATTTCCTCGATCGACTTGTGGGTGGTGCTGATGAAAGGCACGCCATGATGACGGAACATCGATTCAGCCTCGTTGACCTCGCGTCGGCAGTTATCCATGCTTGCGTACTTGGAGTCCGGGCGACGCTCGGAGCGGATGTAATGCAGGCGAGAAGGGTCAATGGTCAGGCCGTAAATCTTGTTCTTGAATGGCAACAGCATCTTCGGCAGCGTCGGGCTGTCGAGGTCTTCCGGTGTCAGCGGATAGTTGGCCGCCTTGATGCCGTATTGCAGCGCCAGATACAGGCAGGTCGGGGTTTTGCCCGAGCGCGACACGCCAACCAGAATTACATCGGCTTCGTCCAGATCTTTCAGTTTGATACCGTCGTCGTGGTTGAGCGAGTAGTTGACGGCTTCGATACGGTGGTCGTATTCGTTCTCGTTGTTCATGCCGTGGGCTTTACCGACCTGTAGTGTCGCTTTTTCACCCAGTTCGTTTTCCAGTTCGCCGATAAAGCTCTCGAAAAAATCGATTACCAGCGCCTTGCTGATTTGTAGTGCCGCCCGTACCTCGGCCTTGATGATGCTGGTGAAAACCAGGGGCTTGAGATGGTCGTTCTCGCCGACCTGGTCGATATGACGTGCCAGAGACTGCGCTTTTTCGACGGTATCGATAAACGGAACCGTCTCGCGTTTGAATTCCTGGGTATCAAACTGGGTAAGCAGGGTATTGCCCAGCGATTCGGCGGTGATGCCGGTGCGGTCGGAAACGAAAAAGACGGATCGGCGATGCGGCATGATGATTTCCTGCTTCAATCTGGTTGTAATGATGGGTGAAGTCTGCGTGCTGCCGGCAAAAGGCGCAAGTTGTCGGATCGGCAGCGAATCGCAGGCTTGTAGTGCGAGAGTTACAAATTACGCAGCAAAAATAATTGCTTGCCATTGTCACATTGCCATGACTGGCAAGCTTCACGCTTTGTCCAAGGGCAAACCCCGTGTTGTGCAGTGCAAAAGTTGCTACGCAAACAGGGAGTTGTTCGTTAGAATGCGCAAATCCTATCGTCCAATCCAATACAGGAAGTGAAGTGATGGCAGAGAACTACGTCATCTGGTTCGAGCAGTTGCGCATGACAGACGTTGAAAAGGTAGGCGGCAAGAATGCCTCCCTTGGCGAAATGATCAGCCAGCTAGCCCATTCCGGCGTGCGAGTCCCCGGTGGTTTCGCGACAACCGCGGACGCTTATCGTGACTTTCTTCAGCACAACGGTCTGGCAGATCGTATCAACCAGGCGCTGAACAAACTCGATATCGACGACGTGACCGAGCTGGCGAGAGTCGGCAAGGAAATTCGTCAGTGGATCATCGATACACCGTTCCCGGCCAAGCTGGATGCTGATATCAAGGAAGCCTGGGACAAAATGGTGGCAGATGCCGGCGGTGCCGATATCTCTGTTGCCGTCCGCTCCTCTGCAACCGCAGAAGACCTTCCCGATGCCTCGTTCGCAGGCCAGCAAGAAACCTTCCTGAATATTCGTGGCCTTGATAACGTCAAGGACGCCATGAAGCATGTATTCGCTTCCCTCTACAACGATCGCGCCATCTCCTACCGCGTGCACAAGGGCTTTGCCCACGATGTCGTTGCCCTGTCTGCCGGTGTGCAGCGCATGGTGCGTTCCGACAGCGGCGCTGCGGGTGTGATGTTCACCATCGATACCGAGTCCGGCTTTGAAGATGTGGTATTCATTACCGCTTCTTACGGCCTCGGCGAGACCGTGGTGCAAGGTGCCGTGAATCCGGACGAGTTTTATGTGCACAAGCCGACCCTGAAGGCCGGCCGTCCTGCGATTCTGCGCAAGACCATGGGCTCCAAGCTGATCAAGATGGAATTCACCGACGCCGCCCAGGCTGGTCGTTCGGTCAAGACCGTGGATGTGGCTGCCGAGCTGTGCAAGCAGTTCTCCATTACCGATGCCGAAGTGGCCGAGTTGGCCGAGTACGCGCTGATCATCGAAAAACACTACGGTCGTCCGATGGACATCGAGTGGGGCCGTGATGGCCAGGATGGCAAGCTGTACATCCTGCAGGCGCGCCCTGAGACTGTCAAATCGCAGGAAGACCGCAAGGACACCCTGCGTCGCTATCGCCTGAACAGCAAGTCCACTGTGCTGTGCGAAGGCCGTGCAATTGGCCAGAAGATCGGCCAGGGCGTGGTGCGTACCATCAAGGATGCGTCCGAGATGGATCGTGTACAGCCTGGCGATGTGCTGGTAACCGACATGACCGACCCGGATTGGGAGCCGGTGATGAAGCGCGCTGCCGCCATCGTGACCAACCGTGGTGGCCGTACCTGTCACGCCGCGATCATCGCGCGCGAACTGGGTATTCCGGCTGTGGTGGGTTGTGGGGACGCGACTGCCGTGCTGAAAGAAGGCATGAAAGTTACCGTTTCCTGCGCCGAAGGCGATACCGGCAACATCTATGATGGCCTGCTGGATGTGGAAATCATCGAGCTCGAACTCGACAAGATGCCGAAGTCGCCGGTCAAGATCATGATGAACGTCGGCAATCCGGAACTGGCTTTCGATTTCGCGCAGCTGCCGAACGAAGGCGTGGGTCTGGCTCGTATGGAGTTCGTGATCAACCGCCAGATCGGTATTCACCCGAAGGCGCTGCTGGAGTTTGATACTCTGCCGGCAGACCTGAAGGCTACCATCAGCGACCGCATCGCCGGCTACGCCAGCCCGGTTGACTTCTATGTCGACAAGATCGCCGAAGGCGTATCGACGTTGGCCGCAGCCTTCTCGCCGAAAAAGGTGATCGTGCGCATGTCCGACTTCAAGTCGAACGAGTACGCCAACCTGATCGGTGGTCAGCTGTACGAGCCGCACGAAGAAAACCCGATGCTGGGCTTCCGCGGTGCAGCGCGTTATGTTTCGGAAGACTTCCGCGATTGCTTCGAGCTTGAGTGCCGCGCCATCAAGAAAGTACGTGACGTGATGGGTCTCACCAACGTGGAAGTCATGATCCCGTTCGTGCGCACCCTGGCTGAAGCCGAGAAGGTCATCGAAATTCTGGCGGCCAACGGTCTGAAGCGCGGTGAAAACGGCCTGCGTCTGATCATGATGTGCGAACTGCCGACCAATGCTGTACTGGCCGAGAAATTCCTGCAGTTCTTTGATGGCTTCTCCATCGGTTCCAACGATATGACTCAGCTGACGCTGGGTGTGGATCGTGACTCCGGTGGCCCGATTGCGGCTACCTTCGACGAGCGTAACGAAGCCGTCAAGGCCATGCTGCATATGGCTATCCAAGCCTGCCGCAAGCTCGACAAGTATGTCGGCATCTGCGGTCAGGGCCCGTCCGATCATCCGGACTTCGCCAAGTGGCTGGTGGAAGAGGGGATTGAAACCATCTCCCTGAACCCGGACACCGTGGTGGAAACCTGGTTGTATCTGGCTAAAGAGCTGAACGCTTAAGGTTGGCCGCAGTGCAGACGCCCGACAGTAATGGCCTTGGCTGTTACGCCCGTCGGGCGTTTGTCTTTGCAGGTCAGCCGACACTGTTATCAACAGAACAATAACGACTCCCTTGTGAAGGATGACCATGAGCCGTATCTCTCTTTCCCGTTTCCTGATTGAAGAACAACGCCAGCACGGTGCCTTGCCACCTGATCTGCGTTTGTTGATCGAAACGGTTGCCCGTGCCTGCAAGGCGATTGCCCATTCGGTTAACAAGGGTGCCCTCGCGGGTGTGCTTGGTGATGCCGGTACCGGCAATGTGCAGGGCGAGGCCCAGAAAAAGCTGGACGTGATTGCCAACGACATCCTGCTGGAGGCCAACGAATGGGGCGGTAATCTGGGGGCGATGGCGTCCGAAGAGATGGAGCTGCCGCATTCCATTCCGGATCATATGCCGCGTGGTCGTTATCTGTTGATGTTTGACCCGCTGGATGGCTCGTCCAATATCGACGTCAATATTTCGGTCGGCACCATTTTCTCGGTACTCGAGGCGCCTGAAGGCAACGAGCAGCCGAGCGAGGCCGACTTCCTGCAGCCGGGTACCCGTCAGGTGGCCGCCGGCTATGCGGTATATGGCCCGCAAAACCAGTTGGTGCTGACTTTTGGCCAGGGTGTTTACGGCTTTACCCTGGATCGCGAGTTGGGCTCCTGGGTATTGACGGCATCGCGCATGCAAATCCCGGCAACGACCAAAGAGTTCGCCATCAATATGTCCAATATGCGCCACTGGGAAGCGCCGGTGCAGCGTTACGTTAATGAACTGCTGGCGGGTAGCACGGGGCCATTGGGCAAGGACTACAATATGCGATGGGTAGCCTCCATGGTTGCCGAGGTGCATCGCATCCTGACGCGTGGCGGTCTCTTCATGTACCCTAAAGATGCGCGCGATCCATCCAAGCCAGGCAAGCTGCGCCTGATGTATGAAGGCAATCCGATGGCTTTCATCGTCGAGCAGGCCGGTGGTGCCGCAACGAACGGTACCCAGCGCATCATGGAAGTCGAGCCTAAATCCCTGCATGAGCGTGTGGCGGTATTCCTAGGCTCCAAAGAGGAAGTCGAGCGTATTACGGCTTACCATCAGCAAGCCTGAGCGCGCGTGAATGAATGATAAAAGTTGGCCGCAAGCGATTGCGGCCAACTTTTTTGCATTTGTGTGTGCTTTATAATCAATGACTTGTTCACTTTGTGTGATTGTTCTGGTTTTGAGGTGTTGACGAGGTGGGGCGGGGTGGGTATAGTTCGCCTCCTCAGCTGATGACGCAGCGAAACAAAGCAAGCAAGTCAGCACCGCTCTTTAACAGACCAAATAACCGATAGGTGTAAG
>NZ_CEETQT010000012.1:0-90990 GCF_979366295.1 Vogesella lacus
TGTGTGAAAGTAGGACACCGCCAGACTCCCCCACGGAAGCCCGACTCTATGAGTCGGGCTTTGTGCTTTGTGCCGGGTGAAGCAAGGCAATCTCCCCGCCAAAACGATGCCGACCGGCATCTGTCCCGCCAATTCCACTTCCAGCTAGATCCAGCATCCGCCTTGCCGCCATCTCGGACCAACTCCAGTATTCGCCCTGCGGCTAACTATTTAAGATGTTTAGCTATTCTGGTGATCTTCAGCATCAGGAAAATGACGCAGGGACTTTGTATTCGTATGAAGAGACTGACGACCCTGAGTCGAAAGAAGACTTTCTCTCGACTCTTTTTGATTCAGATTCCCGTTTGTCTCTACCTACTCGCCAGCAGATGGCCTATGCCGGCAGATAGACTTTCCAGAAAAATACCAGAGTGAGCAGGCTGCCAAGTGCAATAACCAGGCGCTTGAGCCAGAGAGCCGGCAGGTGTTGCGACAATCGTGCTCCTGAGACACCGCCAAGAATCGTGCCAAGCAGCATGACCAACGCTGCGGGCCAGTCAACCAGATCTGCAACAATGAACGTCAGTACGGCTACTCCGGAGATCAGCACGGATAGCCATGTTTTCAGGGCATTCATTCTCGTCAGCGTGTCCAGAGAGAACAGGCTGTAAAGGGCAAGCATCATGATGCCCATGCCCCCACCAAAAAAACCTCCGTAAATTGACACAAGTAGCTGGCTGAACAGTAACAAGCCAGTATGTTGTCTGGCATCAATGGCATGGTGTGACATCCAGCGCGTCAGTGTGCTGCTGAAGGCGAACATGGCGGTGGCCAGCAGGATGAGCCACGGGATCAGCAGGTCGAAGAGGCGCGGAGAGACGATGGTTACCAACCAGCCGCCGATGATGCCGCCAGCAATGCTGTAGAGGCTTATGGCAGAAAGCCGCGGTTGGCCGCGAATCTCCTTGCGCAGGGTGATCGAGCTGGCAACATAGCCTGGCCATTGCGAAACCGAGCTGGTGGCATTGGCAATAATTGGCGGGACGCCAGAGGCAACCAGTGCCGGGAAGGTGATCAAGGTACCACCGCCGGCGACGGCATTAAGCAGGCCGGCGGCAAAGGCCGCCGTGAACAGGGTGACGGCGATCCAGAGTGTCATGCCGTCAGTACCTGACGGAAGGTATCGATCACTTTTTCAAGCTCCTTGCGGCCAACCTGCCAATGGGTAACCAGTCGCATCAGCTTATTTTCAGGCGGATTCGCCTTGATGCCGTTTGCTGACAAGGCGCTCATCAATCGCTCTGTATCAAGCGAGGCAGGTAGCTCGAACCACACCATATTGATATGGACACTATCCAGGTCGACTTTGATACCCGGCAGTGCCTGCAGCGCATTTGCCAGAAAGCGCGCATTGTCATGATCCTCATGCAGGCGCGTGCTCATTTCCTTGAGTGCCAGTATGCCAGGGGCTGCCAGCACGCCAAGCTGACGCATGCCGCCGCCCATCATCTTGCGATTCTTGCGAGCCTTGCGAATGAAGGATTCCGAGCCAGCCAGAATGGAGCCTACAGGTGCGGCCAACCCTTTGGACAGACAGCACATCACCGTATCGCAATAGCGGGTGATGTCGCGTACATCGCAGCCCAGATGGGTTGCTGCATTGAATACGCGCGCACCATCCAGATGTACCGGCACCTGATACTGCTGTGCCACTTCCCATACGGCAGCCATGTTCTGTTGCGGAATCACCTTGCCGTTGCTATGCGCGTTTTCCAGGCAGATCAGGCCGGTGCGTGGCCAGTGGATGTCTTCGCCATCCCGGATGCGTTTGCGGACTTCTTCGGCATCGAGTGCGCCGTCATTGCTGGCAATGGTGCGTAATTGCACGCCGGCGATAACGGCAGCGCCGCCAGTTTCGTGCCAGACAATGTGGCAGTCGTCACCCAGAATAACCTCGTCCCCACGCTGGCAATGTGTCAGCAGCGCAAGTTGATTGCCAAAATTACCGCTGGGGACAAACAGGGCTGCTTCTTTGCCAAGCATGCTTGCGGCCAACTGTTCCAGCTGCAGAACGGTTGGGTCATCGCCATACACATCATCGCCTACGGGGGCATTAGCCATTGCTTCACGCATGGCGGGTGTCGGATGGGTAACGGTGTCACTGCGAAGGTCAATCAGGGTCATGCCATTGCTCCGTAGGGTGGCGTACCACCGGTAGGTGGTACGCGCTCTGGATAATGGCTTATTGTGCCAGTCAGGTGAAAGCCTGAGGGAGTGAAAAATTGATCAGTGTGTTCTGCTGTCTAGTGGACGCGATAGGCGGAGCGGATTGATTCGGCTTTTTGCTGGGCTTGTTGCACGGCGATGGCTGACATCGAAATGTCAGCACCACACTGGCAGTTAAGTGGCTGATCGGGGCCAAGGCTGGCCAGATGTTGGCGTGTTTCCCGTCCGCAATCGGGGCAGTCGATGACTACAGTTGCCTTGTAATGCTTGTCCAGATCGATATCAAAGCGCGGCATTTTCATCCTTCCAGCTCCTTAAATGTTAAACGGCAGCCCGGACGGGCTGCCGTTTAATCAATATAGATCAATGACTTGTATTGGCAACTGCGTTGTCAGCCTCTGCGTTTCATGGCCGCCAGGCCTACCGGCAATTCGGAAAACCAGTTGATGAAGCGCATCACATCATTACCCTGATAAATGGCACCGTGTTGCGGGCAGAGCATGTCGATGCTCATGGAGGAGGCGCGATCACACCAGTCGCGCTTGGCTTCAGCCGAGCCCATCCAGCGACGGTGAAAGCCTTCTGCATGCTTGATATGACTGTCGAAGTCTTTGACGTAGAGACTGTTGTCATCAACTGGCAACATGGCCGCGCCGACGTCACCGGTAAACAGCAGCTTGGCATCCGGGTCATACAGGTGGAAGTTGCCCGATGAGTGCAAGAAGTGCGCGGGCATCAGCTGGACATGGCGGCTGCCCAGCGGCAAAGTCATACCTTCGTCCGGAACCGGCACCAGCGACTCGTCATCACCGCCGAAGTGGGGGACGAAGGTAGACCACAAGCGGCTGATATAGCACTTCAGATTGGGCGTACAGTCGAGCCAGAGTGCCAGCGACGAAATGATGTCCGGATCCTGATGAGAGGCAAACAGGCGGTTGATCTTGAGCGGATCGGTAACCGTCGACAGTGCGGCAAAAACCGAAGGGAAAATCTCGCTACCGCCCGGATCGGTCAGCAAAGTGTCATCGTCACTACAGATCAGGTATTCATTGGTGTCGATGATGTACCCTTGTTTGTCAGGGTCGCGGGCTATCATCACCCAGCGGTGGTCGCCATTCTGATAGATCACATGGGCTTTTTTCATCGAGTCTGCATCTCCAGGCAAAGTGCTTCGATTGCGGGTAGTATCCGCTGGATTTCTTCATCAAACTGTTGACTTACCTCTGCCAGCGAGCGGCTGAATTCGCTGCCGTAGGCGGCTTCAATCTTCGCAGAACGCGAGATGGCTGTACCAAACTGACAAAGCTTTCTGGTTTCTTCCAGTTGTTCCAGTAATTGCTTGCGAATCTGTCTGACCCGCTTGTCGACCTGAGCCAGCACCTGCTGGCGCTGCTGCAATGTGGTCTTCATGTGGTCATTCTTGGAAGGCAATTGATTGGCTGCTTTTTCCAGTAATCCGAATCTTCTTTTTTGGCGTAATTGGTCCGAGATGAGGCCAACAGTCCTGTAGGCATCTACAGCCAGGTGATTCATCTGGTTGGTCAGATCGACCGACATCACGCGCAGCTCTTTGGAAATGACACCAAAACCGACGGCAACCGCCCCTGCGCGTTGTGCCAGCAAGATGGCATTCAGCGCCATGATGTTGATATGAAATGCGACCAGCACCACCTGTTTGATGTTTTCATTGAAACGGATAAAGCTGGCCAGTTCCTCTGCTGAGCGATTGCGGAATTTGGTCGTTGTCAATTTGCTCTCCTTGGCCTGGGAGCACATGGCAAATAAATGTGCTGTATTTGGTTTAGCAGTTATTGAAGGCGAAGCAAAGCGAATTGCTTGGCGTAGATTGTTTGCTTCGGTATGCTCTACCGGTTTTTTGTCATGGTAATGGTCAAGATAATGCAGGCAGATCTGGAAAGACGTTTTGGCGGGATTGCGCGATTGTATGGTGAGGCTGCTTTACAACGTTTTTCATCTTCTCATGTCTGCGTCATTGGCGTTGGCGGCGTCGGCTCGTGGGTGGTCGAGGCTCTGGCAAGAAGCGGTATCGGTCAGCTCACCCTGATCGACCTGGATAATATTGCCGAATCCAATACCAATCGCCAGCTGCCGGCACTTGATCCGCATTACGGCATGGCCAAGGTGACGGCACTGGCCGAGCGTGTCATCGCCATCAATCCGGCATGCAAAGTAAACGAGATCGAGGATTTTGTCACTGAAGAGAACCTGGATGACATGCTGGGCCAGCAGTTCGACTTTATCGTGGATTGTATTGATAGCTTGCGTATCAAAACTGCGATTGCCGCATGGTGTGTTCGCAAGCGCCAGAAGTTTGTGGTGTCAGGCGGGGCCGGCGGGCAGATGGATCCGAGCCGGATTGCCATGGCTGATCTTGCGCTCGTTACGGAAGACCCCTTGCTATCAAAGTTGCGCTATAACTTGCGCCGCCATCATGCTTTTACACGCGAGCCGGGACAGAAGATGCGCGTCCCTTGCGTGTATTCAACCGAGCCGCTGACTTACCCGAAAAGCGAGAGCTGTGATGTCGCCAGCGGCCCTCAGGGGCTATCCTGCGCAGGTTTTGGCGCGGGCATGGTCGTCACGGCGACATTCGGCCTGTTTGCCGCGTCTTATGTGCTGAACGAACTGGCCGGCATCAAGCGCAAGAAAGTCTAAAAATCGGGGAGCTGGTAGCGCGCGCGGTACTCCTGCACGATGCGCCGGTATTCGCCGCTCTGGTGCAGATAGCTGAGGCCAAGACTGAATTGCTTGCAGGCCTGAGGGTCGAGAAAGGCTGCATGTCGTGGCGAGTCGCCAAACAGCGCGCTTCTGCTAGTGGCATGGGTATGACCGAACCTGTCCGCCTGGGTCGGGTTGGCAAAGAAAATCAGCTCGTCGGAAATGATGACATCGACGCGCTCGTTCAGCAGCAGCTTGTTCAGGGTGTCCTGATCCGCGTGTTCGCTGTAATTGGGCGATAGCCGCGAGACCCGGGCGAACTCATCACCAAGCAGTTTGCTGGCATTCTGGAAGGCGGCAATGCGCAGCGGGGCGAGATCGGCTATCTGGCGGATGTTGAGCTTTCTCTCGCTGAGAGAAATGGCGCGATTACGGTAGAACAGCAAAGGCATCGAGTAGCAGCGCTCGGACAGCAGACCCGGTGTAGTACCCAGCATGATGTCGACACTGCCTTGCTTCAGGCTCTGCAGGGCACGTGCTTGCGGCATTTGTTCGATGAAGGCGGTCAGCCCTGCGGCCTGAAGTGCGGCGAGGCTGATGGCAACCTCCAGGCCACTATGGCCATCTCCCTCAATATATGGTGGCTTGGCAAGCCCGACAGCCATGATCAGCGGCCGTGCGGCCAACGTCAGCGGCAACAGCAGGATCAGCAGCAGCATGACCTTGCTGTTGCGCGCGGTGAGTGGCTTGATCACCGGCTCAGCTGGTTTGCAGGCGGAAGATCTGCAGGGTGTCCCTGAGCTTTGTTGCCGTTTGTTCCAGCTCGTGAGCTTGCAGATCCAGCTGTTGTGCTTCCTGTTCATTCTTGTCTATCGAGCCATGCAGTTCGACGATATTGCCATGCATCAGTTGTACATCATCCAGGATGGATTGGCTCTGTCTGACATTGGTGTCGAAGGTCGATTGCAGCGAATCAAGCAGTGCGCTGGTCTGGCTGATGGCCTTGCCGATTTGTGCTGACTGACGCGCCAGCGTGTCGGCCTCATCGGCGTGATGGTTGATTGAATCGGCAGTTTGCTGGATGGTGGCCAGCAGTTTGGCGACAAAGTGATCGGTCTCGCCCAGCGTTTGCTGAGTCTTGCTGGCGAGTTTGCGTACCTCGTCGGCCACTACCGCAAAGCCGCGGCCGCTTTCACCGGCGCGGGCAGCTTCGATGGCGGCATTCAGGGCCAGCAGATTGGTCTGCTCCGAGATGCCAGAGATCAGCTGCAGGATATTGGTGATGCTTTGCACATCATGTGCCAGTGCCTCAAAACCGCTGGCCAGTGTACGGTTGCTGCTGACGTGGGCCTGCATGCCGCTGCCCATACAGGCAGCTTCGCCACCGGCCGCGCTCAGCTCGCGGCCAACCTCTCCAAGTTTGCCGGATGCCTCGCCCAGATGGCTTTTGCTTTCGGCGCACAGCGAGGCAATGTGGCGGCTATGCTCATCCATATTGCGCAGACTGGACTGACTTTGCGCGGCAAACAACTGTAGCTGGCCGGTGCTGCCACGAATGGCCTCGGCACTCTTGCTGGTCAGGCCGGCGTTATAGCTGACATCCAGCAATGCATCGTTGACCGAGCTGCACAGCAGGTTGAAACGATTTGCCATCTGGCTGATTTCATCATTGCCACGCGTTTTCAGATGATTGCCCAGATCATGCTCTTCGGCTTGTCTGGTGATATGGTTGGTTATGCGGGTGATCGAACGGGCAATACCGCTGGCCAGCAGCCAGGCGAGGGCGGTGCCGATCAGCAATGAGATGGCGCCCAGCAGCAAGGTCTCTTTCAGTACATCATTCAGCGAAGCCTGCATCTCGCTGAGCGTGATATCAGCACCCAGTAGTACGACTTGGTCATTGACCCGCATCGGCAGGAAGATGGAACGGAAGGTGCCGAATTTGTCGGTGTATTCATCGTACTGCACCTGACGCTGGGCAAAGGCTGCCTTCACGCCATCGCTGGCTTCGTAGGCTTCCATGTGATGGCCGAAGTGGTCGCTATCCCGCTCGCTCTGGCCGGCACCATCTGCAAGGTAGACTACCTGGCCACTATGCTGGCCAAGGATATAGAGATATTTGACGTTGAACTGACGGGCGTAGTCGTCCAGGGTTTTGGCGTTCTGCAGCATTTCGGCAGGCGTTACACTGCCGCTGACGAGCATCTTCGCCAGAAACTGATTACCCAGCAGGGAAGGGACGGCGCGCGCTGCGGCATTCAGCCGCGTGTCTATCTGGGTGATGGCTTGCTCGGAAGCTCGCTGCCAGGTGTGCCAGGTGAAGGCCGCGATAGTCAGCGTGTTCAAAAGCAAAAACAGGCAGATCAGTCTGGTTTTGATGCGCATTATTTTCTTCAGCTAGATTGGTAAGGGTTGGCCGGGTTGATGCTCTATAAATTTGTATTTCAATAAAAATTCCAGAGTAGTGTTTATATCTTATTGCCTTGTTAATGTCATTAATGTGGCTTGGCAAGTATATGAATAAAGAGGGAGAACTTGATGGAGATGAACAAGGTTGTTCTGGTTACCGGTGCGGATCGCGGCATTGGCCTCGCCATTGCCGCCAAGATGGCAGCACAAGGGCATTACCTGATCCTGCACGGTCTGGCAGATCAGGCTTTGCGGCAAAACTTGGCGCAACAGATGCGCGAGGCTGGCGCGCGGGATGTCTTGTATATCGCCGCAGATTTGCGCGATGGCGCGGCGATTGGCGCGCTGATTGCCGAAGCCCTGGCATGGCAGGGCAGGGTTGATGTTCTGGTCAATAATGCCGGCATGCAGCACACCGCGCCGATCACGGAGATGCCGGCGGGCGTGTGGGACAACATCATCGCGGTGAATCTGTCGGCGGCATTTCATCTGATCCAGGGCTTGCTGCCTGGCATGTTGGCCGCAAACTGGGGACGCATCATCAATATTGCTTCGGTGCACGGGCTGGTGGCCTCGGTCAACAAGGCGCCTTATGTGGCCAGCAAATTCGGCATCATCGGCCTGACCAAGGCCGTTGCATTGGAGACCGCAGGCAAGGGCGTGACGGTGAATGCGATTTGCCCGGGTTGGGTCGAGACCGCGCTGATCGAGCCGCAAATCCAGCTGCGAGCCGAACGTTTTGCCGGCGACCGCGAGGCCGGCATGCGCGATCTGGTGCTGGAGAAACAGCCTTCCGGCCGCATGAGTCAGCCCGAAGATATCGCCGAAGCGGTCGCCATGCTGTGCGGCAACTGGGCGCACAATCTGACCGGTGTGGCCCTGCCGGTGGACGGCGGCTGGACCGCACAATAAGCGTGCAAAGGTTGGTCGCATGACAAATGTGGCAATGCTTTGGCATGGCGCATACCCTTGGCCTCACGGCTCTGGTAATCTTGCAGCCAACCTTTTCAATCCGCCTTCCATCCCATGAATCCGCGTAAAGTCCGAATCTACCTTGCCTCCGGCAGTCCCCGTCGTCGTGAAATCCTCGAATCGCTCGGCTTTTTGCCCGAGCGCGTCCATGCCGACATTGATGAGAGCGTGCTGCCTGGTGAGGATGCGGTCAGCTATACCCGTCGTCTTGCCAGCGAGAAAGCCGCTGCCGGCTGGCGCGTGGCGATGGCACTGGAGCTGACGCCGCGTCCTTTGTTGTCGGCTGATACTACCGTGGTGCTCGATGGCGAAATCTTCGGCAAACCGCTGGATGCGGCAGATGCGATGCGCATGCTGCAGGCGTTCTCCGGCCGTACCCATCAGGTGGTGACCAGCGTGGCCGTGCGGCTGGGCGATCGTACCGAGGTGATCAGCAGCACGACGGATGTCACCTTCAAGACTCTCAGCGAGCAGGAAATCGAACGCTATCTGGATACCGGCGAGCCTTTCGACAAGGCCGGCGCCTACGGTATTCAAGGCATGGCCTCGGTATTTGTTTCGCACATTGCCGGCAGCTTCAGTGGCGTGGTCGGCCTGCCTATTTTCGAGACGGCGCAGCTGTTGGCCGCCTTCGATATCCAGTTACCCTGATTTGAAAGAGCCAGATGCTGCATCAACCGATTCCCCTGCCGCGTGATATTCCGCGGCCGAAAGAGCAGATCCTCGTCAATATCACCCCGCAGGAAACCCGCGTTGCCGTGCTGGAAGACGCGATCGTGCAAGAGTTGCACATCGAGCGTTCGGCCAGCCGCGGTATTGTCGGCAATATCTATCTGGGCCAGGTCAAGCGCGTTCTGCCGGGCATGCAGAGTGCCTTCATCGAGATCGGCCTCGAGCGCGCCGCCTTCCTGCACATTGCTGATGTGCTGGAACAGCGCCAGCATCCGTCCGAGCCGCAGCGTATCGAAAAGATGCTGTTCGAAGGCCAGACTGTGCTGGTGCAGGTGATCAAGGACCCGATCGGTACCAAGGGTGCGCGGCTGTCGACCCAGATCAGTCTGGCCGGCCGTTTCCTGGTGCACCTGCCGCAGGAAGAGCATATCGGCATCTCGCAGAAAATCGAGCTGGAAGCCGACCGCCTGAGCCTGAAGTCTCGGCTGGAAAGCGTGCTGCCCAAGGATGGCCCGCGTGGCTACATCATCCGTACCAGCGCCGAGACTGCGACCAATGACGAGTTGCGCGCCGACGTCGAGTATCTGTCCAAGCTGTGGTCGGACATCAAGCAAAAGTCGGTGACCCTGCCGGCCAAGAGCCTGCTGTACGACGACCTGCCGCTTGCGGTGCGGGTGTTGCGCGATATGGTCAGCGACCATACCGAAAAGGTCATCGTCGACTCGACCGAAAACTACGGCAAGATGGTGGAGTTTGCCGAGGCCTATGTGCAATCTGCGGTAGAAAAAATCGAGCGCTACAGCGGCGAGCGGCCACTGTTCGAGCTGCACGGTATCGAAACAGAAATCGAAAAAGCGCTGTCGCGTCGGGTGAATCTGAAGTTTGGCGGTTATCTGATCATCGATCAGACCGAGGCCATGACCACCATCGATGTGAATACCGGTGGCTTTGTCGGCAATCGCAATTTCGACGAAACCATTTTCAAGACCAATCTGGAAGCCACGCTGACGCTGGCTCGCCAGCTGCGACTGCGTAATCTGGGCGGCATCATCATTGTCGACTTCATCGACATGGATAGCGAAGAGCATCGCAACGCAGTGCTGACCGAGCTGGCCAAGGCGCTGGCGCGCGACCGTACCCGCGTGACGCTGAACGGCTTTACCAGCCTGGGTCTGGTTGAGGTAACCCGCAAGCGCACGCGCGAGAGCCTCGCGCACGTGCTGTGCGAGCCGTGTCCGGTCTGTCAGGGCCGTGGCGAGATCAAGACAGCGCAGACGGTCTGCTATGAGATCCAGCGCGAGATCGTGCGTGAGTCGCGTCGCTTTGATGCCAAGGGTTTCCGCATTCTGGCCGCCCAGAGCGTGATCGATATGCTGCTGGACGAAGAGTCGCAAAGCCTGGCGATGCTGATCGACTTTATCGGCAAGCCGATCTCGCTGTCGGTCGAGAGCAGTTACAGCCAGGAACAGTTTGATATCGTATTGTTGTAGTGACACCCTCATGCCGCCAGATGAAGAGGGTGGTGGTTTGGAGCAAGAAAATGAATCAGAACAGCGACGCCTTGTGGCTCGCCATCGTGCAGGAAGCAGAGCTGGCCGTCAGGGATGAGCCGCTGCTGGCCAGTTTTCTGCATATGACCGTGTTGCGACACGGCACTCTGGAGGATGTCCTCGCGTTTCACCTGTCCAGCAAGCTGGCTAGCCCGGTGATGGATGCCCGTGCCTTGATGGAGTTGTTCCGCGAAGCCTTTGCGGCCAACCCCGAGATCATCGCGGCGGTGCGTGCCGATATCGAAGCCTGTTACGAGCGCGATCCGGCCTGTGACAGTTATTCCATGCCTTTGTTGTATTTCAAGGGCTTTCATGCGATCCAGAGCCAGCGGATTACCCACTGGTTGTGGAATGGCAACAGAAAGACACTGGCGTATTTCTTGCAAAACCGCATTTCCGAAGTAATGGGTGCCGATATTCACCCGGCTGCGAAAATCGGCCATGGCGTGATGCTGGATCACGGCACCGGCATCGTGGTCGGCGAGACGGCGGTAATCGGCAATAATGTGTCGATTCTGCATGGCGTGACGCTGGGTGGCTCGGGCAAGGAGCGTGGTGATCGCCATCCGAAAATCGGCGATGGCGTGATGATCGGTGCTGGCGCGGCGATTCTGGGCAATATTCATGTCGGTGAATGTGCCAAGGTGGGTGCCGGCAGCGTGGTGCTGGATGATGTGCCGGCACATACCACGGTAGCAGGCGTACCGGCGAGGGTGGTCGCCCAGCTCTGCCCCGGCATGCCGGCGCGGGATATGGATCAGCGGGTGTAGAAAAAGGCAGACGACAGTCTGCCTTTTTTCATGGTGATGGCAAGTTTGCGATTCTGCTTAACTGTTTGCAGTGTGCCTTCTGGAAACGGTTTATTTATCAATGGCTTGATTGATCATGTGCTGATGCGTGTGTGATCAATCTTGATGGCATGATTGTTCTTGTCGCGACGATGTTTTTACCAAAATGCCATTGGCAATGTCATTTGTTTTTTCTGGAGCAATGTGCGGAGGCGGCGTAGAATCCGCCTCCTGATTAAAAACAATGGCAAAGTCATTGTCATAATAAGCAAGTAAGGGCTGAATCATGAAAATCCGTGTTGTTGATTACTGTGCCGCAGATGCTGCCGAGCAATTTACCCGTTCCCTGCACGAGACCGGCTTTGGCGTGCTGGTGAATCACCCGATCCCGCAGGATCTGGTCGAGAGCATTTACAGCAACTGGCTTGAGTTCTTCGGTACCGATGAAAAGCATGATTTTGCTTTTTCGGCCGAAAAGCAGGATGGTTACTTCTCGCCGGAAATCTCCGAGACCGCCAAAGGTCATACCCAGAAGGACATCAAGGAATACTTCCACATCTACCCGTGGGGTCGGGTGCCGGCGCAGCTTAAAGACGACGCCATGCGCTACTACGACACCGCCAATGCGCTGGCACAGCAGCTGCTGACCTGGGTCGAGCAGTACACCCCGGCCGAGATTGCGGCCAACTACAGCGAGCCGCTGTCCGGCATGATCAAGGGCAGCCAGAAGACACTGCTGCGCGTGCTGCGTTACCCGCCTCTGCGTGGTGACGAGCCGGCGGGCTCCATCCGTGCAGCGGCACATGGCGACATCAATCTGCTGACCATTCTGCCGGCGGCCAACGAGCCGGGCCTGCAGGTGCAAGACATGAATGGCAACTGGCTGGATGTGCCTTGCGACTTCGGCATGCTGATCATCAATATCGGCGACATGCTGCAGGAGGCGTCGCGCGGTTACTACCCGTCGACCATCCATCGCGTGGTCAACCCGACCGGAGAAGGTGCCAGCAAGAGCCGTATCTCGCTGCCATTGTTCCTGCATCCGCGTGACGAGGTGGTGCTGTCCGAGCGTTACACCGCGGGCAGCTATCTCGATGAGCGTCTGCGCGAACTGGGCGTGAAGAAATAAGCCGGCTTGCCGGCAGGTGATCAGCGCCTGCCCACGCAAAAACGCCTTGCCCATCGTCGGCAAGGCGTTTTGTTTTATGCTGGCTCAACCGGCTGCGGCCAACCCCGGCCATTGTCTGGCTGGCAGGTGGCTCTCAAGCACCTCGGCCAGCGCCAGCAGTTTTTCATCCTGCCAGCGTGCGCCGACCAGCTGCAGCCCGACGGGCAAGCCATCGAAGATGCCGGCCGGCAGGCTGACAACCGGATGGCCGGTCAGGGAGAACGGTGCCGTCAGGCTGATGGTCGCCTCGAAGTAAGGCAGGGCGTGGCCGTCAACCGTGATGTCAGGCGGTTGTTGCCATGGGCTGGTGATCGGCCGGGCCGGATAGGCGGTAGTCGGGGCCACCGGGCATAGCCAGGCATCAAAATGCTGCAGATGCTGTTCGAGGCTGTGGATCTGTTCTTCGCGCCATTGCAGCGCAAGGTTGTAGGCCTGAAGGTCAAAGCGCGCACCGCGGCCGAGCGCTTTCAGGATGCCCATGCGGGCGGGCAGCAGCAGTGACAGCCAGCGCAAGGCCTGGCTTTGACTGCGGGGCATGCCGAGCCCGACTTCGCCGCCGGCCAGAATGCCGAATGCCTGCCAGCAGCGGCCAACATCAAAACCGTCCGGCTGGGCGCGAACCAGCTCGCAGCCGGCGGCCTCAAGGCTGGCGACAGTCTGTTTCAGGGCCTGTCGGGTGCGCTGGCATAGCGGCAAGCCGGCAAAGTCGTCCCACCAGGCAATGCGTGGCCGGCGTGTCAGCGGTGCGACTTCCTGCAGAGGCAGCGGCGGCACGGTGCTGTCCAGCCCGTCAGCACCATGCAGTACCGAGAAGGCCAGCCGGACATCGCGCACCCGTCGCCCTAGCGCACCAAAACTCAGGCAATGCCAGACCGAGCGCCCCTGTTGTGGCAGATGCGGAATATGGCCGGTCCGCGGCAGGCGGTTCTCTGTAGCCTTGTGGCCGACAATGCCGCAATAGGCAGCCGGAATGCGGATGGAACCGGCCAGATCACTGCCAAGCTCCAGTGCCGAGAGGCCGGCAGCAATCGCCACAGCACTGCCGCCCGAGCTGCCACCCGGGGTGTGGTCGAGCTGCCACGGGTTGTGAGTCGGGCCATGCAGGGGGCTCCAGCACTGCGGGTCGCCGGCCAGTTCGGGTAGATTGCTTTTGCCCAGCAGAATGGCACCCGCAGCGCGCAGACGGGCGATCAGCGTGGCATCGTGCTCGGGCTGGTGTCCACGCAGTGGCGGGTGGCTGCTGCTGGTGGGCATGTCCGAGGTGGCAAAGGCATCCTTGATGCTGATCGGTGCGCCGGCAAGCACAGGGATGGGCTCGCCGGCACGGATACGGCTGTCGAGGGCACGTGCTGCGGCCAAGGCCTGTACCGCATCGACATGAATCAGCGCGTTCAGTTGCGGGTTCAGGCGCTGAATGCGTTCGAGATAGTGCTCGCAGGCAGATTCGGCACTGATATGCTGTTGCCGGATGGCGGCGAGAAGGCTGCACAGGTCCTCGGAAGGTTGCATGAATATGACTCCGTATTTAATGCGAAAATCATATCCGGTGAAGTGCACACCGTCGAATACCGAATCATGAAATGAGTGAGGCAAAGATGAAATTGCTGAAAGCGGCCTTGCTGGCCTTGTGTCTATCCCCGCTGGCCCAGGCCGCCGATGTGCCGGGTCGTTTTGATTTTTATGTGTTGTCGCTGTCCTGGTCGCCAGATTACTGTGCTAGCCGGCCGCAGGATGGCGAGCAGTGCGGCCGCCGCTTCGGCTTTGTCTTGCATGGTTTGTGGCCGCAGTACGAGCGGGGCTATCCGGCAGATTGCACGGCCGAGCCGCTGGATCCTGCGATGCTGCAGCGCTTTGCCGGTCTTTATCCGAGTCGCAAGCTGTTCCGGCACGAGTGGCAGAAACATGGCAGCTGCAGCGGACTGGATCAGCAGGGCTACCATCAGCTGTCGGCGCAGTTGAAACAGCGTTTTGTTGTGCCGGCACAGCTTAAGGCACCGGAACAGCCGCTGCGTTTTGACCGCGAGGCGCTCAAGCAGGCGCTGCAAGCCAGCAACCCGTGGCTGAGCAAGCAGGCGATTTCGCTGTCTTGCAGCGGCGGCGGTCGTTTTTTGCAGGAGGTGCGTTTGTGTGTCGACAAGGCGGGCAAGCAGGCTCGCGCCTGTTCGGCGCAGATGCAGGCCGCCGAAGTACGCAGCTGCAAGCAGCCTGACTTTCTGGTGCGTAGCGTCCGCTGAATGGTGGCAAATCGCTGGCAAGGTTGGCCGCAAGTCTTGCGGTCAACGTTCAGGGGCGGAAGGTCAGCCTCACCAGCAGGCCGCCATTGGCCGCATCGTGCAGGTTGATGTCGGCCTGATGCAGGCGACAGATGTCGCGCACAATCGCGAGCCCGAGGCCGCTGCCGCCGGGGGCAGCATCGGGCAGCTGGCAGAAGCGTTCGAAAACCCGTTCGCGCGCCTCGGCCGGAATGCCGGGGCCATTATCCTCGATCTCGATTTCGATACCGTCCGGATAGCGCGCGCAATCCAGCAGGCGCAAGGTCACTACACCATGTTGCGGGCTGTGGCGGATGGCATTGTCGAGCAGATTCAACAGTACTTCCTCTATCAGCACCTCGTTGCCGCGCAATTGCAATCCAACCTTGCGCGAGCGCCTGTCCACGCCAAGATCAATGTCCTTGCCGCGGGCCATTTCCAGCCTGGACAGGATGACTTTCTCGACCATGGCATCCAGATCAAATGGCGGATAAGGTTGACCGGCGGGCAGTTTGTGGCTGCCGGCATCAATGCGTGCCAGCAAGAGCAGCTGATTGGTCAGTCGTGTGGTACGGCGCAGGCTTTGTTTCAGGGCCTGCAGGCTCTCGCGCATCACTTCGGGGCTGCCGTCGCGCAATGCATGCTCGGTCTGCGTCGTCATCACGGCCAGCGGTGTGCGCAGCTGGTGTGAGGCATCGGCGGCAAAGCGGCGATAACGGGCGAGCAGACCGCCAAGGCGATGGCGATATTCATTGATCGCGTCTATCAGGGGCTGCAGTTCGCTGTGTGTCTTGCTGGCGTGCAGATCGCTGAAGTCATCCGGGGCACGTTGTTTGACCTCATCACCCAGCACACGTATCGGCTGCAGGATGCGGCGCAAGGCGAAGGCCACCAGCACCAAGGCAAACAGCACCAGCAAACCCTGGCTCAATACGGTGTATTTGAGCACGCGCAGGGCAATGAACTGACGTGCCTGGATGGTCTCGGCGACCTCGATGCGAACCATGCCCTGCAGGCCACCTTCGATCAGCGGCTTGAAAAACGTGGCCATGCGTACCGGTTTGCCGCGATAGGTGCTGTCGTGAAAGTGAACCAGTGCCGGATAAATATCGGTACGCGGTGTACCGGCTGGCATACGTGGCAGATCGGCATAGCCGGCAATGAAGCGGCCTTCGAAGTCACTGACCCGGTAAAACATCTGGCCGCGGTTGTCATATTCAAAGTTGTCGAGCGCCGAGTATGGCACTTCGACATGGATTTTGCCGTTTTCCACGCCGGTCTGGTCGGAAATGATGCGGGCCGAGGCCAGCAGGGTGCGATCGTAGGCCAGGTTGGCCGCATTGCTGCTGATCTGGTAACCGATAACGGCATTGGCTGCCCAGAGCAGCAACAGGGGGATAACCAGCCAGCGGACAAAACGGCCAAGCAGGCTGTGGCCACTAATCAGCCTGGATGCCGGCATGCTTGTGCTCCAGCAGATAGCCCAGCCCGCGCAAGGTGGTGATGGCAACGCCACTGCCATCTAGCTTTTTGCGCAGGCGATGGATGTAGACTTCGATGGCCTCGGGGTTGGCCTCGTCATCCAGGGTGAAGACCTGGTTGAACAGCCGCTCGCGGTTCAAGGGTTGGCCGCTGCGGCGGATAAGTGCTTCCAGCACCGCTTGTTCGCGTCGGGTCAGGACCAGAATCTGGCCATCGAGCTCGAAATGCTGGTTTTGCTTGTGATAGCGCAGCGGGCCGCATTGCAGCCAGGGGTTCTCGTGGCCCTGGTGTCGGCGCAGCAAGGCTTTCAGTCGGGCTTCCAGTTCGTCCAGTTCGAAGGGTTTGACCAGATAGTCATCGGCACCCATTTCCAGTCCCTTGACCTTGTCGGAGACCTCGCCACGCGCCGTCAGAATCAGTACCGGCAGTGTCTGGTGGCGTGCACGTAAGCGTTGCAGTACGTGTTCGCCGCCCATGCGTGGCAGGTTCATGTCGAGGATGGCCAGAGAGTACTCTTCGCTTTGCAAGGCCATATCGCCTTCGATGCCATCGTGAAAAATATCTACGGCGTAACCTGCTGCCGTCAATGCCTTGCCTAGCCAGCGAGCCAGCTCGGTTTCGTCTTCGATCAGGATGATGCGCATGGATTTCAGCTTGTCTTTACAATAGTCGTGATTTTGAACTTGCCTTGGGCATGCAGGGTCTGTCTCAGCTGCCGGCGTGATGCGCGCTTGCAAGGGCACAATCAATCGTTGACCGGTATCAGGAGAGCAAACAATGGCATTGAACCGCCGTTTCGTCAGTACGCTGCTGTTGGCCGCAGGCTGTGCGACCGGTAGCCCGGTGATGGCGGCCCCACCCGATCGTACCGAGTGTATCGCACCGGCCCGCCCTGGCGGCGGCTTTGATCTGTCTTGTCAGCTGGCCAGCCTGTCCTTGCTGCAGGCCGCGCAGATAGACAAGCCGATGCGAACGCTTTTCTTGCCCGGCGCCATCGGTGCGGTCGCATTTAATGTCATGGTGACGCAGCGGCCTGCCGATAGCAGTGCCATTGTGGCGTTTTCCGGCGGAACGTTGATGAATCTTGCCCAAGGAAAATACGGCAAGTATAGCGTGAACGATGTGCGCTGGCTGGCGGCTGTCGGTGTGGATTACGGCATCTTTTATGTGCGGGCTGATTCGCCTTTTCGCACACTGAAAGATCTTGTGGCTGCCTGGCGTCAGTCCCCGGCCAATATCACGATTGGCGT
Organism: Vogesella lacus; assembly: GCF_979366295.1. Taxonomy (NCBI): domain Bacteria; kingdom Pseudomonadati; phylum Pseudomonadota; class Betaproteobacteria; order Neisseriales; family Chromobacteriaceae; genus Vogesella; species Vogesella lacus. The sequence goes on from NZ_CEETQT010000012.1 coordinate 17,428, forward strand.
TGGCGGTACCATCGGCAGCCAGGACTGGCTGAAGGCGGTGCTGATTGCCCGTCAGGCGGGGATTGCTCATGAGCAGGTGCGATACGTGGCATTCGAGGGGGGCGGCGAGACGACTACAGCCTTGCTTGGCGGGCATATTCAGGTCGCCTCAGGAGACTTGAGCGAGGCCTCGCAAATGTTGCGCAGCGGAAAAGTCCGCGCATTGGCTATCTTGGCCAATAAACGGCTGAATGGTGCACTGGCGACGATTCCGACGGCTAAAGAGCAGGGCTATGATCTGGTCTGGCCCATCATCCGCGGGTTTTATGTCGGGCCGAAAGTCAGCGATGCGGATTACCGGGCATGGGAAGAGGCTTTCCGCACGGCGATGAGCAAGCCTGATTTTGCCAAGCTGCGTGATAGTCGCGGTTTGTTCCCGTTCAGCATGACAGGCGCAGCGCTCGATGCGTATGTAAAGCGGCAGGTGCAGGAGTACAAAAAGACGACGGCCGACTTTGGTCTGGTTATTAACTGACGGTGAAATGTTGTGTCTGTGGCCGGGCGGCAGCTGTAGCAGATGCGCGGCCAAGCGGGAGATGTGCTGAGCTGTTTTGAGATGGCTTTCCCGATGGTGAATTTTTTGCTGATGGCGTGGAACTTCATGCTGATGACAGATTCTTAATCTGCGGTTGCATGCAATGAGAGAACTGATTGCTTTGACCCCCGGTGGATGACACCGGGGGTTTATTTTTTTCCGGCCAACCTTTGCCTGAATGCTGGTGAGGGGCTATGGTGTCGGCAATTGCTGATATTGAGGAATGTGTAAATGCGCCTGGTTACCTGGAACGTCAATTCTCTGAAAGTACGCTTGCCGCAGGTTTTGCAATGGCTGAGTGACAATCCGGTTGAGGTCTTGTGTCTGCAAGAGCTGAAGCTCGACCAGCCGAACTTTCCGGTGGCCGAAATTGAAGCGGCGGGTTATCAGCCATTCTGGTTTGGCCAGAAAACCTATAACGGGGTGGCGATTCTGGTCAAAAACGGTTGCCAGGTGACCGATGTCCAGCAGGGGATTCCGGGCTATGCGGATGAGCAGCGCAGGGTGATTGCGGCTACCGTTGATGGCGTCCGCGTCATCTGTGCCTATTTTGTGAATGGTGAGGCGGTCGACTCGCCGAAGTACCAGTACAAGCTGCAATGGTTGGCCGCATTGTATGGCTATGTGCGTGATCAGTTGGCGGCACATCCGGCGCTGGCACTATTGGGCGATTACAATATTGCACCTGAGGACCGTGACGTTTATGACCCGGAAGGCTGGCGTGAGCAGGTGCTTTGCAGTACACCGGAACGCCAGGTCTTTGCCGACTTGCTGTCACTGGGTTTGCATGACAGCTTCCGTTTGTTTAATCAGGAAGAGAAGCAATTCACCTGGTGGGACTATCGCGGCATGATGTTCCGCCGGAATCTCGGCGTCCGGATCGATCACATCCTGATCTCGGACCTGCTCAAGCCCAAGGCTCAAGCCTGCATCATCGACAAGCTGCCGCGTAAATGGGAGCGTCCATCCGACCACACCCCGGTGATGCTGACACTGGCCTAGTGCCGGGTGGTCGAGCCCAGCATGTCGAATTGGCGCGAAAACAAGGGATGGTCAGGGGCCAGTGCATGGCCATCCTTGCAAACTTGCTGCCAGTAACGGGTATGGATGATTTCGGATTGCAGCTGGCCAGCCAGATCGCAATAAGCCTGTGTTGCGCCTGTGCGTACATGAATCTGTAGCAGAAGCAGCTTGGCATCCAGATTGTCAGGCTGGTCCTGCAGGGCTTTTTGCAGGACGTGCTCGGCTTTGGCGTATTGCTGGTAAAACAGATAGACCTCGGCTTCGCCAACCGGATCAATATTGCGCTTGTGGGCAGGTGTGAAACGAAGCTTGAATACCACTTCGTTAGCGGACGGAATTTTGCCAACGGCTTTGGCTACATCTGCGAGCATGCGTAACATGTTGATCCCCCTGATTAGGTATCTACATTGTCGGCAAGCTGCGCAGATGTCTCAATCCGTAGAAATGCTTAAGTATCAATCCGCAGACTTATCGATAAATTCCGAGTTCAGCGTTGCGCTGAGTATTGCTGGCGGTAGTTTTGCGACAACAGCATGACCAAGGCTCTCGAGCAGAACGAAGCGGATTTCTCCTTGTACTACTTTCTTGTCATGGCTCATGAGGTCGACCCAGCGCTGTTCGCCAAGATCCGGGGCCTTGCAGGGCAAGCCGGCCATCACCAGCAAGTTGGCAACCCTGTCGACATCGGCCGGGCTTAACCAGCCGGACAATTGCGATGCCTTGGCCGCAAGCAGCATGCCGATACCGACGGCCTCGCCATGTAGCCAGGTGCCATAGCCGAGACCAGCCTCGATCGCATGGCCGAATGTGTGTCCCAGATTCAGCAAGGCGCGAACGCCGGATTCTTTTTCATCCTGGGAAACGATTTCCGCCTTCATCTTGCACGAGTGTTCCACGGCATACGCCAGCGCAGTCTTGTCGCGACGACGCAGTGCAGCCATGTTCTCTTCAAGCCAGTCGATGAACCGTCTGTCACCCAGCAGGCCGTATTTGATCACCTCTGCGAGGCCAGCCGAGAGTTCTCGTGGCGACAGGGTGTCCAGCAGATCCATATCGGCGATCACCGCTTTGGGCTGATAGAACGCCCCGATCATGTTTTTGCCTTGCGGGTGGTTGATCGCAGTCTTGCCGCCGACTGACGAGTCAACTTGTGCAAGCAGGGTGGTCGGAATCTGGATGAAGGGGACGCCGCGTTGGTAGCAGGCAGCGGCAAAGCCAGTCATATCACCGATCACACCACCACCGAGCGCAATCAGGGTAATGCCACGCTCGGCCCGATTTTTCAGCAGGCTGTCAAAAATACTGTTGAGTGTTTCCCAGGTCTTGAAATCCTCACCATCCGGCAGTACGACAGGCAGGCAATTGATGCCGGCAGCTTGCAGCGTCTGCATCAGCGGTTCGAGATAGAGTGCGGAAACGGTGGTGTTGGTGACAATCGCAACATTCGATTGTTTGAGATGAGGGGTGATAAGACTGGCATCTGTCAGCAGTTGCTGGCCGATATGAATGGGGTAGCGAGTATCAGGCAGTACGAGGTCCAGTGTTCTCATGGCTATGCAGGCTTATTGTGCTGGAAATCTGCCAGCTGACGCTCCAGCCGATTTACCAGGATATTGATATTTTGATTGGAGGTATCAACGACCAGATCCGCAGCCTCCCGATAAAGAGGGTCACGGATCGTGAAGAGTTGTTCAAGCTTGCCGCGGGGGTCGGCCGTTTGCAGCAGGGGGCGGCTTTTATCGTGCTGGGTTCTGGCCAGGATGTCGTCAATCCTGGCTCGCAGATAGATGACTGTGCCAGTTCTTTTTAACCACTCACGATTTTCGGCTGCAAGAATAGCGCCGCCACCTGTTGCGAGGACAATATTCGGCATCTGGCAGAGTTCGGCGATGGTATCGCGTTCGCGTTCGCGAAAGCGGTGCTCGCCTTCGATATCAAAGATGGTGGTAATCCGCACGCCGGTTCTCTTCTCGATTTCATGATCCGAGTCGTAGAACTGTTTGCCGAAATGCCTTGCCAAGGTGCGGCCAACCGTTGTTTTGCCCGCCCCCATTAGCCCGATCAGATAGATATTGCCTGCAAATTTCATGCTGGGCATTGTAAATGAATAGCCAGGTGCTGTCCTGTCATTAGCGGCCAATCAGCTCGTTCTCGACGATGCGCGGCGTGATGAAAATCAGCAGCTCCCGACGGTTATTGCTGACAGACTTATTACGGAAAAGGTGGCCAAGCACCGGGATGTCGCCAAGAAGAGGAATCTTGTTTTCGACATTGTTCTGGTCTTGTACGTAAATGCCACCAATCACGACTGTGCCACCATTCTCAACCCTTACCTGGGTCTTTACCGTCTTGTTGTCGATGGCTGGGCCTGCACTCAGTGTCAGCTTGGTATTGGGTGTGTCTTTCGAGATATCAAGATCCATGATGATATCGTCCTCCGGGGTCACCTGTGGCGTGACAGCGAGGCTCAGGTTGGCCTTCTTGAAGGTGGTCGATGCTTTGCCGTTATCGTCAACGCTTTGATAAGGGATCTCAGTACCTTCGGTAATCATGGCCTTGGTGCGGTCGGCAGTCAGAATGCGCGGGCTTGAAACGATCTTGCCTTGGTCTTCGGCCTGCATGGCTGACAGCTCGAGTCCTATCAGCGTGCTGGTATTCTTGAAAATGGCGCCAATTGCCCCACCACCTAAAGAGGCTGGCAGATTGACGTTAGGTGCCCAGGTTGTCGGAATCGGGAGTTGTGTGCCAGTTCCTGGCACTGGCATGCCCGTGCCGAGCTGGCTCCAGTTACCGATGGCAGTGTCGCCGCCAAGCTTGGTGACGCCAAGCTTCACGCCCAAGTCACGCTGGAAGTTATCTTTGGCTTCGACAATTCGTGCCTCTATGAGTACCTGACGTAGTGGTACATCGAGAATCTCGATTACACGCCTGATTTCCTCCAATACGGAAACCCGCTCACGAATGATCAGCCGGTTGGAGCGTGAGTCCACCAGAATGGCAGAGTCATTGCTGTTGGTTGTGGTTGTATCGCCGGCAGTCGTACGCTCGGTAACCCTTCGGGTCAGATCTTGTATTGCAGCCTTGATTTCTTCTGCAGCGCGGTATTTGATCGTGACTGTTTCTGTGATGACCGGCTCTGCATTAACTTTCTGTTTGCGGGCTTCCGCGGCTTGTTTTTCAATTTCGATGATTTCATTGCGAGGGGCAATTCTGATCACATTGCCCACGGCGCGTTTTTCCAGATTCTTCTGTTCCAGAATCAGATCGAGAGCCTGATCCCATGGCACATCGTTAAGGCGCAAGGTGAGTGTGCCGCTGACGCTATCACTGGTAATAATGTTGAGCCCGGTAAATTCGGCAATTACCTGCAAGAGAGAGCGTACTTCCACTGTCTGGAAGTTAAGCGACAGTCGCTCGCCCTTGTAGCTGCTCTTGCCTTGTGCTTGAAGGTTGGCTTCTGCTTCCTGATCGGTAATGGTACGAACTTCGATGACCAGCTGCTTGTTTGTCTGATAAGACGAAAATTCCCAATTACCGGCAGACTGGATGGTAATCAGGCTATTGCTACCTTGATTGGTGGCATCCACTCGGCTGGCCGGGGTGGCAAAGTCGGTGACGTCAAGTCTGCGTTCGAGATGTCTGGGCAGATTTACTCCTGACAGATTAACTACCAGGTTGTTGCCTTCACGTTTAATCTCGGAAGGTGTGCTGTCGCTAGGCGTATCAATGACAATGCGGGCCTCGCCTTTGGCACCACGTCTGAATTCCACATTCCGAATCATGCCGCCCAGAGGCGTACTGGCTTGAATAACGGATGGAGAGGGTTTTTCGATCGGGGCCGATACCTTGGAGCTGGCGATAGCTGTGTCAGCTCTGGCAGGGTTTCCCAGATTAATCAGCAGCTGGTTATTGCTGATCGTAGCCTTGTGCGCAATGCTCTTGTTGAGATTCAATATCAGGCGGGCGCGATCAACACTCTCTACGATCGTGGCACTTTGCAGTTGTGAATTGGCAAATTGCAGCTGAGACTTGCCGGTCTGATTCCTTGTTTCCTTGAAATCGTAGGCAATCCTAGGAGGATTGCTGATCGAGAAACTGCTTGGCTCCGAAGGCGGTTGATCAAAAGTAATAGCCAGAGTCTGATTGTCCGGATCGCTGCCCTGCAACTCGATTGCGGTGATGTTATTGCTGGCCAAAACGCACAGAGGCATGAATGCTGTCAGGATGCTGAAGCTCAGTTTTGTCAGGCTGTTCTTTTTCACGGTTTTTGTCCTTGATCTTGCTGCAGCAGATACAACGATGTTTCCTGTTGAATCCATTCACCATTAATGTCTTCGACGGTTTCTTCAAGCACCAGTTCGGTTTCTGTTATGCGTTTGACTACACCAAAATTGGGGCCGATATAGTTGCCGGGTTTGACTCGATAGATGGCGCCATCCGGGGTTTGTATCAGACCGAAGTACTGCTGGTTCTGTTTAATTGTGCCGGTGAGTCTGATCTGGTTCAGCTCGTAGTTCTCGAGGAGTTCTCGAACACGATTGGTATTAGGTCTGTTGCCCTGTGCCTTTTTTCTTGCCTCTTCCAGGCGCTGGGGGGCAAATGGTGATCCGGCAGATGCATATTGTATGTCATATGGCTGATAGGCTAGTAGCTCAGGCAGTGGTTCTACTTTTCCGTGGAGCCCTGCTGATGAGCTCTGCATCCATTGTCCCAAGTCTTCTTTTTCCGGGCCACCCAGGCAGCCTGTCAATGTAAGGCTGCTGATGCACAGCAGGCAGGCGAATGCTTTTTTCATTGAGCGCCCACTTTTGCAGTTTGCTCATTGGCATCCAGCGAGCGGTAGGTTCGGGCCGTTGCCATCATGACTAACTTGTCCTCGCCGGCTTTGCCTGCGGGGGTTAGCGATATGTCGTGGATGGTGACGATTCGTGATAGTCGCGAAACATCATGTACAAATGTCGATAGCTCTTCATAGCTACCACTAAGCCTGATCTGGATTGGCAGAGTCGCCATTTGTTCGTTTGGAATTTCGGAACCGGGGCGGAATAGTTCGAATTGCAGGCCGCGGCCTATGCCAGCCTGGTTGATTTCGGTCAGCAAGGCATCCATTTCGGAGCGAGATGGTAGCTGCTTCAGGAGCGTGCCAAATGAAGATTCGATCTGGGTTAGCTGTGCCTCAAGTGCAGCCAGATTGTTGGCTTGTTTTTTCTTGTCCAGAAACTGTTCCCGCAGCTGCACCTCTTGCTGCTCAAGTGCCGAGAGCTCATCTTGCTGACCGGAGAATAAGAGAAATTGCGCCGCAATCAGAATCAGTAACAGCATGAGTGCCAAGCTGATCATCTGTACTTTGAGTGTCAGATTAGGCAAGTCCTTGAAGTCAACGCTGCGGAGCTCATCAAGTGTCATTGCGGAGCCTCCCCATTTTGATTTGCAGCGGGCGGTTTCAAGTTGATATTCATACTGAAATCATTGGCGCGCACGCGATCGACAATAGTTGACTTTACTTCTATCAATACCGGGGCGGTAAATACTTCAGATTCATTCAGATTTCTCATAAATGCCGAGATACGGGCGCTCGAGAGTGCGGTTCCACTGATAGAGATGGAGTTTCCAGACTGCCTGAAGTCTTTGATGAACACGCCTTCCGGCAAGACATGACGAAGGTGATCCATGACTTGAATTGCTTCGGTACGGCTGTATTGAAGTTGCTCTACCAGCCGTTTGCGCTCAAGCAGGGCATTACGACGGTTTCGTAAATTTTCAACATTCGATAGTTTGGAGTTGAGTGTATTGATGGCGTCTTGTAGTTGCTGGTTTCTTGCTTGTTGCTCCTCTAGCAGTGCAACGTGATAGCTATATCCGGCGTATGTCATCAGAAGAGCGGTTAACACGGAGGCAACCAGTAATGACTGGAATCGCTGACGGTGTTTGGCCCGTTTGATTTCACGATGGGGCAGCAGATTGATGCGCAACATGTCAGTCAAACCTCCGCAGTGCGAGGCCGCATGCCACTAATAATGAAGGTGCATCCAGTAGCAGCTCTTTCAGATCGATGGAGCTGGAGTGCGTCATGGTGGTGAAGGGGTTGGCAATCATGGTGCTGATCTGCGTTCTGGCAAGGACGGCATCATCAAGCCCCGCCAGCATGCTGCAGCCACCTGCTAGCAGAATGTAATCAACCCGCAGGTATTGTGACAGGCTGACCGATGTGTAGAAGAACTGGAGCGCGCGTTGAATCTCCTGAGCTAGAGAGTCCACAAAGGGGTGTAGCAACTCGTACTCGTAACCTTCTGGCAGCGACATTGTGCGCTTTCCTGACTCGGCCTCTTCATGAGAGTAGCCATAGCGGCGCTGGATATCCCGAGTCAGCTGTGCACCACCAAATGCCTGTTCGCGGTAGTAAAGCTGCTGGTTATTTCTGATTACCGAGCAGTGAATGCTGGTGGCGCCAATGTCGAACAAGGCAAAAGTCTGGTTCATGCCCTGATCGGGTAGCTGCTGCTGGATCTGCTCGAACGATGTAAGCATGGCAAAGGCATCGATATCCATGATGTCGACTTTAAGCCCTGCCATTTCGGCGACGGCAACTCGCTCTTCGACTTTTTCTTTTCTGGCAGCGCAGATCATGACGTCGAGGTCATTGGCGTTGATTTGTGATGGGCCGAGGACTTGGTAATCGAGGTTGACTTCTTCCAACGGGAATGGAATGTATTGGTTTGCTTCATTCTCGATATGAATTTCCAGGTCATCACTATTGTGTGCCGCCGGGACGAGGACTTTCTTGTAAATGGCCATGGAAGTAGGCAGGGCCAGCGTCACGCGTTTGGCTGATGAGCCCAGTTTTTTTCTGGCAGCACGAATGGCGTCAGCGACAGCTTCCATATTCTGGATACTGCCTTCATTGACAGCGTCTTTGGGAAGAGGGTGAATAATGTAGCGTTCAAGATGCGGGGAGTGGCCATTGGCACCGAGCTCGACAATCTTGACTGCAGTCGAACTGATGTCCATGCCAAGAATGGCATGCTCCTGCCCCGGGATAAAGCGGCGCAGTGACTGTTTGAGGCCCTCAAGATCCAATCCGTTCTTCTTTTCGAACATTATTATTGGCCGCAATCGTGTGATAAACGATTGCGGCCAACCTCCTGTCATGCAAGGGTTAGTTTTCTTATTGTAGCTGGCTTGGCTAGCTAACGTGTCGTATCTGCATATCGGCCAGAGTCGAAAAAGGTATAATGCGTTTTCTTTTCACCCGGCGGTAAGTTCAATCTCATCATCATGCTGTCACGAATCCTGAGCATTTCAGCCGGCATCATCACCGGCGCGGCAATCCTGCTGGCGGGCTTGTTGATCATTGCCATTCTGCTGACTTATCCACGTTTGCCGGATCTGGATATTCTCACCGATTATCGCCCGAAAATTCCGTTGCGGGTTTATACCCAGGACAAGGTTTTGATTGGTGAGTTCGGCGAAGAGCGCCGTTCCTTTGTCCGTATCGACAATGTGCCACAGCTGATGAAGCAGGCAGTACTGGCCGCGGAGGATGAACGTTTCTACCAGCATGGCGGTGTTGATTACATCGGCGTGATGCGTGCTGCCGTAGGTAACGTCGTCTCTGGCCGTGCCCATTCGGGCGCGAGTACGATCACCATGCAGGTCGCCAAGAACTTCTTCCTGTCCAGTGAAAAGACTTTTACCAGAAAGTTTAACGAAGCGCTGCTTTCTTTCAAGATCGAACATACCCTGAGTAAAGACCAGATTCTGGAGCTGTATTTCAACCAGATCTATCTCGGTCAGCGTGCTTACGGTTTTTCTGCGGCGGCACAAGCTTACTATGGCCGTCCGCTCGAGCAACTGACTGTTGCAGAAATGGCGATGCTGGCGGGTTTGCCCAAGGCACCATCCAGTTACAACCCTGTCGTAAATCCGCAGCGCGCCAAGCTGCGTCAGCAATATGTGCTGCGTCGCATGCATGAGCTGAAGTTCATCAGCAAAGAGCAGCTGGATGCAGCGCTGGCCGAGCCTATGCGCCTGGCTACGCGCAATCTGGACAGCACGCTGCCTGCGCAGTATGTGGCGGAAATGGTCCGCCAGGCCATGTACGAACGCTATAAGGACAAAGCCTACACCGAAGGCTTCCGTGTCTATACCACGATCGATAGCCAGCACCAGCAGTGGGCGTTCGATGCCATGCGAGCCGGCCTGATGGATTACGACCGTCGCCAGAGTTATCGTGGTCCCGAGTCCTTTGTGGATCTGGAAAAGGCTGCCGAGGGCGAGTTGGATGAAATGCTGGACGAGGCTCTGTCCGAGTTGCGCGACAGTGGCACCATGCAGCCGGCAATCGTCTTGCAGGCCTCGGCTGGCCGGGTTCAGGTTTATCTGCGCGGCGGGCGCAAGATCGATATCTCGGGTCAGGGGCTGGCATTCGCACGCAGTGCCTTGTCCGAACGGGTAACCCCGGCGCAACGCATCCGTCGCGGCGCCGTAGTGCGGGTAATCGAGGGCGACAAGGGTGCCAGCATCGTGCAGATGCCTCAGGTAGAAGGTGCATTCGTTTCGCTTGATCCGAAAAATGGTGCCATTCGCTCGCTGGTTGGCGGTTTTGACTTCAACCGCAGCAACTTCAACCATGTGACCCAGGCTATTCGTCAGCCCGGCTCCACCTTCAAGCCTTTTGTTTACTCGGCCGGTATCGAGCGTGGCATTACGCCGTCTACCATGATCAACGATGCACCGATCTGGGTAGACCCGGAAACCATCGGCGGCCAACGTTGGGAGCCGAAAAACGATGACAATCGTTATTCGGGCATGATCAGTGTGCGCCGCGCCCTGGCATCGTCGAAAAACCTGGTATCCATCCGTATCCTGATGGCCATCGGTACCGACTATGCTCAGCAATACGTCGGCAGATTCGGCTTCCAGCCACAGAATATCCCGGCGTATCTGACCATGGCGCTGGGGGCCGGTACCGCGACACCACTGGATATGGCAGAAGGCTATGCCGTATTTGCCAATGGCGGCTATCGTACCAAGGCCTATTTCATTGACCGTATCGAAGACTTCAACTCCCGCCTGCTTGCCCGCACGGTACCCAATGTTGCCGGTCAGAATGCCCCGCAAGCGATTGATCCGCGCAATGCCTTTATCGTGAGCAGCATGCTGAAGGATGTTGTACGGGTGGGTACTGCCAACCGTGCCATGGTGCTGGGTCGTCGCGATCTGGCAGGCAAGACCGGTACTACCAATGATTTCCGTGATGCCTGGTTTGCCGGTTTCAATCCGAATCTGGTTGCCATTACCTGGGTCGGTTTTGACCAGCCGCGCAGTCTTGGGCGTTATGGCTATGGCGGTACCGCAGCTTTGCCGATCTGGATCAACTACATGAATCAGGCACTGAAAGGTGTGCCGGATATCGAGTTGCCGATTCCGCCCGGCATTGCCGTGCGTCAGGGTGCGGGCCTTCGTGGCAGCGATGAGTACTATCTGGAGGAGTTCCAGCGTACTAATCCGGAGCTGCGGATCAATAATTCCGGCAAGGTGCCGGGTAGTGATGCCCCGGAAACGGCAGAGGCCAGCAGTGAGCCGGTTGCACCGGCACAGGATGTCACCGAAAACGTCAGAGAACTGCTGTTCTGATCGTCAAAAACAAACAGGCCGCGCAAGCGGCCTGTTTGTTTTGGCAAGTGCCGCTCAAGCAAGCAGGGCGAGCACATTCTCCGGCGGGCGGCCAATCACGGCCTTGCCATTCTGTTCGGCAATCGGGCGCTCCAGCAGATGCGGATAATCCAGCAGAGCCTGACGCAGGTGCTTGTCCTCCAGCGTCACATCATCCAGATGCAGGCGCTGATAATCGTCTTCCTTGCGGCGCATCATCTCGCGCAGCGGCAGGCCCAGTGCCTGCTGCAGCTGTTGCAGCTCGCTATCGGATGGCGGGGTTTTCAAGTATTCGATGACCTGGATATCGGCCTGACGGTCTTGCAGCAGCTTTAGTGCTTCGCGGGATTTGGAACAGCGCGGGTTGTGATAAAAATGGATCATGTACGGGGTGCTTTCTGCCAATATGGTCTTGTTGTTGAACAGACTGTTGTTCGCCAGTCTGTTGTTTTGCTGCTATGGTAAACAGCTTATCCTGAAATGAATGCCGCTACCATGTCGCAATCCTTCCGTCGCCAGCATGGTGCCTTGGCGCTGTTACTGGCGGCGCTGGCCACCCTCGGGCCATTCTCCATTGATACCTTTCTGCCAGCCATGGGCGAGATCGGTCGCGCGCTTGATGCCACGCCGATCGAGATCCAGCAGGCACTTTCCATTTATCTGTTCTGCTATGGCCTGATGATGCTGTGGCACGGTGCCATTTCTGATGCCGTTGGCCGCCGGCCGGTGGTGCTGGTGACGCTGGTGGTGTTCGCGATTGCTTCGGTCGGTTGTGCACTGGCGCCGAATCTTGGCACCTTGTTGTTCTTCCGTGGTGTGCAGGGTCTGTGCGGCGGGGCGGGGTTGGTGGTTGGCCGCGCCATTATCCGGGACCGTTTTGCCGGCGCGGATGCCCAGCGCATGATGTCGCAGGTCACCATGCTGTTCTCGCTGTCACCGGCGGTTGCGCCCATTATTGGCGGCCTGCTGTTTGGCGCTTTTGGCTGGCGTTCGATCTTTGTCTTCATGGCGGTGCTGGGGCTGGTGCTGTTTCTGGCTTGCTGGCGAGTGATGCCAGAAACCCACGCGCCCGAGTCGCGTTCGCCGTTTGCCTGGCGACAATTGCTGAAAAACTATCTGGAAGTCGCCAAGAAGGGTGACTTCCAACTGCTGGCCTGGGCGGTGTCCTTCAACTTTGCCGGTTTCTTTGTCTATATCCCGTCGGCACCGGTGTTCGTCATGCAGCATCTGGGGCTGGGACATAACGGCTTTATCTGGATGTTCGGCCCGGCGGTTAGCGGCATCATGCTGGGCGCTTTTCTGTCCGGTCGTCTGGCTGGCCATTTCAGCGCGCGCGAACAGGTCAATGTGGCCTATGTGATCATGTTTGTTGCGGCTGCGGCCAACCTGTTGCAGGCCTATACCAGTCATGCGGCGCTGCCGTGGGCGGTATTGCCACTGGCGCTCTACACCACGGGCATGTCGTTGGCCGCGCCGGCCATTACCATTGTGCTGATGGACCAGTTTCCGCATCTGCGTGGCACGGTGTCGTCGGTGCAGGGTTTTATCCAGACCATGATGTCGACCCTGCTGGCCGGGGTGGTGGCTCCGCTGGTGTGGGGCTCGGTACAGAATCTGACGCTGACCATGGCCGGCTTCCTCTTGCTTGGTTTCGTCCTGCGCACTTATTACCGCTACCGGCTGGATCGCAGAAAACTGGCGAGTTAACAGACGCTTTGCCATAACTCAGGAAGTGCTGACTTCCGGAGCGGGCAATGCGCATCTGGTACTGGATTCTGCTGCTGACAGGGCTGTTTTCCCTGCGTTTGCAGGCTCAGCCTTTGTTGCTGGTCAGCGGGGAGTGGCCACCGTATGTCTCGGCAGACTTGCCGGGGCAGGGGGCCAGCACTGTGCTGGTGCGCAAGGTGCTGGCCGAGGCCGGGCTCGAGTTGCAGATCAAGCTGGAGAGTTGGCCGCGAGCCGAAGCGATGGTCAGACAGGGCGAAGTGTTTGCCGCTTTCCCCTATCTGAAAACGCCAGAGCGCGACAAGGCTTTCGACTTTTCCACGGCATTCCTGCCGGCGGGTGCCAGCTATCTGTTTTATTACCGGCCCTTGCGGCCAAGCTTGCCCGAGCTGCACAGCATCGCCGATCTTGCCGGCTTGCGGGTAACTTCAGCCAAGGGGTACTGGTATGAGCCGGCCTTTGCCCGCGCGCGCATTCCTTTGCTGTTTGCCAACGATGAAGCGCAGCAATTACGTCTGCTGAAGCATGGTCGCGGTGATGTCGCCCTGCTCAATTACTATCAGGGCTGGTACCTGATTCAGCGGCAATACGGCAAGGAATCAGCCAGCTTTGCCAGCTATCCCTATCCGCTGGAGCATGCTGCCGAACTGTCACTGCTGGTGTCCCGCCACTATCCGGAAAGTGCGCAGCTGCTTCAGCGTATCAATGCCGCGATTGCCCGGCTGACGGCCAATGGCAGCCTTGACGGGCTGAAGCGGGCCAGCATGCAGACGATCAATCTGCCACCGCCGCCTGAACCGGCACGGGTGCTAATACCCTGAGCAAGTCCTGCGGGTCCATGCCGATCAGAAAGCCGCGCTTGCCGCCGTTGATATAAATGCGCGGCAGGGCGGCGATGCTTTCTTCCATGTACACCGGCATGGCGGTGCGGGTGCCGAAAGGACTGGTGCCGCCGACCTGATAGCCGCTGTGCTTGTCGGCGGTCTTGGCATCACAAGGGTTGATCTTCTTGGCGCCGATCTGCTTGGCCAGCATGCCGGTGCCGACTTCGCAATCGCCATGCATCAGTACGATCAGCGGCTTGCGGTTTTCGTCTTCCATCACCAGCGTCTTGATCACTGCGTGCTCATCCACGCCCAGCTCGCGCGAGGACACGCGGGTGCCGCCTTTTTCTTCGTATTTGTAGAGGTGTTCGCTATAGGCCACCTTGTGTTCGCGCAGTACGCGAATCGCCTGGGTCACCGGCGCTTTTTCCTTGGACATGCCGATCTCGATATCTTGCAAAAGCGCTATTTTACGCCGGATGCCAAGGTTGGCCGCAAGCGTTGCCACAAGCGCAGGCACAGCAGCAGCGCCAGTATCGCGGCATAGATCGCCGGTTCGCGGATATCGCGCTTCACCAGCCACCAGTAATGGGTAGCGGCAAGAATGGCCAGCGGGTAGACCAGACGATGCAGCTTGCCCCAGTTGCGTTTGAGCCGGCGCAGCCAGCCATCGGTGGAGGTAACCGCCAGCGGCAACATCAGCACGAAGGCAGCAAAGCCGACGGTGATGAAAGGCCGTTTCATGATGTCGTGGACAATGCCTTGCCAGTCAAAAAACTGGTCCAGCCACAGATAAATCGCCAGATGCAAGCTGGCGTAGAAAAACGCATACAGCCCCAGCATGCGGCGCAGGCGCAAAATCCAGCCCGGCGCGCCAAGAATGCGCAGCGGCGTGAGTGCCAGCGTCAGCCACAACATCTTCAGCGCCCACTCGCCACTGGCGCGGGTCATAGTTTCCACCGGGTTGACGCTGTGGCCGGCGGCGACCTGCCACGCCGTAAACGTCAGCGGCAACAGGCACAGCAAGAACAACAGTCGTTTCAGCCAGTCAATCTGGCCAGCCGTTGGCCGCACCAGCTTGGCTGCCAGACGCGGCAGCGAGAGGGTAGTCAGCATCAGTAGTTCTTCCGCAAATCAAGGCCGCGATACAGGCCGGCGACTTGCTCGCCATAGCCATTGAATATCAGCGTCTTGCGCTTGAAGAATTCGCCGATACGTCGCTCGCTGGCCTGGCTCCAGCGCGGATGATCCACTTCTGGGTTCACGTTTGAATAGAAACCGTACTCCTGTGCATTGGCCATATTCCAGCTGGTCGGCGGCTGTTTTTCGGTCAGGGTGATGCGGCTGATCGACTTGATGCTCTTGAAGCCGTATTTCCACGGTACGACGAGGCGCACCGGTGCGCCGTTCTGTTTCGGCAGCATATCGCCGTACAGGCCGACCGCGAGAATGGTCAGCGGATGCATCGCCTCGTCTATGCGCAGGCCTTCACGGTAGGGCCAGTCAAGCACTCGGCGTGCGACGCCAGGCATTTCGCCGGGACGTAGGGCGGTTTCGAAGGCGACATATTTGGCACGCGAATTCGGCGCCACCTGTTTCAACAGGCTGGCCAGTGGAATGCCTATCCACGGAATCACCATGCTCCAGCCCTCCACACAGCGCAGGCGGTAGATGCGTTCTTCCAGCGGGAATTTCAGCAGCTCCTCCAGCCCGAAAGTGCGTGGTTTGC
Organism: Vogesella lacus; assembly: GCF_979366295.1. NCBI lineage: Bacteria > Pseudomonadati > Pseudomonadota > Betaproteobacteria > Neisseriales > Chromobacteriaceae > Vogesella > Vogesella lacus. The sequence continues at coordinate 32,957 of NZ_CEETQT010000012.1, forward strand.
CGACTTCGCCTGCCACCGTAATTTGCCACGGGCTGGTTTTCAGTCGCTGCGCGTTGACTGCGGGTTCATCCTTGCCGACGCCGAACTCGTAGTAATTGTTGTAGCTGCTGATTTCCTGCAGGCTGTTGGCCTTTTCGCTGGTCGAGTACGGGCTCTTGCCGGCCTTGGGCAGGGCGGCAATGCCGGCGACCGGCAACAGCAGACCGGCACTGCCCAGCATGAACTGGCGACGGTTGAGGTAAACCGACTCGGGGGTGATTTCGGACGACAGGATGTCGCGGGCACGCTGGATCAACATGGCAAACTCCTTGCAGGTATACGCCTTGGTCGGCGCTGGCCGGCAAATCTGACAGCCGAGTTGTAGCAAGTGGCAAGGTTGGCCGCAAGTTGTGGCTAGCTGCGGAAGGGCGGGCAGGGCGTGGCCTGGTGAAAGCGCATGCGCCAGCGCTCTTCATGCCACTGCCACAGCGAGCTGCGTCTGGCGTGGCGGTGGCTGCTGCCGTCAGCGGCCAGATGGCAGCTCAGGTAGCAAAGCTGGATCAGCCCGTTTGCCAGCTCGGTGGCGCAGAAGTCCTGGCTGTGAATATCGGGTGCAGCCACGGCAAGCTCGCCATCCGGCGGAAACAGCGCCAGCGCACCCGCCAGGTCGTACTGTTTGCCGGAATAGCCGAACTCGCGAAACTCGGGGTGCAAGAGTGTGGCAACGCGTGATTGTGCTGGCGTGCCTTGCAGCTCGCGCTCCAGTGCTATCAGCAAGGGCAGGACAGGGTGCATGCTTGGTCCTGATTCAGATATGCACGCCAAACCAGATCAGCACCGCCATGAGGATGGAGCTGACCAGGAGGGCGATGGCCAGTGTGCTGACAAACTGGTGCAGCGTCTGGCGTTGGTCGCGGTTGAACAGCCAGCGCAGCAGCATGATCAGCACGGTAAACAGCAGGAACAGGCGAAACAGGCGACCGATCATGATGGGCAGGCAGAAAATGGCAAAAGAATGATTATTCGGGCGCTTGGCCATCTGTGCAAGCGGCCAGCAGCACGTTAAGCTTGCTGCTTACCAGGAGCAGCCTTGATAAGCGGGTGAAGCAGAGTCGCAAAGACCGCCATAAAGCACCCGATGGCCAGCAATATAGAGGCATTTATGTCCCGAAAAACACCCGGCTCAGTCGGAATCGTGTCCGCACAGCATGCGGATTTTTCCACGCCGCTTTTATTGAAATGCGGGCAGGAGCTTTCTGCCTACCGTCTGGCATTCGAAACCTACGGCACGCTGAATGCGGCCGGCAGCAATGCCATCCTGATTTGTCATGCCCTGTCCGGCCACCATCATGTAGCCGGCCGTCATCACGTCGACGAAAAAGCCGCCGGCTGGTGGGACAATATGGTCGGCCCCGGCAAGCCTATCGATACGGATCGGTTCTTTGTGGTCGGCGTCAATAATCTGGGCGGCTGTCATGGCAGTAGCGGCCCGTCGAGTATCGATGAGTCTTGCGGCCAACCCTGGGGCTCGCGCTTCCCGGTGGTGACCGTGCCCGATTGGGTCACCGCACAGGCCCGTCTGGCTGACCGCCTCGGCATCGAACGCTGGGCGGCGGTGATCGGCGGCTCGCTGGGCGGCATGCAGGCGCTGCAGTGGAGCATCGACTACCCCGAGCGCGTGGCCAATGCGCTGGTGATCGCCTCGGCCCCCAAGTTGTCGGCACAGAATATTGCGTTTAATGATGTCGCGCGTCAGGCCATCATTACTGATCCGGATTTCTGCGGCGGCGACTTTTACGCGCAAGGTACGGTGCCGCGGCGCGGCCTGCGGTTGGCACGCATGCTTGGCCATATCACCTATCTGTCGGATGACGGTATGGGCGAGAAATTCGGCCGCATGCTGCGTTCGGGCGAGTACAAATTCGGTTTTGATGTCGAATTCGAGATCGAGAGCTATCTGCGCTATCAGGGCGACAAGTTTTCCGATTATTTCGATGCCAACACCTATCTGCTGATGACCAAGGCGCTCGATTATTTCGACCCAGCCAAGGATTACGGCGGCGATCTGGTGACGGCGCTGCAAAAAGCCAGTGCCAATTTCCTGGTGGCGAGCTTCACCAGTGACTGGCGTTTCTCGCCCGAGCGTTCGCGCGAGCTGGTGAAGGCACTGATTGCCGCCGGCAAGCGCGTGAGCTACGGCGAGATCGAGTCGGTGCACGGCCACGATGCCTTCCTGATGCTGGACCAGCCTTATGTAGACCTGATGTATGCCTATCTTGATCGTGTTGCTGCGGAGGTGAACGCATGAGCCAGAACCTGACTTTGCGCGCTGACCTGCAGTGTATTGCCGAGTGGATCAAGCCTGACAGCCGCGTGCTCGACCTCGGTTGCGGCGACGGCCAGCTCTTGGCCTGGCTGCAGGCCAACAAGCGTGTTGCCGGTTACGGCGTGGACTTTGACGTCGCCAATGTGGTGCGCTGTACTGCCGCCGGCGTCAATGCGATTCAGGGTGACCTCGAGGCCGGTCTTGCCGAGTTTGGCGACCAGCGTTTCGATCATGTGGTGCTGTCGCAGACCATTCAGGCCATGCGTCACACCGAAGAGATCCTGAATGAAATGCTGCGGGTTGGCCGCGAGGCAATCGTGACCTTCCCCAATTTCGGCTACTGGCAAAACCGCCTGCAGATCCTGCAAGGCCATATGCCGGTTTCCGACGATATGCCTTACCAGTGGTACAACACACCGAATATCCACTGGTGCATGCTGGGTGACTTTGAGGCACTGTGCGCCAAGAACGGCATCCGCATCCTGCAGCGGGTGGTGATGACGGGCGGCAAGCCGGTCAACTTCCTGCCGAATCTGCGGGGCAGTCTGGCGTTTTACCGCGTCGGCAAATAACAGCGGCCGCCAGCAGGCGGCAGCATAAAAATCTTGGGGGATGTTTCAATGGCGGATTTTAGACAGCACGGTGCCTGGCGCCTGCTGATGATCTGGATACTCGGCTTTGCCAGCGGTTTGCCGCTGGCCTTGTCGGGTACGGCAATGCAGGCGTGGCTGACGGTGGATGGCATCGACATCGCCACCATCGGCTTTCTGAGTCTGGTGGGCTTGCCGTATACCTTCAAATTCTTGTGGGCACCGTTGATGGACCGCTTCGAGCCGCCGTTTCTCGGCCGTCGTCGTGGTTGGCTGGTGTTGACCCAGCTGGGCTTGGCCGCCACGCTGTTTGCGATGTCAGGCGTGTCGCCGGCTCAGGATGTACAGGCCTTTGCCTTGCTGGCGGTGCTGATTGCCTTCCTGTCGGCCTCGCAAGACGTGGTGATTGATGCTTACCGTACTGATGTGGTGGCACCGGAAGAGCGCGGCATGGCGTCTTCGCTCGGCGTCTTCGGCTATCGTCTGGCGATGATCCTGTCTGGCGGTATCGCCATGGTGTGGGCCGATCCGGTAAACGGCAATGGCTGGAACTGGAACACGGTTTATCAGGTAATGGCCGGCATCATGCTGGTGGCGGCGGTGATCTCGCTGCTGCTGGTACCAGCCGTGCCCAAGAACAATGTTGCCCCGCAAAGCGAGGCACGCAACGACCTGATGGGCTTTGCCGCGCTGCTGATCGCGGTGGTGATCGGTTACCAGTTCACTACCCGTGTCGCGACGCCGCTGGCCGACAGCATCGTTACGCCGCTGTTCCCGCCGGTGGCAGAAGCGCCGGCGGCGCCTGCGGCCAACTCTGCGCCGGCAACGGCTGTTGTCGCCAAGCCTGCCGAGATCAAACCTGCAGAAGCCAAGCCGGCCGACAGCAAGCCGGCTGATGCCAAACCGGCAGAGGCCAAGAAGGATGAAGGTAAAAAGGACAATCCGAACAAGAAGCGCTGGGCTGACTTGCTGTCTTTGCTGATGGGCGTAGCCTTCACCCTGCCGCTGGCGTGGTGGGCGGCCAAACTGGCGCGATTTGAAACGCTGAATCGCTCGCTGGGCAATTATTTCAGCATGGAGGCGGCCGGCGCTTTCCTCGCGCTGATCATCCTCTACAAACTTGGCGATGCCTTCGCCGGTGCGCTGACAACCACCTTCCTGCTCAAGGGCGTAGGCTTTGCCCAGGCTGAAATCGGCGTGGTCAACAAGGTGATCGGTATCTGGCTGACCATCGTTGGTGCCTTGCTTGGTGGTGCGCTGATGATGCGGCTGGGCCTGTATCGTTCGCTGATGCTGTTTGGCGTGTTGCAGCTGGTGTCCAACCTTGGCTTCTGGCTGGTGGCGGTCGAGGGCAAGGGCGCGTGGGGCGGCTTTGAAATGCCGGCCTTCGACTGGCTGATCGTGCAACTGAAAGAGGCATCACAGGTCGATTACCTGTTGCTGTTTGCGGTGGCTATCGAGAACCTGTCTGGCGGTATGGGCACGGCGGCTTTTGTTGCCTTCCTGATGGCGCTGTGTAACCAGAAGTTCACTGCGACCCAGTTTGCGCTGCTGTCTGCTTTTGCGGCCATCGGCCGTGTCTGGGTAGGGCCAATGGCCGGTGTACTGACCGAAAGCATAGGCTGGCCGTCGTTCTTCCTGTTCTCGACGGTGATGGCTTTGCCGGGCTTGTATATGCTGTGGCATTTGCGGGCGCGGGTGGCGGCACTTGATGTGCCGAAGTTTGCCGGCGCGCTGGATGATTGATGAATGAGCCGGGGCGATAAGCCCCGGCAAAACGGAGGAAAAATGGTCAAGCTCATGGCGGTAGCTCTGTGTGGCGTACTGACAATCGGCGTGGCACAGGCGCAGACGGTAGAGCAGATGCTGTTGGCCGCACAGATGGCCTATCAGCAGGCGGATAGCCGTCTGCAGCAGGCTCAGCGCCAGAAACAGCAAGCTGATGAGGCACGTCAGCAGGCCGAGCAACGGCTTGCCCAGTTGCAGCAGCAACTGGCACAGGCACAGTTGGCCGCACAGAATGCCGATCGTGCGCTGGTCGAGGCCGAGAATGCGATGCAACAGGCGCAGCAGGTGTTGATGCAGGTGTGGCAACAACGCGATGCCAAACCCTGAGCCCCAGTTTGATTTGATGGCTGCAAGCCTGCAGGGCGACAGGGTTCGCGTCGGATAGCCGGCCGAATGTGTGTGGCTATTGTGCCGCAGGGGCCTTTGCTGCCGGCGCAGAGGCGGTCAGCCCCTTGAGTTGACGCAAGCGCTGGCTGGTCAGTTCAGCCTGTTGCTGGATGGTGCTGATTTCGGCGCGGCGTATCTTTTGCTGTTGCTGGTTTTCACGCAGCATCGCCTGCTGGACTTGCAGCTGGCTTTGCAGGCCTTCTGTTGTCCGGCTGTTAGTGCCGCCTGCTTTGGCAACTTCCTGCCTGAGTTTGCCGATATCGCCTTGCAGCTTTTTCTCCTGCTCAAGCAGCAGTCGCAGTCCGGGCTCGAGTTGTGCCAGTTGCTTGTCGCGATCCCGGAGAACGTCGCGTTCGCTCTGATAGCGCTCTTGCAGCAGCATGTCAGTTCTTTGCTGCTGCAGCTGTTGTTGCTGTTGCGAGAGTCTGGCGCGATTGGCCGCCTCGCGGGCGGCGATCTCCTCGGCGGACTCGCCTTTCTTGATGACCTGCCCCTGACGATCAAGCTGGGTGACCCCGCCAGGCTGGCTGACCGGCGGCGGGTAGTCACTGTAAAACACCCGCCCGTTGGCATCTTTCCACTTGTACAGTGGCGCGGCCTGCAACATCAGTGGCAGACAGCACAGCAGCACGGGCAGGGCGGTTTTCATTTAGCTGTTGACTCCATACTGGGCACGATAAGCACGTGTCGCTTCCAGGTTTTCTGCCAGCTCCGGGCTGCCTTCAAGGAAACCCAACAGGTCGTTGAGGTTGGCAATCGCCACAACCGGAATACCAAAGTCGCGCACGACTTCCTGTACTGCCGACAACTCGCCCTGGCCGCGTTCCATGCGGTCGATCATGATCGCCACACCGGCCGGCTCGGCGCCAGCGGCGCGGATCAACTCGACAGACTCGCGTACCGAGGTACCGGCCGAGATCACGTCGTCGATGATCAGGATCTTGCCTTTCAGCGGTGCGCCCACCAAGGTGCCGCCTTCGCCGTGGTCCTTGGCTTCCTTGCGGTTGTAGGCATACGGCACATTGCGGCCGTTTTCGGCCAGCGCCATCGATGCGGCAGCAGCAAGGATGATCCCTTTGTAGGCCGGCCCGAAAATCATGTCAAACTCAACGCCGCTATCCTGAATCGAGCGGCCAAAAAAGCGGGCAACCTGTAGAATGCTTTCGCCGTCATTGAAGTGACCGGCATTGAAGAAGTAGGGCGAGTTGCGGCCAGCCTTGGTCACGAAGGAGCCAAAACGCAATACCTGCTTGCTCAGCGCAAAACGAATAAAATCCTGACGAAAATCGCTCATTTCCCTTACCTCTTGAAATAACACTTTGACGTGGCTGAAAAAAACGCGGCAAGGATACCACGGGAGACCCCATGCTTCGAATCGTTTCTGCCAATCTGAATGGCATTCGCTCTGCTGACAAGAAGGGCTTTTTTGACTGGCTGGCCAAACATGAAGCCGATTTTGTCTGCGTGCAAGAGCTCAAGGCGCAAGAGGCCGACCTGTCGCCGCTGATGCGTGCGCCGGGGCCGCTCAAGGGCTTTTTCCATTATGCCGAGAAGAAGGGCTACAGCGGTGTCGGCATCTACAGCAAACATGAGCCTGATCAAGTGATTACCGGCCTTGGCGTTGACTGGATCGATGCCGAAGGCCGCTATCTGCAGCTCGATTACGGCAATCTGTCGGTGATCTCGCTGTATCTGCCGTCCGGCTCCAGCTCGGAAGAGCGCCAGGACGTGAAGTTCCGCTTTCTTGACGTGTTCAAGCCGCATCTGGACACCTTGGCCGCACAGGGCCGCGAGGTGGTGATCTGCGGTGACTGGAATATCGCCCACAACGAGATCGACCTGAAAAACTGGAAGGGCAATCTCAAAAACTCGGGCTTTCTGCCGGAAGAGCGCGCCTGGATGACGCAGTTGCTGGCTGATGGCTGGTGTGATGTGTGGCGTCGCCTGTATCCGGAACAGCCCGGCTACACCTGGTGGAGCAATCGCGGCCAGGCCTATGCCAAGGATGTGGGCTGGCGTATCGACTACCACATCGTCAGCCCGGCGCTGATGGCCAAGGCGCGTGCGGCCAACGTTTACAAGGACGAGAAGTTCTCCGACCACGCGCCGCTGACCGTGGACTACGACTGGAGCCGCTGATGCTGGATGATGATGACGTGTTTCTGGTGACGGTACCGGGCTGGGGCAATTCCGGCCCGCAGCACTGGCAAAGCTACTGGGAAGTGCTGTACCCGCTGGCCATGCGTGCCGAGCAGGACGACTGGCTGTATCCGCAGCGCGATGCCTGGGTGAAGCGGCTCGACGAAACCATCCGGCGCTGCAGCGGCAAGGTGGTGTTGGCCGCACACAGCCTGGGCTGTCATACCGCAGTGGCGTGGCTGGGGCAGGCAAGCCTCATCGAGCAGAAGAAGATCAAGGGTCTGCTGCTGGTGGCGCCTCCGGCCCTGCCGATTACGCCGGAGCGCGCGCTGGCCAGTGGGGAGCTGCCGGCTGGTGCCGCCGTGCCGGATTTTGCCGGCTTCGAGAGCTTGCGCGAACTGCGCTTGCCGGTGCCGGTACGCATGGTGGCCAGTCATGATGACCTGTTCTGCGACTGGGCCGAGAGCGAACGCATGGCGGCAGCGTGGGGCGTGAAGCTGCTGGACGCCGGCAATGCCGGTCATATGGGCAGCCATAGCGGCCTGCGCGACTGGAAGGCCGGGCAAAGGCTGATCCAGCAGCTGATGCTGGACTAACAAAAAATGCCGCGAATGCGGCATTTTTTGTGGCTGGAGTCCTTCAGGGCTTACTGACAGGCAGCCTGCAGCGCCGCCAGCGCCTGTTCGACATAGCGCTCTTTCTCGCCGACCGGCGCGACGTAGTGCAGGGCAGCTCGTGCGCTGTCTTCGCCGAGCAGTTGCCACAGCAGCCAGGCCGCGAGATACGCCGAGGCCATGCAGCCACCGGCGGTGGCGACCCTGCCTTGGACATGCAGCGGCTTGTCCAGCGGCTGCAAGCCCATTTCGCTGAGCCACGGTGCACTGATCAGGTCGGTGCAGGCGATGCCTTGCGGCAGATGGCCGAGTTTTGCCAGCAGCAGGGTGCCGGAGCATTGTGCGGCCAACAGCTGGCGGGCGGGGTCGAACTGCAGCCGCGCCAGCAGGGCCTCATCCTGCAGGAACTCGCGCGTGCGCTTGCCGCTGCCGACCAGTACCGCATCGGCACTGGCGGCCTCTTCGAGCGTGATATGGCCATGCAGGGTGACGCCATTCATCGAGGTGACCTGCGGCGTAGGGGTGGCCAGCGACACGCGCAGGCCGGCCGCGCGATTGAGGATGCCGAGGGCAATCAGCGAATCCAGCTCGTTAAAGCCGTCCAGGGTGATGATGGCGACGTGCATGGGGTTTCCTGTCAGTGCTTGTCAAAGGTTGGCCGCAAGGTTCAGACGGCGGTGCTGACCGGGCGCAGCGGGTCGCTGCACCATTCGCTCCACGAGCCGGCATACAGGCGCGCGCCTTCGAGGCCGGCATGTTCCAGCGCCAAGAGATTGTGGCAGGCGGTGACGCCGCTGCCGCAGTAGATGATGGCATCACTGGCTTTTTCGCCATCGAGAACCGCCAGCCATTCGGCGCGCAGTTCGGCGGCCGGCTTGAAGCGGCCATCGGCCTGCAGATTGAGGCCGAAGAAACGGTTGCGTGCACCGGGGATATGGCCGGCGACCGGGTCCAGCGTTTCGTTCTGGCCGGCAAAACGGTCGCTGCTGCGCGAGTCGACCAGCAGGTATTTCGGCTCGCACAGGTTGGCCGCAATATCGTCTGCCGTGACGCGGGCAACCAGCGGTGCGCCGATGCTGAAGCGGGTGGTGGATTTGCTGGCCGGTTCGCGATCCAGCTCGCCGCCGGCCGCCTGCCAGGCTTTCAGGCCGCCATCGAGTACAGCAACGGCTTCGTGGCCCAGCCAGCGCAACAGCCACCAGGCGCGGGCGGCATAGCGGCCATCAAGATCGTCATAGCAGACGACCTGGGTGCCGGGGCTGATGCCCAGCGAGCCCAGAGTGACAGCGAGGCGCTGGCCATCGGGCAGCGGGTGGCGGCCGTTCTGGCCGTTTTTCGGGCCGGACAGGTGGTAATCGAGATGCAGGAAATGCGCGCCGGGCAGATGGCCCAGATCCCAGGCGGCGGCGCCGTATTCGGGATTGGCGAGGTCAAAGCGGCAGTCAATCAGCACGGCCGGGGTGGCCAGTTGCTGCAATTGTTCGGCGCTGATCAGCGTGGTGTACATGGCTTGCTCCTTGATGGGGGAGCCGCTTCCTGGCCGGTCTGTGCCGCGAGACCGGCAGGGAAGAGGTTCCGTTTTGGACGAAACCTCACCTTAACATTGTCATAAGCCGGGCGGCAAATGTCGGGTTCAGCTGTCCTGACGCGACAGCAGTGCGGCTTGCAGCCGTTCGAACAGCTTCTCCGGTACTGCCGGTGTCACCTCGCGCTGTGGCTGGCCCCAGACGGGCTGCGGGAAGTGCTTGTCGTTGCCGAAACGCGGAATCACATGCCAGTGCAGATGTGGCACCACATTGCCGAAACTGGCGAGATTGATCTTGTCCGGCTGCAGCACGGCGCGTACGGCGCGTTCGGTGCGCATCACCCAGTTCAGCAGGTGGGCGCAGTCCTGATCGTTCAGATCGCTCATTTCCTTGACGTGATCGTGCCAGATCACGCGGCAAAAACCGGGGTAATCGGCATCATCGACCAGAATCACGCGCAGTTTGCCGTCCTGGTACAGCGGGTGAGGATGGGGCTGGCACAGTTCGCATTGCATCTTGCTGTCTCCTTCAGGGTTGGCCGCAATATTCCGGCATCTTAATGACAACAGCCCCGCGAGGCAAAGCTCGCGGGGCTGTCGGCGTCGTCACCGTGCTGCCGTTCAGGCGGCGGCGGTATCGTTACGCGGCCAACCTTGCGGGATCGAGGACAGCAGCTTGCGCGTGTACTCGTGCTTCGGGTTGTCGTAGATGGTGTCGGAGTCGGACTGCTCGACCAGTACACCGTGCTGCATCACCATGACCTGGTCGGAGATGTGTTTTACCACCGACAGATCGTGCGAGATGAACAGGTAGGACAGGTTGAATTCGTCCTGCAGCTCCTGCAGCAGGTTCAGTACCTGTGCCTGTACCGACACGTCGAGGGCGGAAACCGACTCGTCGCAGATCAGTACTTCCGGCTTCATGGTCAGGCAGCGCGCGATGGCGATACGCTGACGCTGGCCGCCGGAGAACTCGTGCGGGTACTTGGCCATGGCGCTGCGCGGCAGGCTGACACGTTCGAGCAGATCACCGGCCATCTTGCGGCGTTCCGCTTCGTTGGCACCGATACCGTGCAGGGTCATCGGCTCGGTCAGGATCTCGCCCACGGTGAAGCGCGGGTTCAGCGAGGCGTAAGGGTTCTGGAAGATGATCTGGATGCGACGCTTGTAGGCGTGGAATTCGGCCGGGCTCATGGCGAGGATGTCCTTGCCATCAAAGAAGGCCTTGCCCGAAGTCGCTTCGTGCAGACGCATCAGGCACAGGCCGACGGTGGTCTTGCCGGAGCCGGATTCGCCGACGATACCCAGGGTCTTGCCGCGTTCCAGTTGGAAAGACACGTCTTTCACCGCATGGAATACGTGCTTGCCGAACAGGCCTTTGCGGCTGGTGAAGTCCATGCACAGATTCTGTACATCCAGTACCAGATCGCCATTGCCGCTGAAGCCGCGCGGACGATGCGGCGGCTCGACATACGGGGTGTCCTGCAGGAAGTCGTCGATGACGGCCAGCTTGGACGGGCGACGGTCGAGGTGCGGACGGCAGTTCAGCAGCGCCATGGTGTAGCTGTCTTTCGGCCGCTCGAACACCTGCTGGATGTCGCCATGCTCGCGGATCACGCCGTGACGCATCACCACCACTTCATCGGCAAATTCACCCACCACGCCCAGGTCGTGGGTGATGAACAGTACCGACATGCCGTGCTTTTTCTGCAGCTGGGAGATCAGCTCCAGAATCTGCTTCTGGATGGTGACGTCCAGCGCGGTGGTCGGTTCGTCGGCGATCAGCAGTTTCGGTTCGCAGGCAATCGCCATGGCGATCATCACGCGCTGCTGTTGGCCGCCGGACAACTCGTGCGGGAAGCTGTCGATCTTGCGGGCCGGGTCAGGCAGGCCGACTTCGGTCAACAGCTCGATGGCACGTGCACGCGCCGCCTTGCCACTCAGATTGGTGTGCAGCTCCAGCGTTTCGATGATCTGGTTGCCGACGGTGAACACCGGGTTCAGCGAGGTCATCGGTTCCTGGAAGATCATGGCGATATCGCGGCCGCGAATCTCGCGCAGTTCCTTAGCATTGGCCTTCAGCAGGTCACGGCCTTCGAACAGGATCTGGCTGTCAGCCGAATACTCGGTATTGGTTTCCGGCAGCAGGCGCATTACCGCCATGGAGGTTACCGATTTGCCGGAACCGGATTCGCCAACCAGCGCCACGGTGCGGTTGTGCGGAATCTCGATATTGATGCCCTTCAGGGCCTCGAAGCGATCGCCGCTTTCCATGCGGAAATTGACGCGCAGATTGCGAATGCTCAGCAGATTTTGGGTCATGTTCTCGCGTCCTTATTTCACTTTCGGGTCCAGCGCATCGCGCAGGCTGTCAGTCAGCATGCTGAAGGCGGTTACCAGTACAGCCATGAACAGGGTCACGGTCACCATCTGCCACCAGTAGCCCTGTACCAGCTCGCCCGGTGCTTCGGCCAGCATGGAGCCCCAGCTGGTTTCGGTCACGCCGACACCAAAGCCAAGGAAGGACAGAATCACTTCGGACTTGATCAGGCCTACGGTCAGCAGGGAGAACTGCACCAGAATCAGGTGGCTGATGTTAGGCAGAATGTGGCGGAACATACGCTGGGTGTGCGGGGTGCCGATGGCATCCGCAGCCTTCACGTACTCGCGGCTCTTGTGCTTCATGAACTCGGCGCGAACCAGGCGGAAAGTACCGTCCCAGGTAGTCAGCGCGAATACCATAATGATCACTTCGATACCGCGGCCAAGTACGGCGGCAAACGCCAGCAACAGCAGCATGTTCGGGATCGAGGTGAACACCGAGTAGAACCACATCAGGCAGTCATCGACGCGGCGACCGAAATAGCCGGCGCAAGCACCGAGGATGGTACCGATGGAGATGGCGCAGAACGCACCCACCAGGCCTACCAGCAGCGAGGTGGAGGTGCCTTGCAGGACTTTTTGCAGGACGTCACGGCCACGCTGGTCAGCGCCAAACGGCAGGGTTTCTTCCAGTTTGACTTCTTCGACCTGGTACTGGGCAGCGTTGGTGTTGACCTCGGCCATTACGGCTGCCAGCGGGTCGTCAGCAGCGCTCAGACCGGTGGCGGCGTTTTCGCCGGCAGCAGCACTGGCTTCGGCAATACCTTCGGCGTCAACGGCCTTCATATTGTCGATATTATCGGCAGTCAGCTCGACATAGCCCGGGCCGTATTCCTTGAACAGGGTAGGCGGCGCGTAGGACTTGGCGACTTCCTTGCGCCAGTCACTGGCAACGAGGCCAGACCAGCCACCGATGGCCAGCAGGATGAAGCCGACCACGATCCACAGCGAAACAAAGCCGATGCGATCGCGTTTCAGGCGTTGCCAGCCCAGCTGCCACAGGCTGCGGGATGCCGGTTCTTGTGCGTTGGCCGCAGTGGCCAGAGTTTGGGTTTGTGCAGACATGGCGATTCCTTACTTCAGCTGTACACGCGGGTCGATCAGCTTGTACACGATGTCACCCAGCAGGTTGAACACCATGACGCCGAGGGCGATGTAGATGGTAATGGCCTTGATGACCGGGAAATCACTGCGCTCTACCGCCAGAATGATTTCATTACCCATACCCGGGATGCCGAAGAATTTCTCCATCACGATCGCGCCGGTAATCAGGAACGGCAGGCCGGCCATCAGCGCGGTGACCACCGGGATCATCGCGTTGCGCATCACGTGCTTGAGCATGATCTTGGTTTCTGACAGGCCCTTGGCACGCGCGGTACGCACGTAGTCGTGGTTCATCTCGTCAACCAGGCAGCTGCGCATGAAACGCAGGTCCGGCGCCAGGCTCACCATCACGCCCAAGAGGATAGGCAGTGGCAGGAAGACGGTCAGGTTGGTCCAGAAGTTGTCGCTCCAGCCGAAGATCGGGAACAGCTGCAGTTTGTGCGCCAGGAAGAACTGGCCAAAGATGATGTAGATCAGCGAGCTGATCGACATGGCGACGGTACAGATCATGGTCACGCTGCGGTCAAGCATGCTGCCACGATAGTAAGCCACCACGGAGGCAATCAGCACGGCCAGGGTGGTGCCGATCAGCATGATGGAGCCGGACAGCATGACCGACGGCATCACGCGGGTAGCCAGCAGCTGCGACACCGGCTGCTGGGTAGCCCAGGAGGTGCCGAAGTCCAGCGACAGGACCTGCTGGACGAAGAGCAGGAACTGCATGTAAAGCGGTTGATCCAGACCCAGCTGGGCACGGATATTGGCCAGGGTTTCTTCACTGAAACTCTTGCCGGCCAGGATATAGGACGGGTCGCCACCCACCCCGTTGAACAGGATGAACAGCAGCAGCATGACGCCGAACAGGGTCGGGATCATCTGCAACACGCGACGGATGATGTAAGAGAGCATTGTTATCCCCGAAAAACGTAACAGCCAGCCCGGGGCTGGGCTGGCTTAAGAAGGCACAGATTATCTATGCTGCATTACTTCTTTGTAATTTCTACAAAGCGGAATGGCGCACGGATGAACGGGTGCTGACCGAAGTCCTTCACGTAACCGTGAGTCAGGACGGTGTTCATGCGGTAGTCACCCAGTACCCATGGCTGCTGTGCAACAGCAATCTGGTTCATGCGGTCGTACAGCTTGTTGCGAGCAGCGCCGTTAGGCAGCAGCTTGGACTGGTTGTACAGATTGTCGTACTCGGCGTTCTTGAAGCGCGCGTGGTTGGAGTCACCGATGTTCTTGCTATGCAGCAGCTGCATGAAGTAAGTGCCATCGTTGAAGGTTGCGCCCCAGCCCAGGCCCCACATCTGCAGTTTGCCGGCGCGAGCTTCTTTAACCAGCTCGTTCCACTGTGCGGACTTGAACTTCAGCTTGATCTTCAGCGCGTCGAAGGACTCTTGCCAGTATTCATCCAGCTGCTTGCTCAGGCCGGACGGTACGCTGCCCAGCTCGACCACCAGCGGCTTGCCATCCGGCAGGGTACGGAAGCCGTCGGCACCGATCTTGTAGCCGAACTTGTCCAGCAGGGCGTTGGCCGCAGCGCGGTCAAAGCGAGCCTGACCCTTGAACTGCGGGTTATGGCCGGAGATGCCTTCCGGAATGATGTATTGCATCGGTACGCGCTGACCGGCGTATACCTTGGCAATCACTTCACCACGCGGGTAGGACATGGCGATGGCACGACGCAGCGCGATTTTCTCGTTGCTGTAGCCACCGACAACCGGATCATCCATGTTGAAGAAGTTGTAGGTGATCGACAGGTCGCGGGCACGGTTCAGCTTGATACCTTGCTGGCTGTACTTGGCTGCCAGGCTGACCTTCAGCGGGTTGGCCGGGTCGATAACCAGCGCTTCTTTCAGCGCGGTCTGTGGCAGCTGTACGTAGTCCAGCTGCTTGTTGACGAAGGCCAACCAGCGTGGCTGTTCTTCGGTCAGGATCGAAACTTCAACGCGACCGGCCTTCGGCAGTTTCTTGCCGTTGTGCATCACGGTGCGGAAGTTAGGGTTGGCTTCCAGAACGATCTTGTTACCAGGACGCCATTCTTTCAGAGCGTACGGGCCAGTACCGACCGGCTTGGCATTGGTGTTGTTGGTGGACTCGATCACTTCACGTGCCACGGCACCGAAGTTGTTCATTGCCAGGATAGGCAGGAAGTTAGGATCGGCGTCTGCCAGGGTGATCTGCAGCGTGTACTTGTCCAGCGCCTTGATGCCTTCCAGCGGGGTGTCGTAGTTCAGCTTGCCCTTGCCGGCAGCAGCAACCAGCTCCTTGGCACCGGCGAACTTGCCGTCGATCAGGGTAGTGATCTGCGAGGCAACGGTCGGGTCCAGATGACGCTTGATCGAGTACACGTAGTCTTCAGCGGTCAGCTCGCGCTTCTTGCCGCCAAAGGCTGCGTCCGGGGAGAAGAAAATGCCCGGCTTGATCTTGAAAGTGTAAACCTTGCCGTCGGCCGAAATGGTCGGCATGGCGGTCAGGGTGTTAGGTATCAGCTTGACCGGACGCGCGGTGTAATCGTAGGTCACCAGGGTATCGAAAATGTTTTCGATGATGGAGCTGGAGTACAGGTCGTTGGTCTTGGCCGGGTCGAAACCGGTTTCCGGAGCAGGGAACGCTACGCGAAGCGTCTTGCTCATGTCTGTTGCGTGTGCGTGGCCAGCCAGTGTGAGGGCAGCAAGAGTGGCAAGCAGAATCTGTTTCTTGATCATAATTTTGCCTGTTATATATATTGTTTAAATGTTGGATGAATGTGCCGACTTGTGTCGACCCTCTGGCGATATCTTTCGCCTTTTTTTAAGATTGCGGATATTTACTTGCGTTCCGCTGAAGGTCAACTTTTTTTTAATAGTTTTTTTGCATTTCATTATTTCCGAGACATTGAAATATACTGCCAACTATATTGTTTAGGCATTTCTGGATGCCGATGGCTTTGCCGGTTGGTCGAGTATCGATAGAAGTCGTTGCCGGCGATGCTGGCGGCGTTTTTGAGCGGAAAAGTCAGGCGGACGAGAACGGATGTCCGGAGGCGACAGCGTTGCCTTTTCGCGACGCTGCCGGGGGATGGCGTTTCGATAACAAAATGGCCGCGAGCGCGGCCATTGGGGTTTAGTGCTGCAGCCAGTCTCGCGGCGGCAGGAAATCACGATAAAGCGCGGCTTCGGCACTGTCGGCTTCAGGCTCGTAGCCGTACTCCCAGCGCACCAGCGGCGGCATCGACATCAGGATGGATTCGGTACGGCCGCCCGTCTGTAGACCGAACAGCGTGCCGCGGTCCCACACCAGATTGAATTCGACATAGCGGCCACGGCGATACAGCTGGAACTGGCGTTCGCGCTCGCCCCAGACAGTGGCTTTGCGGCGCTCGACGATAGGCAGGTAGGCATCGGTAAAACCGTTGCCCACGGCCTGCATGAAGGCAAAGCTGGTGGCGAAATCCGGGGCGTTCAGGTCGTCAAAGAACAGGCCGCCGACCCCGCGCGCTTCATTGCGATGCTTGAGATAGAAGTACTCGTCGCACCACTTTTTGTATTTCGGGTAAACCGCTTCGCCAAACGGCTGGCACAAGTCTCGCGCCACGCGGTGCCAGTGAACTACGTCTTCGGTATTGCCGTAGTAAGGCGTCAGGTCAAAGCCGCCGCCAAACCACCAGACCGGCGCTTCGCCTTCTTTTTCGGCAATGAAAAAGCGCACATTGGCATGGCTGGTCGGGATGTAGGGGTTTTCCGGGTGGATCACCAGCGAGACGCCCATGGCCTCGAAGCTGCGGCCAACCAGCTCGGGGCGATGCGCCGTAGCCGAGGCCGGCAGCGAGTCGCCGCGCACATGCGAAAAATTGACGCCAGCCTGCTCGAATACCTTGCCGGCACTCAATACCCGGCTGATGCCGCCACCCTTGTCTTCGCCACGCTGCCAGGCATCCTCGACAAAACGGGCGCTGCCATCAGCCTGTTCCAGCGCCTGGCAGATGCGGTCTTGCAGCGCCAGCAAAAAGGCTTTGACTTCATTGGCGTGAGGGTGGCTCATGGTGGTGTCCTGTGTGGTGGGCGGGGTGGGCATTGTAGCAATTTTGTTTTGCCGACGGCGTGTGCTGCGCGGGCAAACAAAACGGCAGCCTTAGTGGCTGCCGTTTTGTGCGATGAGTACGCGGCTCAGTAATGATAGCTGAAGCCGGCACCCAGGCGGCGCAGCTGCTGGGTATCGGCAGGCAGGGCTCCGTTGGCGTCGTACTTGAGCTTGCCGGTCTGGCTGAGCTCGAGGAAGGCGCGCAGATTGTCATCCAGCTTCAGCTCGGCCCCGATACCGAATACCGGCACCAGCTTGTTGGCCTTCTGTACCAGCACTTCTTCCGGCAAGACGGCCGAGCGGAAGGTCTGGCGACCAGCCAGTCGCGCAACACCGGCCTTGCCGTAAACGCTCAGCTTGTCATTGATCGGCAGCTGCGCCTTGGCACTGATGCTGAAGGATTTGACGTGGGCTTCGAGCTTGTCATCCGGGCTGCCGGGGCGATCGTAATTGCGTGTGCCCTTGCCGCTGTCGGCGTATTCAAGCTCCCAGGCGAGGTTGGGGCTGCTGTAATAACCGGCCTTGACGCTGTAGCCGGTATCACGCTTGTCTTCACCCTTGCTCGGGTAGCTGCTGTCACCCAGTTTCAGGCCATGCTGCACCACATCCAGGCTGGCACCCAGATATTCGTCGCTGCTGCCATTGGCCAGCGCCACGCTGCTGGCCAGCAACAGGCCACTGATCAGGACTCGTTTCATTTGTGCTAACTCCCAAGCTTTATGCGAATCGGTTTTCATTGCGAGGGAATGTAACACGCATGGCTTAAATCCAGAAGTCATGACGGCTGCGATGCTTTTGCAGCAGACGGCCGAACACGCCCGGGTCCTTGGTGAAGGTCAGCTCGCCACTGGCCGGCTGATGCAGATCCAGCAGGCGCGACACCCAGAAACGCAAGGCACCGGCCCGCAACATCAGCGGCCAGGCGGCAATCTCGCCATCGGACAGCGGCCGGACATGCTGATAGCCGGCGAGGAAAGCCCGTGCCAGATCGGCATCGATATCGTCGTCAGCCGTGCGCGCCCAGTCATTGACCGCAATCGCCACGTCGTACAGCAGCACGTCGTTGCAGGCGTAGTAGAAGTCGATGAAGCCGGCAATCGCATCGCCCTTCAACAACACATTGTCGCGGAACAGATCGGCATGAATCACGCCATGCGGCAGGTGGTCGAAGCGGTGACTGTCCTGGAAGGCTACTTCCTCGCGCAGGCTGGCGGCCTCGGCGGCATCCAGCTTGTCGTAAAGGTTGGCCGCAGTGCGACTCCACCAGGCCGGGCCACGCGGATTGTCCATGCGGCGGGCAAAGGTGCTGCCTGCCTTGTGCATTTGCGCCAGCATCTCGCCGACGGCCTGGCATTGCGCGGCGTTCGGCGTCGCCGTATCGGCACCATCCAGACAGCTGACGAGGCAGGCCGGCTTGCCGGCCAGCAGCGAGGCAAAGCTGTCGGTGTTGTCGGCGATCGGGGATGGGCAAGCCACACCATGACGCGCCAGATGGCTCTTGAGCTCGAGGAAATACGGCAGCTCTTCCAGCTGCAGCACTTCAAACAAGGTCAGCACATAGCGGCCGTGAGTGGTGGTGACAAAGTAATTGGTATTGGTAATGCCGGCAGCGATGCCTTTGAGCTCGACCAGATCACCGAGTGCATAACGCTGCAGCCAGGCCGACAAATCTGCCTGACTGACGGAGGTATAAACCGACATGCCTGCTCCTAGAACTTCAGCAACACCCACTGCGGCACCACGAGGCGCTGCGCGGGGTCGATACGTTGCATCTGGCCATTGCCTTCCTTGTCCATCAGGTAGTAGGCAGGGGCGTTCTTTGGCGTCACTTTCAGCATGTAGACACGGCCGTTGAGGCGGTATTCTTCCACGGTGTTGTCGCCATCCCGGGTAATGCGCACTTCCGGTTCCGGCAGGCCCTGATCGGCGATGGTCGGCGGAGGCGGCAAGACGGTGGCAGGGGTTTCTGCCAGCGCAGGAAGAGACAGGCAGGCCAACAGGGCCAGGGTCAGGCGATACATTGATTGTCCTTGTGCGGGGCAGCCTGGCGGCTGCCCGTAGGGGTTTACAGGTTCAGCAATTGCTCGCGCTCTTCGGGCAGGACTTCAAAACCGCGGGTCTCGTAGAAGCGGAAGATGGTCTCGACAATATCCTGAGGGTCATCAATGACTTGCAGAAGATCCATATCGGCCGGATTGATCATGCCTTCGCCGGCCAGCCTGTCGCGCACCCAGTCCAGCAAACCGCCCCAAAAGTGGCTGCCGCACAGGATGATAGGCATCTTGCGGCTCTTGCCGGTCTGGATCAGGGTGAGCGCCTCGAACATTTCGTCCAGTGTACCAAAGCCGCCGGGCATCACGACATAGGCCAGTGCATGCTTGACGAACATCACCTTGCGGCTGAAGAAATGGTCGAACTTGATGCTCAGATCCTGATACTCGTTGGGCTTTTGCTCGTGCGGCAATACAATGTTCAGCCCGACAGACGGGCTCTTGCCATAAAACGCGCCCTTGTTGGCCGCTTCCATGATGCCGGGGCCACCGCCCGAAATCACCGCAAAGCCGGCATCGGACAGCAGGCGGGCGACGTCTTCGGTGAGCTTATAATACGGATGGTCGCGCGGCGTGCGCGCACTGCCAAAGATACTGACGGCCGGGCTGATGTTTTGCAGCTCCTCGGCCGATTCGACGAATTCCGACAGAATTTTCATCACATGCCAGGCTTCGCGCGAGCGGAAACGCTGCATGCTGGCGTAGCGGTCACTGCTTGGTGGTAATTTATCGGACAAGCCCATCTCTGCCCCCTTTTTATCGAAAAATGAAAACCCTGTTACTGATCGATGGTTCTTCTTATCTGTATCGCGCCTTTCACGCGATGCCCGACTTGCGCTCGCCGACCGGAGAGCCGACCGGCGCCATTTACGGCATGGTGAACATGCTGGCCCGTCTGGAGAAAGAAGTCCAGTTCGATTATAGCGCCTGCATATTCGACGCGAAGGGCAAGACTTTCCGCGATGACCTGTACCCCGAGTACAAGGCCAACCGCCCGTCGATGCCGGCCGAGTTGGCCGCACAGATTGCCACCGTGCACGACGTGGTGCGCGCCAGCGGCTGGCCGCTGTTGATGGTGGAAGGCGTCGAGGCCGATGACGTGATCGGCACGCTGGCACGTCAGGCGGCGGAGGCGGGCATGAAGGTCATCATCTCCACCGGCGACAAGGACATGGCGCAACTGGTGACGCCCGATGTCACGCTGGTCAACACCATGACCAACGAGCTGCTCGACATCCCCGGTGTGAAAGAGAAATTCGGCGTGCCGCCGGAATTGATCATCGACTACCTGACGCTGATCGGCGACAAGGTGGACAACGTGCCCGGCGTGGACAAATGCGGCCCGAAAACCGCGGTCAAATGGCTGGAGCAATACGGCTCGCTGGCGGCCATCATCGAGCAGGCTGACAGCGTTGGCGGCAAAGTGGGCGAGAATCTGCGCGCGGTGCTCGACTGGCTGCCTAAGGGCCGCGAGCTGATTACCATCAAGTGCGATGTCGAGCTGTACCACGAGCTGCCGCAAGGGCTGGACAGCCTGCGCCACGGCAGCAAGCAATACGCGCAGCTGGCGGTGCTGTTCCGCGACTGCGGCTTCCGCACCTTCTTGCGCGAAGTGACCGACAAACTGGATGGCGCTGCGGCCAACCTTGCGCCTGCCAATAATCAGCCTGCCATGCATACCAGCGGCGACCTGTTTGGCGACATGGACAGCGCCTCGGCCGACGCGGCGGGGCTGGCCAGCTCGGTGGTCGAAACGCCCGCACCGGTCGCCGTCGAGCGCCGTTACGAAACCATCCTGACCGACGCGCAACTGGCCGACTGGCTGCAAAGGTTGGCCGCAGCCGATGTCGTGTCGGTGGATACCGAAACCACCAGCCTCGACCCGATGCAGGCACGCATTGTCGGCCTGAGCTTCGCTACCGAGCCGGGCGTGGCCGCTTATCTGCCGCTCGCCCATCGCGGGCCGGACGCACCGGAACAATTGCCCTACGATGCCACCTTGGCCGCACTCAAGCCGTGGCTGGAAGACGCCAGCGCGAAGAAGCTCGGCCAGAACCTCAAATACGACCGCCACGTGCTGGCCAATCACGGCATCACCCTGCGCGGGGTGGTCGATGACACGCTGCTGGCGTCCTATGTGGTGGAAAGCCATATGAAGCACGGCATGGACGATATGGCGCGCCGCCATCTGAACGAAGCCACCGTCAGCTACGAAGACATCTGCGGCAAGGGCGCGAAGCAGATCGGCTTTGACGAAGTGGCCGTTGAGGTTGCGGCCAACTATGCGGCCGAAGATGCTGACATCACGCTGCGCCTCGCGCAGTTTTTCGCGCCGCAACTGACCGATGGCCTGGCGCATGTGTATCGCGATATCGAGCTGCCGGTGGCTGAGGTGCTGTTCGCCATGGAGCGTAATGGCGTGCTGATCGACCGCGACAGCTTGGCCGCACAAAGCCACGAGCTGGGCAGCCAGATGCTGGCGCTGGAGCAGCAGGCTTATGAGCTGGCCGGTCAGCCGTTCAACCTCAATTCGCCCAAACAGTTGCAGGAAATCCTGTTCGGCAAGCTCGGCATCCCGACCAAGGGCGTGAAGAAGACCGCCTCCGGTGGCTTCTCCACCGACGAAGAAGTGCTGGAAAAACTGGCGCTGGATTACCCGCTGCCCAAGCTGATCCTGCAATACCGTGGCCTTGCCAAACTCAAGTCCACCTACACCGACAAGCTGCCGACGCTGATTAATCCACAGACCGGCCGCGTACACACGAATTATGCACAGGCTGTGGCGATTACCGGCCGCCTGGCGAGTAATGATCCGAACCTGCAAAACATTCCGGTGCGCACCGCCGAAGGTCGCCGCGTGCGCGAAGCCTTTGTCGCGCCAGCCGGTTTTGTGATCATGAGCGCCGACTACTCGCAGATCGAGCTGCGCATCATGGCGCACCTGTCGGCCGACGAGAACATGCTGGCCGCCTTTGCCAGCGGCGAAGATATCCACAAGGCCACCGCCGCCGAGGTGTTTGCCACGCCACTGGCCGAGGTGTCCGGCGAGCAGCGCCGCGCCGCCAAGGCTATCAACTTCGGCCTGATCTACGGCATGGGCAAATACGGCCTCGCCTCGCAGCTGGGCATCAGCAACGACGCCGCGCAGCTTTATATCGACAGCTACTTCCGCAAATATCCGGGCGTGGCCGACTACATGCAGCGCACGCGCGCGCAGGCGGCGGATCTCGGTTATGTCGAGACAGTCTTTGGCCGTCGCCTCTACCTGCCGCAAATCCGCGCCGGTAATCAGGCGCTGCGGGCCGGTGCCGAACGCGCCGCGATTAACGCGCCGATGCAGGGCACAGCCGCCGACCTGATCAAACTCGCCATGCTGGCGGTGCAGGATTGGCTGCTGGCCGAAAAACTGCAAAGCCGCCTCGTGATGCAGGTACACGATGAACTGGTGCTGGAAGTCGCCGACAGCGAGCTTGAGCTGGTGCGCGAAAAACTGCCGCAACTGATGGCTGGCGTGGCCGAGCTGAAAGTACCGCTCTTGGCGGAAGTCGGCGTCGGTGACAGCTGGGAGGCCGCGCACTGAGGCGGGTTTGAATGGCTTGCGGCCAACCTTGGCAGCATTGCCCGAGTTTGATGCCGCAAAGACAAGGCCGCCCGTGGGCGGCCTTGTCTTTGGCATGGCGGCTTGCTAGCGTGGCGGTTCATTTCACCTGAAAGTCATTCATGAGCGATATCCGTCTGGTCATACCCGAGCTGGCCGATGCCCCGGTTTTGCTGGCCTTCGAGTGGGATAACCGCGCCTTCTTCGAGGCCATCATCAATGCGCGCGATCCGGCATATTACGCGCAGGCGGCGGTCGAAGCCGATATCGTGGCGGCGCAGCAGGAACACGCCAGCGGCAAGGCTTTTCGTTATCTGATCAAGCGCGGCGATGACATTGTTGGCCGCATCAATCTGACCCAGATCGAACGTGCCTATTACAACCGTGCCCAGCTTGGTTACCGGCTGGCCGAGGCGGAAAACGGCAAGGGTTATGGCAAGGCGGCGATTGCGCAGCTCTTGCAAAAGGCGTTTCACGAACATGGGCTGTACCGCGTCGAGGCGCATGTCGGCTGGCACAATCCGGCCTCGCGCGCGGTGCTGGAGCGCAATGGTTTTGCGCTGTTTGGCGAGACGCCGCAGGCTTTTTGCCTGCAAGGCCAGTGGCAGGGGCAGTGGCATCTGCACTGCTGCTCGCCACTGGGGCCGAGTTTGCGCGGCTGATCAGCCCAGTGGTCGCTGGCAGATCAGCCAGCCGGCGAGGATGGCAAAGGCCAGCAGGCCGCCGGTGCAGGCCGGCAAGCGTTGCGGCCAACCTTGACCGCTGCCGGGTGTGCTGGCCTGCAGCAAGACGCTGGCCATGCCGCTCATGATGAAGACGCAGGCCAGACACAACACCAGCGTGGCCGGATGGCGGCTGGCCAGGAGCGTGAAGCCGGCCACCATGCTCAGGCAGGCAATGGCCTGGATGCGTGGCGGGATGCAGCGTGTGGCCTGCCAGCGCCGCAGCGGCGCACCCAGCCAACGGTGTTGCAGCAGGGCATTGGCCAGCCGTGGCGAGCCGCGACTGAAGCAGGCCAGCGCCAGCAGCAAAAACACCGTGGTCGGCATCACCGGCAGCAGCATGCCGATGATGCCCAGCCCGCAAAACAGGCCGCCGGCCAGCTGGTAGAGATAGCGACTGGCGCGGCTGCGCATCAGCCGTAGACCTTGTCCAGATGGCCGTTCATCAGCGCGAAGCCGGCCTTGGCACCGGCAACCACGCGCGCTTCTTCTGCATCGCTGAAGGTCTGGCCATCGAGAATGGCGACAAACTCGCGCCAGTGACGCGCGCGGCCGTCAGGGTGGGCGGCCAGATGGCGCGCACCGTTTTCGGCGCTCAGGCCGAGCTTTTCGGTCATCTTCAGCAGGATGGCGGCACCAAGCTTGGAGCCTTCCACCACATACAGCCAGCCCAGCGCGGTCGGCAGGTCAAAGCTGGCACCATCCAGACGGCGCTCGGCCAGGGTCGGCAGCGGCTGGCCCAGATCGGCGAGGTCAGTAGCGATGCGGTCGTAGCGGCGGCGCTCGTCCAGATCAGACAGGATATCGGCCAGCTGCGGGTTGTCGTACAGCGCTTCCATATCACGCAGGAACAGGAACTGCGCCTGCAGATAGCGCGCGTAGTTCTGCTGATTGGCGAAGGGCTGATAGGCCATGATGCGCTGGTCCAGCAGCTCGTGGGTGTCGTGGGTCAGCGCTTTCAGTGCCTTGCTGCGCGACAGGGGCAGGTTTTCGATAGCAGTCATGGGGTCTTCCTTGGTTTTTATCGGATAGGGTGTCTGGCTTGCGGCCAACCTTGGGCAAGGTTGGCCGCAAGCGTGTTGGCGGGTTTAGAACTTCCCTTCAAAGCCCAGGCGGATGGTGCGACCCGGCAGCGGCATGCTGGCCAGCTGGCCCGGGTCGATGGCGTAGCGGTTGCGGATGTTGTCGATGTTCAGCGTGGCCAGCAGGTGTTTGCCGAGCTTGTATTCGGCAAACACATCGACCAGACGGGTGGCAGGAATGTCGACGATAGGGCTGGCACCGGTGCCCTCCAGCCAGTCACGCGGATTCTCCTTGCCGCTGTGATAGCGCAGGCGACTGCCGAATCTCAGCCCGCTTTGCGGGAGGTTCAGGCCGGCGGTGACGACAAATTTGCGCTGGGGCTGGATGCGCGACGGAATCAGGCTCCAGGCAAAACCCATGGCATTGCAGTCGCTGACATGGGCTTTCTGCTTGTCCTTGTTCCACGGGCGGGCATTGTGGCTGTCGATATCGCGGTTGACCTTGGCGGCCTCGGCTTGCGAGCAGACCTCGGGCTTGCGGTACAGCACGGCCTGGGCGTCGGCAAAGAACACGCCTTGCTTGAAGCTGGCGTTCAGCTCGAAGCCACGATTGCGGAACAGCTCGTAATTGCTGTGGCCCAGCACCCAGTTGTCGGCATCAAGCAAGGCCTGGGTGATATAGCCATGGGCGCGATTGTCGAAATAGCTGGCAGCCAGCTGCAGGCTGTTTTCCTGTCCGAGCAGACTGCGACTCTGCCAGCTCAGCCCGATTTCGCTACCGTTGACCCGTTCTGCCGCCAGCGGAAAGCGCGGGTCGTACTGGTACATCTCGGTCGAGGTGCTGCCTTCGTGCAAGCTGGGGTTGCGATGGGCGCGGCTGGCCGACAGATGCCAGCTCAGGCCGTGAGCCAGATTCCCGCTGATACGGCTGTGCCAGTCGAGCTTGGGCTGAAACTTCAGCGTGCGCTGGCCAACCTGGTCGTCAATGCTGGCCTGATGCAGACTGAGGCCGCCTTCGAGCTTGAACGGTTGGCCCTGCCATTGCAGATTGGCAAACAGGTTTTGTTCCTGACGGCTGGCATGGCGGGCGGCGGGCTTGTTACCCCAGCCGGCCTTGCTGTCGGGGCGCATGAATTCCTGCTGGCTGGCAAAGCCGGCAGTCAGCAGAAAGGGGCCGTGTTCGGCCTGATTCATCAGGTTGAAGCCATGGCGGCGATGGCTGTAGTGATGCAGGTATTGGTCGCCATCTTTCGGATTGCTGACTGCCGACACCAGGCCGTTGCGCTGTTGCAGCTTGCCATTGCTGGCCCACAGACCGGCGCTGAGATTCAGCAGCGGATTGTCGGCATCGGTCAGCGTGTAGTGGGCGCTGAGTGTCTCGACATCGGCCCGGCCCAGCCCCCATTGCGGCATGGCTTGCTGACCGGCTGGCAGCGGTTTGAAATCCTTGTCGTTGTCATTGGCGTACCAGTAGGCGGACAGGACCTCGCCGGCCTGCTGGCGGTGCTGGCGGTAGGTGAGTTTCAGTTGCTGTTCGCTGTCGGGGCGCAGGCTGAGTTTGGCCAGCAGCGAGTCGCTGTCACCGCTGGTGTTGACGACTTCCATGCCGGGCTTGACCGGTGGT
Source organism: Vogesella lacus (assembly GCF_979366295.1). Taxonomy (NCBI): domain Bacteria; kingdom Pseudomonadati; phylum Pseudomonadota; class Betaproteobacteria; order Neisseriales; family Chromobacteriaceae; genus Vogesella; species Vogesella lacus. The sequence continues at coordinate 58,873 of NZ_CEETQT010000012.1, forward strand.
TGCTCCCACGACTTTTTGCCTGCCGTGTAGTCTTCATAGCCCTTGGTGCCTGCAAAGTAATTACCCTGGCGGCGCTTGCTGTAGGCCAGCACGGCTTCGAGCTTGTCGTGGCGCAGCGCGGTGGCCAGCGTCAGCGAGCCATTGTGAAAATGATCGGCATCGGACTTGTTCTTGACGATGTAGTAGGACTGATCGCGGGCATCGGCCGGCACATCGGGTGTCTGGTTATTGTTTTGCAGGCTGCCTTTCACCAGCAGGCCGACTTTCTCGCCTTCTTTCAGGATGTCGTGGCTTTCCAGTGTCTGGATCTTGACCAGACCGCCAACCGCACCGGCAGAAAACGCGCCCTGGCTGGCACCGATATTGACGCTGGCACTGCTGATCAGATCGCTGTCGATATAGGTGCGATCCGCGGTGCCCATATAGCCGCGGCCGGTATGGGTGGATTGCAGCGCGCCATCGATGATGACCGGCACGCGGCCTTCACCCTGCATATTGCGGATGCCGACATCGAGGGCGCCAGCTTCGTTGCGGATATTGTTGACCTGGATTTGCGGCTGGCCGGCAAAGATGTCGGCATTGCTGGTGCCGCGCGACAGGCGCAGCTCGGCCTTGTCTAGGCGTTTTTCGGCGCCGGCTGTCCGTACCGCTTGCTGGCTGGCGCTGACGGTCAGCGTCGGTAGGGTGGCGCTGCCACCCGGGCTTTTCTGCTCGCTGCTTGCTCTCTGAACGATAATGGCACCGTTAGCCGCCAGCCGGTATTGCAGACCGCTGCCACTCAGCAGTTTTTGCAAGGCAGTATCCAGCGGGTAGCGGCCATGCAGGGCGGGGGCCTGGCGTTGCTGCACCAGGGCGGCATCCAGCAATAGCGGGCGGCCGCTTTCGCGGGCGAGGGCATTCAAGGCCTGACCCAGCGGCTGCGAGGGCAGTGCCAGTACCAGCGTGGCACTTTCGGCGTAGACGAATTGCGGCTGGGCAAAAGCAAGGCTCAAGGCCAGCAGCATGGGCTTCAGGGCAGTCGATGACAGTTGACGGGCAGACAAGTGGCGTGCGGACATTTTTTATCAAAACGAGAATGGTTCGTAACCGTAATTACGTTTGAGCAACGGTAATCCTGATGTCGGGGGTGAAAAAAATTGCGGCCAACCTTTTCAGGGTTGGCCGCAAGAGAGGCGGGGGCTTGCCGGACTTAGCGCGGGGACAAGCGCCATTGCCCCTGTTGTTGCTGTACGCGAACCGGCAGCACTTCGGGCAACAGGGCCAGAAACTGCCGTGGCTGGTCGTGACGGAAACTGCCGGTAATGCGCAGCCCTTGCAGACGGGTATCGCTGAGGCTGACCGGCGCGGCACCGTAGCGCGCAAACTCTGCCAAGGCTTCCGGCAGTGGTGTGTTGTCGAACACCAGCTGCCGGTGTTGCCAGCTGGCGACGCTGTCGGTGGCCAGCTGGCGGGTCGGCAGCCAGTTGTCCTCGCTGATGCGCATGCCTTCACCGGCGGTCAGCAGGCGGGTGTGCTCGGCATTGCTGACGCGTACGAGGCCGTTGGCGACTTCGACACGGATGTCACCGGCGTCATGACGCACGCTGAAACGGGTGCCCAGCACGGTGATGCTTGTGTCGCCGGCACTGACGATGAAGGGGCGCTTGCTGTCCTTGCTGACCTCAAACAGCGCCTGGCCACGGTGCAGCACGACTTCGCGCCTATCGTCGTACAGGCGGATATCGGCTGCGCTGGCCTGATCCAGCAGCACGCTGCTGCCATCGGGCAGGGCCAGGGTCTGCAGGCTGTTGCCGGCTTGCAGGCTTTGCTGGTAGCTGGCCTGCTGCGGCCCGTACTGCCAGAACAGCAACACGCACAGCAGCAGGCTACAGGCGAGGGCCAGCAGCGGGCGGGCAGAGCGATGATGCGGCCGCGCGCGGCGAGTCATGGCCGGCATCGGCCGCGGCTGGCGCAGTTGCTCGAGGCTGAGGGCGGTTTGTTGCATGGCGGCAAAGGCAGCGGCATGGCGCGGGTCTGCGGCCAACCATGTTTGCAAGGCCTGTTGCTGTTCGTGGGGCATGGTTTGCCGGCTTTGCAGCCACCACCAGGCCGCCGCTTCGTCAATGCTGCTGAATGTCGGCTCAGTCATGATCGCCCTCCAGATCATGCAGCGCCTGTTTGCAGGACAGCATGCCGCGAATGATGTGCTTCTCGACCATATTCACCGAAATGCCCATCGCCTCGGCAATCTCTTTCTGGCTTTGTCCTTCAAACTTGAAGCGGGTGAAAGCCTCGCGGCAGCGTGGCGGCAGGGCGTCGATGGCTTGCAGCAGTTCTTGCGCCTGTTGCTGTTGCATCAGCTGCCATTCCGGCTGGTGCTGCTGGCTGGCGGCAGGCAGTTCGTCCGGCAGTGGCAGGCTATCGGCCTGGTTTTGCTGTTTGCGAAAGCGGTCTACCAGCAGATGGCGGGCCGTGAGGAACAGCCGTGCCAGCTGTTGTCTTGGGGGGATGTCATGGCTTTCCTGCGCATACTGCCCGAGCATGCGTGCGTAGCTTTCCTGCACGATGTCGCGCGCCTGATCGCGGCAACCGGTCTTGCGGGCCACGAAGTTGAGCAGGTTTTGGTAGTAACGTTCCAGCACCTTGTGCAATCGCCAAAAAAGCGGCGATTGTACGCTATTGAAATGAGAATGATTCTATTTTTTGAGGGTGCAGCGATTACGACCTTCGTGCTTGGCCTGATACAGCGCATGGTCGGCGTGGCGAATCAGGTCGCCGATATTGCGGTGTTCCCGCAGGTTGGCCGCAACGCCGATACTGACGGTGAAGCGGATTTCTTCTTCGCCCAGCTTGGGCTTGAGCCTGGCGGTGGCCTTGCAGACGCGGTTGGCAACCTGCAGCGCCTCTTCGCCTGGGGTATCCAGCAACAGGGCGGCAAACTCCTCCCCGCCCATGCGGCACAGCAGATCATCGCTGCGTAGCGTGGCGCGCAGACATTCCGCAAAGCTCTGCAAGGCGATGTCGCCGGCTTCGTGTCCGAGGCTGTCATTGATGTTCTTGAAGTGATCAAGATCTATCATCAGCAGGCTGACCGTCTTGCCTTGCAGTCGTGCGTTTTGCCACTGTTCGGCAGCCTGTTCGAGAAAATGACGGCGATTGGGCAAGCCGGTCAGGCTGTCCATCGTTGCCAGCCGAACCAGCTCGGCCGAGCGATGCGTTTGCTGGATGGCAATGGCCAGCAGATGCGCCGTACGCTGCATGATGTGCTGCTCGTGACTGTCTGCCGTCATGCAGATCGGCAGGTAGAGGTCCAGCGTGCCGAGGATGCAGTTGTCGTGATCGCTGATCGGCTGTGACCAGGCAAAAGCGGGCAGATTGTTGTCAGCATGGGCACGGCTTGTCGGCGAGACTAGTCCGGCTGCCGAGGTGTAAATCGGCTGATTGCTGGCCGCCACCTGGGCACAGGGCGGGGAGTCACTGCCCGGAATAATATCCAGCAGATGGGCGTGATAGTTGTCATCAAGGCTGGGCGCTGCCGCCATATGAAGCTTGCCGTCTTCGCCGCTCTGCATCACCACGCAGATGCTGCCGCTGACCTGGCTTTCTATCATCTGGCAGGTCCACAGCATGACTTCCTTTAGCGGGCGGTTATTGGCGATCATTTCCAGCAAGCGGTTTTCGTCGCTTTCCCACATGCGGATGGCGTGAAAGTCGCTGATGTCGCGGTCTATGCTCAGCAGCGAGACAAGTTCGCCATTTTCGAATTCGGGCAGCAGCCGTGATTCGAACACGCGATGCAGTTGCGGCAGGCTCAGTTCAGAGACAAAACGCTGTGCCTGCCGGGTGGCGATGACCTGGGCGGCGTTGTAACGCAGTGCATCGACGATCTGCCACGGCAAGCCGCGCTGTTCCGGGGTTTTGCCCAGATGGCTGGCGTAGTCGTCGCCGGCGTATTTTTGCAGGGTCTGGTTGACGAACTGGCAGCGTAATTCAAGGTCGTAACGGGTGATGATGTCGGGCGAGTTATCAACCAGATTGCGAAACGCCAGTTTGTCCTCGCGCACGCTGATCAGTAGGCTTTCATCCGGCAGCGGCGTCACTTGCCATTCGAGCAGAAACTGCGTGCGAGCCAGCTGGATGCGGGTATGGCGCTTGGCTTCGCAGGCGTGCATGACCTCGGCCGGCAGCGACAGTTGCGCCAGTGTGTCGCCAGCGCAGGGCAGGGCCATGCCGGATAGCGCGAAAGTCGGCGTGACCAGCTCGACGATGCGCTGGCGGTCAAGCAAGAGATAGCCGGCAGGCAGCGCCTGCAGGATGCTTTCGAGTCGCGACGCTTGCACAGGGCCTCCGGGCTTGATGGTGACAGGAAGGTCATCGCCAAGTTCACTATATGCAGTCCGGCAGCATCTTGCCACGCGGCAATAACGCCATCGTCAAGCGTGCATGGCTAAGGTATGCTCGTGCTAGTTTCAGGAGGGTGGCTGGTGGATTATTTTCCGGTTTTCATGCGCCTGACCGACCGCCCCTGTTTATTGGTTGGCGGTGGTGAGGTGGCGCTGCGCAAGGCGCGCTTGTTGCTGCAGGCAGGGGCAAGGCTGACGGTGGTGTCGCCGGCTCTGGTGGGCGAGTTGGCACAAATGGTGCAAGAAGGGTGCATCAGTCATATCGACTCGGTGTTTCTGCCCGAGCATCTGGGTAGTTATCAATTGGTCGTTGCGGCAACCAGCGATCGCGAGGTGAACCGCGCGGTGTCGTCATTGGCCCAGTCACGGCAGATTGCCGTCAATGTGGTGGATGATCCGGAGCTGTCCAGTTTCATTACCCCGGCGATTGTAGACCGCTCGCCGATGGTGATTGCCATCTCGACTGGCGGTGGCGTGCCGGTGCTGGCCCGATTGATGCGGGCGCGACTGGAAAGCCTGATTCCGGCCGGTTTTGGCCGGCTGGCAAAGTTTGCGGCCAGCTTCCGCGATCAGGTCAAGGCGCGTTTCGGCGATGTCGAGCAGCGTCGGTTGTTTTGGGAAAGCGTGCTGGAAGGCCCGCTGGCCGAGCAGGTAATGAATGGCAACGAGGACGCGGCACGCAGCGACATGCTGCAAAGGTTGGCCGCAGGCAGTAGCGGTGATAGCGGCGCGGTGTATCTGGTTGGTGCCGGGCCGGGTAACCCTGACTTGCTGACTTTCCGTGCCTTGCGGCTGATGCAGCAGGCGGATGTGGTGCTGTACGATAATCTGGTGGCACCGGAATTGCTTGAGCTGGTACGTCGTGATGCCGAAAGGGTGTTTGTCGGCAAGCAGCGTGCCAATCACACCATGGCGCAGGAAGACATCAACCAGCTGATGCTGCGCCTGGCCCGCGAGGGCCGTCGGGTGTTGCGGCTCAAGGGGGGGGACCCGTTTACCTTTGGTCGCGGTGGCGAAGAGATCGAGTTGCTGGCCAGTCACGGCGTGCCGTTCGAGGTGGTGCCGGGGATTACCTCGGCCAGTGGTGCGGCCGCTTATGCCGGCATTCCGCTGACGCACCGTGATCATGCGCAATCCGTGGTGTTTGTGACAGGTCATAAGCAGGACGGCAGCATCATGCTAGATTGGCCGGCACTGTGCCGGGAGCGTCAGACTGTCGTGGTCTATATGGGGCTATCGACGCTGGCCGAAATCTGTGGCGAGTTTGTTCGTCACGGTCGTGCTGAAACCACACCGGTAGCGGTGGTGCAGCAGGCAACAACCAGTGCCCAGAAAGTGGTGACCGGAACACTGGCCGATATTGCCGCACGAGTTGCCGAGCAGGGAGTGACGTCGCCGGCCATCATCATCGTGGGTGAGGTAGTAGCTCTTGCCGGACACTTGTCGTGGTTTGATACGGATAAAGTCGCGGATAAAGTTGCGGTATCCGGTGGAAATGTTTCTTAATATGTGTAGTAAACAGCGTACTGGCAAGACAACATCATGGTAGGTATATTGCTCATCTCTCACGGCCAGCTTGGCCAGTGCCTCGCCGAATGCGCCCAGCATGTGCTGGGCAGAATACCGGATAATCTGGTGGTCATGGGCGTGGAAAAACAGGACAGCCCCGAGTCACGTTTGCACGAGGCCAGAGAACTGGTATCGCAACTGGATGATGGCAGCGGTGTGCTGGTGCTTAGCGATATGCTGGGCGGCACCCCGTGCAATATCGCCAGCCGCCTGATTCATCGTGGCCGCGTCGAAGTGGTTGCCGGTGTCAACCTGCCCATGCTGGTACGTGCGCTGTGCTACAGCACGCAGACTCTGGATATCGTCGTCAGCAAGGCCATCACGGGCGGACTCGAAGGAGTCTATTACGTGTTGCCCGAGGAAAAATAATGCAAAAACAGGCAATAGAGATCATCAACAAACTGGGCCTGCATGCACGGGCCTCCAGCAAGTTTACCCAGACGGCCAGCCGCTTTCGTGCCGAGGTCTGGATCACCCGCAATGGTCGTCGCGTCAACGGCAAGAGCATCATGGGTGTCATGATGCTGGCCGCAGCCAAGGGCAGTACAGTCGAGCTGGAAACCAATGGTGAAGATGAAGAGCAGGCCATGGCGGCCTTGGTCGAGCTGATCAACAACCGCTTTGATGAAGCAGAATAATCCGGCATAGACCGGTTAAAGACATAAACAGGTCAGGGGGTCGACAATGAGCATCGTATTGCACGGTGTGCCGATCGGTGGCGGTATTGCGATCGGGCGAGCTCATTTGCTGTCGCAAAGCATGGACGATGTCGTGCATTACGGCATCGAAGAGCACGAAATTCCGTCCGAACAGCAGCGCTTTGACCAGGCTGTCAAAGCCACGCGCAAACAGCTGGAGATGCTGTGGGGCAGTATTCCTGAAAACGCTCCGGCCGAGCTTGGTGCCTTCCTGTCGCTGCACATCATGCTGCTGTCCGATGTGACCCTGACCCGCGAACCGCGCGAGCTGATTGCCAGCCTCCACTGCAATGCCGAATGGGCTTTGAAACAGCAGTGTGATTTGCTGGTGTCGCAGTTCGATGCGATCGAAGAAGATTACCTGCGCGAGCGCAAGCACGATGTGCTGCAGGTCGTTGAGCGGATTTTCAAGAACCTCGGCGGCCACGCTACCGAATTGCAGTTGGGTGAAGGGCTGGATGGCGATGCGATTCTGGTCGCTCACGACCTGTCGCCAGCCGATATGGTGTATTTCAAGGATTCTGCCGTTGCCGCCTTTGTGACCGATGTCGGCGGTGCGACCAGCCACACCGCGATTCTGGGGCGCAGCCTCGACATGCCTTCGGTGATTGCGTTGCATAATGCGCGCGAATTGCTGCGCGAGGACGAACTGGTGATTGTCGATGGTCAGCAAGGCGTGCTGATCATCAATCCCGAGCCGGTGGTGCTCGAAGAATACCGTCGTCGTCAGCGTGCCTATGCCGAGGCGCGGCGCAAGCTGTCCAGCATCGTCAAGACCGATGCAGTAACCCGCGATGGCACCGCTATCGAGCTGCTGGCCAATATCGAATTGCCAAGTGATGCGGCCAACGTGCTGGAATCCGGCGCAGTTGGCGTCGGACTGTTCCGCAGTGAGTTCCTGTTTCTGGGGCGTGACACCCTGCCATCCGAAGACGAGCAGTTCGAGGCCTATCGCAGCGTGGTCGAGACACTGGCCGGCATGCCGGTGACCGTGCGTACCATGGATCTGGGAGCCGACAAGAGCCCGCGCTGGATGACCCACCAGATGGCGGAAAACCCGGCGTTGGGCCTGACCGGCATCCGTCTGTGTCTGGCCGAACCGCTGATGTTCCGTGCGCAGTTGCGCGCCCTGTTGCGCGCCTCGCATTACGGCAAGATCCGCATCCTGTTCCCGATGATCAACAGTCTGGGCGAACTCAAACAGTCTTTGTCCCAGCTGGAGTACGCCAGGAGCGAGTTGCGCGAAGAGGGCATCCCTTTCCGTGATGAGGTTGAAGTCGGCGCGATGATCGAGATTCCGTCGGCGGCGCTGGTGGTTTCCAGCTTTCTCAAGCATGTCGACTTCCTGTCCATCGGTACCAACGACCTGATCCAGTACACGCTGGCTATCGACCGCAATGATGACAGCGTCAGCCATCTGTACGACCCGCTGCATCCGGCCGTGCTCAAGCTGATTTCCTACACATTGAAAACCGCTGGCAAGGCTGGCATTCCGGTGTCGGTATGCGGCGAGATGGCGGGGGATGTCAGGCTGACCCGGCTGTTGCTGGGCATGGGTCTGCGGCGTTTTTCCATGCACCCGTCCAACCTGCTGTCGGTAAAGCAGCGCGTGCTTGAGAGTCATCTGGACGAAGTGTCGGCGCTAGCCGCCCGTATGCTGCGCAGTGAAGACCCTGATAGAATCGCCGACTTACTGCAACAACTGAATGCCGGGCCGGATGCCTGATCCGGCTTTTTTCTTTTTATGCTCAAAGACGCCATCGATTTGACCGCTGTTTCGCGGGTGCTGGTGATCAAGCTGCGCCACCATGGCGATGTCTTGCTCAGCTCGCCGCTGCTTTCGGTGCTGAAAGCCCATGCACCGCATGCCACAATCGATGCACTGGTTTACCACGATACCCGCGAGATGCTGGCTGGCCATCCGGCGCTTGGTCAGCTCTACACCATAGACCGGCAGTGGAAAAAGCTTGGTCTGGCCGGCCAGGCGCGTGCCGAATGGACTTTGCTGTCGCAGCTCAAGCGGCAAAAATACGACCTTGTTATTCATCTGACCGAACATAACCGTGGCGCCTGGCTGGTGAAACTGTTGTCGCCACGCTGGGCGGTGGCCCCGCAGGGGCATTTTTCGCGCTGGCTGGGCAAAGGCTTCAGCCATCGTTATCCGGTGATAGGCGGTAATCGCCGTCATACGGTCGAAATCCATCTTGATGCGCTGCGTCGCATCGGCATCCAGCCTGGCCTTGACGAGCGCAAACTGAGCCTGTACGTGCCGGACGAAGCCAGGGCCGCGGTTGCAGCCAAGTTGGCCGCAGCCGGTGTCGATGGCGACTATGTGTTGGTGCACCCAACCTCGCGCTGGCTGTTCAAGACCTGGCCGGTGGCGCAAATGGCGGCCTTTATCGATGGCCTGACCGCGCGCGGCCAACGAGTCGTGCTGACTGCCGCCCCCGATCATGCCGAGCTGGCGATGCTGGCAGAAATCCGCCAGCAGCTGCAATACCCGGTGGTCAGCCTCGCGGGCGAGCTGACACTCAAGCAGTTGGCCGCCGCGATTGCCGGGGCCAAAACCTTTGTCGGCATGGATTCGGTGCCCATGCATATGGCGGCCGCGCTGGGCACGCCCTGTATCGCGCTGTTCGGCCCGTCCGGCAATATCGAATGGGGGCCGTGGCAGGTGCCCAGTCGCGTGCTGACCACAGATCTGCCTTGTCGCCCCTGCGGCAAGGATGGCTGTGGTGGCGGCAAGCGCAGCGAATGCCTGGCACTGATTACGCCGGCACAAGTGCTGGCGGCCTTTGACAGCCTGCAAGCCGAGGTGAGCGCATGAAGCGGCTGGTACTGGTCAGACAGAAATACAATGCCGCCGGCGGTGCCGAGCGCTTTGTCAGCCGTGCGCTGGAAGCATTGGCGACGCAGGGCGAGCTGGCGGTCAGCCTGATTGCACGCAAATGGGAAAAGCTCGAAGGCGTCAGCGCGCTGGCGGCCAACCCTTTCTATCTTGGCAATGTCTGGCGTGACTGGAGCTTTGCCGCCGCCGCCCGTCGTCTGTGGCAGCGCGAAGGCTTCGAGCTGGTGCAGTCGCACGAGCGTATTGCCGGCTGCGACATCTATCGCGCCGGGGATGGCGTACATCGCCAGTGGCTGTCCTTGCGCAGTCGCGAGCTTGGCCGTGCCGGCCGGCTGGCGATGTGGCTGAATCCTTATCATCACTATGTGTTGCGTGCCGAGCGCGAGATGTTCCTGCATCCGCGCCTGAAAAAGGTGATCTGCAACTCGCATATGGTCAAGCGTGAGATCCAGCAACATTTCGGCCTGCCCGAGTCGCGTTTCGCCGTGATTTATAACGGTGTGGATACCCATCATTTCCACCCGGACCTGCGCGCCCACTATCGCCAGCAAATGCGCGAGCAATGGCAGATTCCGGCCGAGGCACCGCTGTTGCTGTATGTCGGTTCCGGCTTTGCCCGCAAGGGCGTGGCGCGTGCCTTGCAGGCGATTGCCGCCCATCACGGTCTGTATCTGCTGGTGGTCGGCAAGGACAAGCATGCGGCGCGTTACCAGCAGTTGGCCGCCAGCCTCGGCATTGGCAATCGCGTGCGTTTTGCCGGCGCCCAGCAGGACGTCAAACCGTTTTATGGCATGGCCGACGCCTTTGTGTTGCCGACGCTGTATGATCCCTTCCCCAATGTCTGTGTCGAAGCGCTCGCCTGCGGCCTGCCGGTGTTTACCAGCTGCCAGTGCGGCGCGGCCGAGTTGCTGCAGGATGGCAACAACGGCTGGGTGGCCGATGCACTGGATGTTGCCACGCTGAGCGCGCAGATCGGCCAGTGGCTGGCAACGCCGCAACGTTGGCCGCAATGGTCGGCGGCGGCACGCGCGACGGCCGAACCGTTGACGCTGGACGCCATGGCCGAGTCAATGTTGGCGCTTTACCGCCCGCTATTGGCAGATCAACCGGAGAATTCATGAGTTCTACCCAATCCCGTAACTGGCAGCTGTACAAGCGCCTGCTCGGCTATCTGAAACCGCAGTGGCCGATGCTGGCGCTGTCGCTGCTGTGCATGGTGATTGCCGCCGCGACCGAACCGGCGTTTGCCGCGCTGATGAAGCCGCTGATCGACGAGGGCTTTGTCGGCAAATCCGGCAGTGCACTGGTCGAGCTGCCGCTGATGATCATCGGCCTGTTCCTGCTGCGCGGCGTGTTCGGCTATGCCAACGAGTATCTGACCAGCCGCCTGAGCATGGATCTGGTGGCGCGCATCCGCTGCGAGATGTTCGAGCGTCTGGTGCGCCTGCCATCGAGCTATTACGCCCATAACAACTCCGGCCGCATGATGTCGCGCATCGGCTACGACGCCGACAATATTGCCCAGGCCGGCTTTAACGTGATTACCGTGGTGGTGAAGGACTCGGTGATCCTGCTGAGCCTGATTGGCCAGATGTTGTGGATAGACTGGCAGCTGACGCTGGTGTGTCTGGTGGTGTTCCCGCTGGTGGCGGGGGTGATCCGCATCGTCAGCAAGCGTCTGCGCAAGCTCGCCAATCGCAGCCAGGAAGTCGTCGGCGAGATGACCCAGGTGATCAACGAGGCGGTGGATGGCAATCGCGTGATCAAGGTCTATCAGGGTGAGGTGTTTGAAACCCGCCGTTTTGCGGATACCGCCTGGGATCTGGCGCGTACCAATGTCAAACAGACGGCCACCAGTGCGGCCAACACCGCGATTACCCAGTTTCTGATCGCCTTTGCGTTGGCGGCGGTGATCTATTTCGCCATGCAGCGCGCCCAGCACAATGACTTCACCGCCGGTTCTTTCATGGCCTATATGACGGCGATGATGATGCTGCTGCCTTCGGTCAAGCGCATCACCTCGGTGACCCAGATGCTGCAACGGGGTCTGGCGGCTGCCGACAGCGTGTTCAGCTTTCTGGACGAGCAGCCGGAGCCGGATCATGGCACACGCCGCATCGACAAAGTCAGCGGCGAGCTGGTGTTTGACCGGCTGAACTTCCGCTACCCCGGTGGCGATAAGCAGGCGCTCGATAATCTGTCGCTGACCATTCGTGCCGGCCAGAGCGTGGCGCTGGTTGGCAGCTCGGGCAGCGGCAAGACCACGCTGGCCAATCTGGTGCCGCGTTTTTATCTGCCGGATAGCGGCGAAATCCGCCTCGATGGCGTGGCACTGAACGAGCTGGGTCTTGCCCATCTGCGCGAGCAGATCGCGCTGGTAAGCCAGGACGTGGTGCTGTTCAACGATACTGTGGCGGCCAACATCGCCTATGGCCGACAGGACGTTGGCCGCGAGGCGATTATCGCTGCCGCACGTGCCGCCAATGCGCTGGAATTCATCGAGGCGATGCCGCAAGGCTTTGACACGCTGATCGGCGAAAACGGCGCGCGCCTGTCCGGCGGCCAGCGCCAGCGCCTCGCGATTGCGCGGGCCTTGCTGAAAGACGCACCTATCCTGATTCTGGATGAGGCCACCAGCGCACTGGACAACCAGTCCGAGCGACTGGTGCAGGCCGCCCTTGATAACCTGATGCAACACCGCACCACGCTGGTGATCGCGCACCGTCTGTCGACGATCGAACGCGCCGATCTGATCGTGGTGATGCAGCACGGCCGCATTGTCGAGCAAGGCAAACATGCCGAGCTTTTGGCCGCTGATGGCGCTTACGCCCAGCTGCACCGCTTGCAATTCAAAGAAGACTGAATATGAAAACATCGCTGACCATACTGCACACCGAATCCTCTTGCGGCTGGGGTGGCCAGGAAATCCGCATCCTGACCGAGGCGCGCGGCATGGTGGCGCGCGGCCATCGCGTGATCCTGATTGCCGACCCGAAGTCGCGCATCTACCAGCTGGCCACCCAGTACGGGCTGGAGGCGGTGGCGATGCCGATCGAGAAAAAACGCCTGCCGGGCCTGCTGGCCATGCGCCGTTATCTGGCGGCTAATGCGGCCAACATCGACATCATCAATACCCACAGCTCGACCGATGCCTGGATGGTGGCGGCGGCCGGTGCCACACTGCGCAATATGCCGCCGGTAGTGCGCACCCGCCATGTGTCGACCGCGATCAACAACAAGCCAAGCACGCGCTGGCTGTATCTGCAGGCGACGCGCCATATCGTGACGACCGGCGAAAAACTGCGCCAGCAGCTGCATCACGACAATCACTATCCGCTCGCTCACATGACTTCGATCCGCACCGGTATCGATCTGAGCCGCTATTGTCCGCGCGATCAGGCAGCCGAGCGTGCCGCGCTGGGCGTGGCGCAGCGGCCAACCCTGGGCATCGTGGCGACACTGCGTAGCTGGAAGGGCCACAGTTATCTGCTGGAAGCGTGGCGCGAGCTGCGCGGCGAGTTTGCCGACTGGCAGTTGCTGGTGGTGGGTGATGGCCCGCAGCGCGAGAATCTCGAACGGCAGTGTCAGGAGCTGGGGCTGGCGGATAGCGTGCGTTTTGTCGGTAACCAGGACAATGCCGAGCGCTGGCTGGCGACGATGGATCTGTTCACCCTGCCGTCTTACGGCAACGAAGGCGTACCGCAGGGCATCATGCAGGCGATGGCCTGCGGTCTGCCGGTGGTATCGACCACCGTCGGTGCCATCAACGAAGCCGTCCAGCACAACGACACCGGTTATATGATCGCGCCACGTGATACGCCTGCCCTGGTCGAACATCTGGGCCGCCTGATGCGCGACCAGGCACTACGTCAGCAGATGGCCGCTGCCAGTCTGGCGTGGGCGCAGGCGCAGTTCGGCGACAACATCATGCTGGATCGCATGGATGCGGTGTTCCGCGCCGCCATCGCCGGAGGGCGACAGTGAGTCGTAGCGCCGTCCGCTGGCAGGTCATTCCGCGCGCCTTGTGGCGTCTGCTGGGCAAGCCCTGGCGTCGCCGTCCGGCCGACGACAAGGTTGGCCGCATCCTGATTGCCCATCATCTGTTGCTGGGCGACACGCTGATGCTGACGCCGCTATTGGCCGCCTTGCGCCAGCGTTATGCGCAAGCCGAGATCGTGATGCTGTGCCCGAAGGCCGTTGCGCTCTTGTATGCCGGGCGGCCGTATGGCGTGAGTGTGCTGCCGTGGCATCCAGCGGATAGCGATAGCCTCGCACTTTTGTGGCGGCAGCGCGGTTTCGATCTGGCTTTTGTGCCGGGCGACAACCGTTACAGCTGGCTGGCACTGGCCGCCGGTGCACGCTGGATTGTGGCGCACGGCCAAGACACGCCAGGCTGGAAAAACTGGCCGCTGGACGAAGCACATGATTACAGCCCGACGCCGGATAGCTGGCATGGCATGGTGGCCGCGCTGGCGGATCCGGCTTTTGATGGCCGTTTTGACCCTGCCGACTGGCCCTTGCCGTCCTTGCCGGAAAATTTGCGGCCAAACCTGGCTGCGCCTTATGCCTTGCTGCATGTCGGCGCGAGTACCCCGCTGAAACACTGGCCGAACGAGCGCTGGCTGGCGCTGGCGGACTGGCTGGCAGGGCAGGGGATCCAGCCTTACTGGAGTGGCGGCCCCGGCGAAGAAAAGCTGGTGACGGAGGTTGACCCGGCTGGCCGTTATCCGTCACTGGCCGGCAAGCTTAACTTGTTGCAGCTCGCTCATGTGCTGCAGTCGGCGAGTCTGCTGGTGTGTCCGGATACCGGCGTCGCGCATCTGGCGCGTATCGTGGCCTGTCCGACGCTGACCTTGTTCGGCCCGGGCTCGCATGAATTGTGCGGCGCGGGGCGTTTCTGGCAGTCGCAGCCTTTCCTCGCCTTGCAACAGCCGGTCAGTTGCCGAGACCAGCGCGTGATGTTCCGCCGCGAAGCCGGCTGGATCAGCCGTTGCGGCCGCAGTACGCAGCAATGCGCCGCGCCGCGCTGCATGGATGCCATTTCGCTGGATGCAGCGTTGGCGTCCTGTCGACAATTGCTGGGTGGATGACGTGGAGAGTCTGATCAAAAGCGAACTGCGCGCAGTTGGCCGCGGACAGTATCTGTTGCTGGCGGTTCTGGCCTTGCTGGTTGGCATCTGGTCGATCAACAGCACCATTGCCCTGCGCCATCTGCTATTCGTGGCGGTGTTTGTACTGGCAGCCAGACAGCTGAGCCGCGACAACCTGCAGGCATGGGGGCAAGAACAAGCGTCCTTGCTGCTGTTGACCGGTTGGTTTGTGCTGCATGCCGCCTTTATTACCGTCGAGCCGGCCTGGGCTTTCAACGAGTTGGGCGGGCAATGGCTGAAAGCTGTCTTTGTCGGCTTGCTTGGTGCAATGGCCGTTGTCACGCTGGGGCAGTCACTGCACAAGGCCGGCGAGCGGTTGATCATGTTGTGGTTGTGGCTGGTGCTGCTGTACACGGTGCTGGTGGCGTGGTCAGTGTTTGCGCTTTACCGCGAGCATGGCCAACTGATTCTGGGCGTATTTCCGTTTACCTTGTCCAGGCAAGGCAAGCTGGAAGTCAGTTATATGCTGAGCATTGGTCTTGCCATCATGGCCGCCGAAATCATTCAGCGTTTGCTGCAGCGGCCTCGCCTGCTGTCCTGGAAAAACCGAACGGTGGCCTTGCTGATGGTCTGGCTGTTGGCCGCATTGCTGATGGCCGGCGCGCGCAATGCCCTGATCGGTGTGGTTTTCCTGATGGGCTCGGGCATGCTGATGTGGCTGGTTGGTAGCGGCATGGGCTGGCGTGCCTGGCGTTATCTGTTGCCGGTCGGGCTGCTGGTCGGGTTGTTTGTGGCGCTGGCGATCAAGTCTGATCCGCGTTGGGCGGTGTTTCTCGAGACAGTGCCGCTGGCCTGGGATACCGAAAATCACACCGCGTGGCTGAGCAAGAGCAACTATCCGCTGCTGTCCAATGGCATGCCGGTGGATGATTCGGCCTACGAGCGCATCGCCTGGATCAAAAAGGGGCTGGAGCTGTTCGTCACCCAGTACTGGTTCGGTTACGGTTATGGTCGCAATGTGTTTGCCCATGCAGTCTTGCCGGCCTATGGCGTGGCCGTGGGCGGTCATAGTCACAGCGGTTATGTCGATCTGGCGCTCAGTGGCGGCGTACCGGCCTTGCTGCTGTGGCTGGCGTTTGCCGGCCTGACCTTGCGGCGGGCCATTCGCCATTACCTCGAGCAGCATTCCTATGCGGCCTTGTTGCTGTTCTTCATCGTGATGGGCTTTAACGGCCGCATGCTGCTGGACAGCGTCTGGCGCGATCATTATCTGCAGATACACCTGTTCCTCGTGTGCGCACTGACGGTGATTATCCGCTTCGAAAAACAGGACAAGGTAGCTGCATGAAGATTCTGGTGATCCGCCGCGACAATATCGGCGACCTCGTGTGCACCACGCCGATGTTGGCCGCATTGCGCCAGCATTATCCCGAGGCGCGCATCGTGGCGCTGGTGAATGACTACAACGCCGATGTGGTGCGCGGTTTGCCGGGGCTGGATCATGTCTATGCCTACACCAAACTCAAACATCGCGGCGAGGGTAGTGCACTGGGCGTGGTCTGGCGCAAGCTGCAGCTGTACTGGCAGTTGCGGCGCGAGAAGTTCGATCTGGCCATCGTGGCTGGCTCGGGTTACGCCGCGAACGCGGTGCGCTTGGCCAAGGCCGCGCGTGCCCGACGGGTTGTGGCTTTCGTCAACGAAGGCAAGCCTTATGATTCGGTAATTGATACGCCGGTGCTGTTCAAGCAGGAGTACTGGCGACAGCATGAGGTGCTGAATATGGCACAGCTGCTGCAGCCGCTGGGTATTAGCGAGGTGCCTGGCCCATTGCGTTTGCCTGGCTTGCCTTGCCCGCCGGAGTTGGCCGCATTACAGCAGGGCAAGCCTCTTGTGGCCCTGCATATCAGTGCGCGTGAGGCTAGTCGTGTCTGGCCGCTGGAACATTTCCAGGCACTGGCCACACAGCTGTTGCAGGCTGGTTGTCGCGTATTGTTTTTGTGGTCACCCGGCAAGGCCGATGATCCACGCCACCCCGGTGATGATGACAAGGCTGCGCATTTGCGGCAGCAGTTTGCGGCCAACCCTGATGCCGTTTTCTATCCGACACAGTCGCTGCAGCAGCTGATTGCCGCGTATCAGTTGGCTACGGTTGCTGTTTGCAGCGATGGCGGCGGCTTGCATATTGCGGCTGCGGCCGGGGCGCGTATTGCCGGCCTTTACGAGCATCTGGAGAAAAAGACCCTGCGCTGGTATCCATGGCAGGTGCCCTATCGTCTGCTGACGTCCGGTTCGGATACGCACTGGCAGATTGCCTATATTCCGCTTGCGGTCGTGAGCGAGGCGGTTTTTGCCTTGCTGGCAGAGCCAGAGACGGCAGACTGAGTATCCTTTGTTCGTAAAACAGATCAGGCCGGCTGCAATGCAGCCGGCCTGATCTGTTATGTCTGGATAAGCGCGAGCGCTTCAGCGATAACCGTCCGGATTATTCGACTGCCAGCGCCAGCTGTCGGCACACATTTTCGCCAGATCCCGTTCGGCCTGCCAGCCAAGCAGGCTGCTGGCCAGGCTCGGGTCAGCATAGCAGCTGGCGATATCGCCCGGCCGGCGTGGCGCAATCTGATACGCAATCTCTTTGCCGCAAGCCTGTTCGAAGGCGCGGATCATCTCCAGTACCGAGTAGCCACGACCGGTACCGAGGTTCACGGTCAGCAGTCCGTCATGCGTTTGTAGTGCCTGCAGGGCCTTCAGGTGGCCGCGGGCAAGGTCGACTACATGGATGTAGTCGCGCACGCCGGTGCCGTCCACGGTCGGATAATCATTACCGAATACGCTCAAGGCTGCGCGTTTGCCGACGGCGACCTGGCTGATGAAGGGCATCAGATTGTTAGGGATGCCTTGCGGATCCTCGCCGATCAGGCCGCTTTCATGCGCGCCTACCGGGTTGAAGTAACGCAGGATGGCGATGCGCCACGCGGGCTCGGCACGGGCCAGATCGCGCAGCATGTCTTCTATCATCAGCTTGCTGCGGCCGTAGGGGTTGGTGGCTGACAAGGGAAAGTCTTCGCAGATCGGTACCGTGTGTGGGTCGCCATAGACGGTGGCCGAAGAGCTGAACACCAGTTGCCGGCAATCATGCCGCTGCATCGCCTGCAGCAGGCTCAAGGTGCCGCTGACGTTATTGTCGTAATAGCGCAGTGGTTCGCTGACCGACTCGCCGACGGCTTTCAGGCCGGCAAAATGAATCACAGCCTTGATCGGGTAGCGAAAAATGGTGTCGAGTATCTCGCTGTTGCGGATGTCACCTTCCACAAACTGGATTTGCCGGCCGCTGATCTGTTGTACGCGGCGAATGGCTTCGGCGCTGCTATTACTGAGGTTGTCCAGGACGACCAGATCTTCGCTGTTTGCCAGCAACTCGAGACAGGTGTGGCTGCCGATATAGCCGGCACCACCGGTTACCAGAATCATGAACTTCTCCTCATTAGGTATTTTCAGCGCGATATTGTGCCGCACGATGATGGCATGTGGCTATCGACCATGCCGGCAGCAAAAAACTTTAATTGTCACTCTTGAAAAGGCCTACCCTCGACCCTACCATTAGCACTCGCAAGGGCAGAGTGCCAATCGGCCTGCCCGACCTGACTCAAACGCAGGTTTTCGAGTTTCAACAGCCAAAGCTATTAGGAGAGAATAATGGCAATCCGTCCTCTACACGATCGTGTTGTTATCAAACGCCTGGAGGCTGAAGAAAAGACTGCCTCCGGTATCGTTCTGCCGGGTGCTGCTGCTGAAAAGCCGGACATGGGCGAAGTGATCGCTGTCGGCAACGGCAAGATCCTGGAAAACGGCGAGCGCCGCGCGCTGGAACTGAAAGTAGGCGACAAGGTGATTTTCGGCAAGTACTCCGGCCAGACCGTAAAAGTAGACGGTGACGAAGTACTGGTTATGCGTGAAGAAGACGTAATGGGCATCGTCGAGTAATCCGACCCTTACCACTTTACTGATACTGAATTCTGGAGATTTAAGACATGGCTGCAAAAGACGTACGCTTTGGTGATTCCGCCCGTGCCAAGATGGTCGTGGGTGTCAATGTTCTGGCTGATGCCGTTAAAGTGACCCTGGGCCCGAAAGGCCGTAACGTGGTACTGGATCGCTCCTTCGGCGCGCCGACCATCACCAAGGACGGTGTATCCGTTGCCAAGGAAATCGAGCTGAAGGACAAGTTCGAGAACATGGGCGCGCAGATGGTGAAAGAAGTCGCTTCCAAGACTTCCGATGTTGCTGGTGACGGCACCACCACCGCTACCGTTCTGGCTCAGGCCATCGTGCACGAAGGCATGAAGTTCGTGACCGCCGGCATGAACCCGATGGATCTGAAGCGTGGCATCGACAAGGCCGTACTGGCACTGGTTGGCGAAATCGCCAACATCGCCAAGCCTTGCGCGACCACCAAGGAAATCGCCCAGGTGGGTTCCATTTCCGCTAACTCCGATTCCGATATCGGTGAAATCATCGCTACCGCCATGGAAAAAGTGGGCAAGGAAGGCGTGATCACCGTTGAAGACGGCAAGTCGCTGAATAACGAACTGGACGTGGTAGAAGGCATGCAGTTCGACCGCGGCTACCTGTCCCCGTACTTCATCAACAACCCGGAAAAGCAGATTGCCGCACTGGACAATCCGTTCATCCTGCTGTTCGACAAGAAGATCTCCAACATCCGTGATCTGCTGCCAGTGCTGGAGCAGGTTGCCAAGTCTGGCCGTCCGCTGCTGATCATCGCTGAAGATGTTGAAGGCGAAGCACTGGCGACGCTGGTCGTGAACACCATCCGCGGCATCCTGAAGGTGGTTGCTGTCAAGGCTCCTGGCTTTGGCGACCGTCGCAAGGCCATGCTGCAGGATATCGCTATCCTGACCGGTGGTACCGTGATCGCTGAAGAAGTGGGTCTGACCCTGGATAAAGTGACTCTGGAGATGCTGGGCCAGGCCAAGCGCGTTGAAGTGGGTAAGGAAAACTCCACCATCATCGACGGCGCAGGCGATGCTGCCCTGATCCAGGCTCGTGTGACCGAGATCCGTCAGCAGATCGAAGCTGCGACCTCCGACTACGACCGTGAGAAGCTGCAAGAGCGCGTGGCCAAGCTGGCCGGCGGTGTTGCCGTGATCAAGGTTGGCGCGGCGACCGAAGTCGAGATGAAAGAGAAGAAGGCTCGCGTTGAAGACGCCCTGCACGCTACCCGTGCTGCTGTTGAAGAAGGCGTGGTACCTGGTGGTGGTGTAGCCCTGCTGCGTGCCCGCGCTGCTGTCGAGCACGTGTCGACTGCCAATGCTGACCAGGCTGCCGGTGTGAAGATCGTACTGAAAGCAATCGAAGCGCCGCTGCGCCAGATCGTACAGAACGCCGGTGACGAGCCATCCGTCGTTGTGAACAAGGTGCTGGAAGGCAAGGGTAACTTCGGTTACAACGCCGCTTCTGGCGAGTACGGCGACATGATCGAGATGGGCGTGCTGGATCCAGCCAAGGTGACCCGCTCCGCGCTGCAGCACGCTGCTTCCGTTGCCGGCCTGATGCTGACTACCGACTGCATGGTTGCCGAACTGCCGGAAGACAAGCCGGCTGCTCCGGACATGGGTGGTATGGGTGGCATGGGCGGCATGGGCGGCATGATGTAATCAGCCGTTTCGAGCCTCTCGAAGCAAAACCCCGTAGCGCAAGCTGCGGGGTTTTTTCATTTGCGGCCAACCTTGAGCGCTACACTGCAAGCGATGGCGCGACTCTGGCACAATGGCGCGCCCAAGGAGGACAAAAAATGCAACTGACAGAACTGGTGGCTTTGCTGGATGGCAAGCTGGAGAGTCGCAATTTCAAGGATTACGCACCAAATGGCCTGCAGGTCGAAGGCAAGGCTGAGGTTGGCCGCATTCTGTGTGGCGTGACGGCATCACAGGCGCTGATCGATGAGGCGATTGCTTGGCAGGCGGATGCGATTCTGGTGCACCACGGCTACTTCTGGAAGAACGAATCGCCGGTGATTGCCGGTATCAAGCGTCAGCGTATCCAGAAATTGTTGCAGCACAACATCAGTTTGCTCGCCTATCACCTGCCGCTGGATGCGCATCCGGAACTGGGGAATAACGCGCAGCTGGCACGGCAGCTTGAGCTGCGGGATGGTGCGGCCAGCGTGGCGGAGCCGTTGTTGTGGCAAGGGCGCTGCACCAGCATGAGTGGTCATGACTTGCGTGCCCATGTCAGCCAGCGCTTGGGGCGCGAGGCCTTGTTGCTGGGTAATGCGGACAAGCAGGTATCCCGCGTCGCATGGTGCACTGGCGGGGCGCAGGGCTTTTTCGAGAGTGCGATTGCGCTGGGGGTGGATGCGTACATTACTGGTGAGGTGTCGGAGAAGGATTTCCATCTGGCCAATGAGTACGGGGTGTTGTTTGTTTCGGCAGGACATCATGCAACCGAGCGTTACGGCATCGCCGCGCTGGGCGACTGGCTGCAGCAAGAGGCGGGACTGCAAGTACGATTTGTCGATCTGGATAATCCGGTTTAGTGAAGAATCCATGACGTCAATCAGGTGATTTGTCGGCTTATGCCCTTCAAGTTCTACTACTTAATCGGGTAGAATTGCAGGGTTTTAAGTTTAGAGCTCGGTTTCCACGTTTGAGGATGACTGTAATGAGTGAACAACACGTTGACACGGGGCGCCGTCGCTTTCTGACGGTAGCTACCAGCGCGGTTGGTGGTGTGGCAGCGGCTGGTGTGGCCGTGCCGTTTTTGATGAGCTTTGCACCTTCCGAGCGTGCAAAGGCAGCGGGTGCGCCGGTTGAAGTAGATATCAGCAAGCTGGAAGCCGGTCAGAAGATCAACGTCGAGTGGCGCGGCAAGCCGGTATGGGTACTGTCCCGTACGCCGGAACAGCTGAAGAACCTCGCGACAATCGAGGGTGATCTGCTGGATCCGAAGTCCGAATCGCCAGAGCAACCGGCGTACTGCAAGAATGCAACCCGCTCCATCAAGCCGGAGATCCTGGTTGCCGTCGGTATCTGTACGCACCTCGGCTGTTCTCCGACCCATCGCCCGGACATCGCGCCGGCCGACCTGGGTCCAAAGTGGGTTGGCGGTTTCTACTGCCCGTGCCACGGTTCCAAGTTTGACCTGGCTGCACGCGTATACAACGGTGTACCGGCGCCAAAGAATATGGAAATCCCGCCGCACAAATACCTGTCCGACACCCAGTTGCTGATCGGCGACGACAAATAAGCAGGGGGAGAACTGAATGAGCAAGGGACAACAAGTGCTTAACTGGATCGACGAGCGTTTCCCGCTGTCGTCGATGCTGAAAGAGCACGTTACCGAGTACTACGCACCGAAGAACTTCAACTTCTGGTACTTCTTCGGCTCGCTGGCATTGCTGGTTCTGGTTATCCAGATCGTTACCGGCATTTTCCTGACCATGAACTACAAACCGGATGGCACGCTGAATGGTGCCGGTATCCCGGTGGCGTTTGCATCGGTCGAATACATCATGCGTGATGTGGCGGGTGGCTGGGTAATCCGTTATATGCACTCTACCGGCGCCTCCATGTTCTTCGTGGTGGTGTATCTGCACATGTTCCGTGGCCTGATCTACGGTTCCTACAAGCAGCCGCGCGAACTGGTATGGGTATTCGGCACGCTGATCTTCCTGGTGCTGATGGCCGAGGCCTTCATGGGCTATCTGCTGCCTTGGGGCCAGATGTCGTTCTGGGGTGCGCAGGTGATCGTGAACCTGTTTGCTTCCATCCCGGTTATCGGTCCGGACCTGGCAGTGTTCATCCGTGGTGACTTCGTCGTTGGCGATGCCACCCTGAACCGCTTCTTTGCCCTGCACGTGATTGCAGTACCGCTGATCCTGCTGGCACTGGTGGTTGCCCACCTGATCGCCCTGCACGAAGTTGGCTCCAACAACCCTGACGGCGTCGAAATCAAGAAGCTGAAAGGCGAAGATGGCAAGCCGCTGGATGGTATTCCGTTCCATCCTTACTACACCGTCAAGGATGTACTGGGCGTAGCTGTGTTCCTGATCGTGTTCTCCGCGATCGTGTTCTTCGCACCGGAAATGGGCGGCTACTTCCTCGAGAAGCCGAACTTTGACCAGGCTGACCCGCTGAAGACCCCGGCTCACATTGCACCGGTATGGTACTTCACCCCGTTCTACGCGATTCTGCGTGCGGTGCCGTCTTTTGCCGGTACCCAGGTATGGGGCGTGCTGGCCATGGGTGCGGCGGTAGTACTGATCGCCTTCCTGCCGTGGCTGGACAAGTCGCCGGTTAAATCCATCCGTTATCGCGGTCCGAAGTTCAAGATGATGCTGGTGCTGTTCATCATCTCCTTCATCGGTCTGGGTATCCTGGGTGCCTTGCCGTCGACCAACCTGCGTACTGTGGTTGCTCAGTTGCTGTCGATTATCTACTTCGCCTTCTTCCTGGGCATGCCGTTCTACACCAAGAACGATGTAGGCAGTGTTCCGGTTCCGGATCGTGTAACCATGAGCACTCCGGCTCGCCAGATGCGTTTCCTGATTCTGGTTGCCGTAGCGTTGATCGGTTCCATCCTGTTTGCGAAGTTCATCTAATCGAGAGGACGCTATGAAAAAGACTATCCGTAGTTTGCTTGCGGCGGCCGCTCTTGCCCTGCCGATGGCTTCGGCCATCGCAGCAGGTCCGGCACTGGATCTGGAGCCGGCTCCGATCAATATCAAGGACACCGAAAGCCTGCAACGTGGTGCCCAGATCTTCGTCAACAACTGCTTGTCCTGCCACTCGGCCAGCGCCATGCGCTACAACCGTCTGCAAGACATCGGTCTGACTGAAGATCAGATCAAGAACAACCTGCTGCTGGCTGGCGACAAGATTGGCGATACCATGGATATCGCCATGAACAAGAAAGACGGCAAGGTGTGGTTTGGTGCCACCCCGCCAGATCTTTCGGTAATCGCCCGCTCGCGTGGTGCTGACTACCTGTACGGTTACCTGCGCGGTTTCTACCGTGATCAGAGCCGTCCGACCGGCTGGAACAACCTGGTGTTCGACAAGGTTGGTATGCCACACATCATGTGGCACTGGCAGGGTGAGCAGGTTCTCGAGACCCACAAGGGTGCCGATGGCCACGAAACCAAGAAGCTGGTACTGGTCAAGCCGGGCTCCATGACCAAGCTGGAAAACGGCAAGGCCGATACGCGCGAGTTTGACCAGCGCATGGCCGACCTGACCAATTTCATGGTGTATATGGCTGAACCTACCCAAGTCAAGCGTCATCAGATCGGTTATATCGTTCTGCTGTTCCTGACTGCCTTGTTGCTGCCACTGGCCTACTTCCTGAAGAAGGAATACTGGAAAGACATTCATTAATGTCTGATGGCAGTAAAAGAGAGAAGCGGCAGAAATGCCGCTTTTTTCTTTTGTATCAAAGACTTATGCATTTATTTTGGCAATTGCCATGCTGTTGGTGATAAAATTGCCTGTTAATTGATCAATTCAGTACAGGATGTCGCTTCATCATGATGACTCTTTACTCTGGAACTACCTGCCCGTTCAGCCAGCGTTGCCGTATCGTGTTGTTTGAAAAAGGGATGGATTTCGAAATCATCGATGTGGATATCCACAACAAGCCGGAAGATCTGGCGGTGATGAATCCGTACAACGAAGTGCCGGTACTGGTCGAGCGCGACCTGATCCTGCACGAGTCCAACATCATCAACGAGTACATCGACGAGCGTTTCCCGCATCCGCAGCTGATGCCGGCTGATCCGGTGATGCGCGCCCGTGCCCGTCTGTTCCTGTATCGCTTCGAGCAGGAACTGTTCGTACACGTCAAGGCGCTGGAGTCCGGTGCCAGTGGCAAGGAAGCCACCAAGGCGCGTGAAGGCATCCGTGATGGTCTGGTGATGATTGCGCCGGTATTTGCCAAGCAGAAGTTCATGCTGGGTGACGATTTCTCCATGATCGACGTGGCGATTGCACCGCTGATGTGGCGTCTGGAGCATTACGGCATTGATCTGGGCAAGAGCGCGGCGCCTATCCTGAAGTACGCCGAACGCCTGTTCCAGCGCCAGTCCTTCATCGACTCGCTGACCCCGGCTGAAAAAGCCATGCGCAAGTGACAGGAGATTGCCCGTGTCCAGTACCAAGCCTTATCTGATTCGTGCCCTGCATCAGTGGTGCACCGATAACGGGCATACCCCATATCTCGTGGTGCATGTGGATGGCAATACCACGGTGCCGATGCCTTTCGTCAAGGATGGCGAAATTGTGTTGAATACCAGCTACGGTGCCACCAAAGGACTGCAGATCGAGAACGACTGGATTTCGTTTTCGGCGCGCTTCGGTGGTGTCAGCCACGATTTGTGGATTCCGGTGAGTAATGTCCTGTCGATTTTCTCGCGCGAGACCGGCGAGGGCATGGGTTTCGAGCTGGAACCGTTTGGCGGTGCTGCACAGCCGGAAGCCGTCACGCCGGCTGAGCCACAGGACTTGCCGCCTGATGACAAGCCGCCGTCACGCAGCCATTTGCGCATCGTGAAATGAAAAAAAGCCCGAATCATCGATTCGGGCTTTTTTGCGGCCAACGTTGGCCGCACAGGGATTTACTCGACACGCTCGCCGTGCAGGGCAACATCCAGGCCTTCGCGTTCTTCTTCTTCGCTGACGCGCAGGCCGATAACGGCATCAATGATCTTCAGCAGGATGTAGGTCACGATGGCGCAGTACACGGCAGTCACTACCGCACCCAGGGTCTGGGTCATCAGATTGCCTTCCACCCCGCCGATTTCCTTGACGGCAAAGACGCCGGTGAGGATGGCGCCGACAAAGCCGCCCACACCGTGTACACCAAAGGCATCAAGCGAATCATCGTATTTGAGCATGTGCTTCAGTGTGGTAGCACTCCAGTAGCAGATCACGCCGGCGATCAGGCCAATAGCCAGTGCGCCTTTGGCATCGACGAAACCTGCCGCCGGGGTGATGGCAACCAGGCCGGCAACTGCACCGGAAACCAGACCCAGCAGGGATGGCTTACCTTTGGCAGCCCATTCGGCGATCATCCATGCCATGGCAGCCATACCGGTTGCTACTTGAGTTGCCACCATAGCCATGGCGGCACGACCATCGGCAGCGACGGCAGAGCCGGCGTTGAAGCCGAACCAGCCCACCCAAAGCATGGCGGCGCCCACCATGGTCAGCACCAGGTTGTGCGGTGCCATCGCCTCGCGGCCATAACCGATACGCTTGCCCAGTACCAGTGCGGCCACCAGACCGGCTACGCCAGCGTTGATGTGGACGACGGTACCACCGGCAAAGTCCAGTACGCCATGATCAACCATCCAGCCGCCAGGGCCCCAGACCCAATGGGCAACCGGTACGTAAACCAGCAGGGACCAGATCGCCATGAACACCATCATGGCAGAGAACTTCATGCGCTCGGCGAAGGCACCAGCAATCAGGGCAGGTGTGATGATGGCAAACGTCATCTGGAACATCATGAACACGCCTTCAGGGATGGTCGGCGCCAGTGGGTTGACCGTCAGTTTGCCTTCATCCTTCAGGAACAGCATGCCGTCGAGGAATAGACGATCAAAGCCGCCGATCAGCGAATTGCCCGGCATGAAGGCCAGACTGTAGCCGGCGATAGCCCAGATCACGGTCATCATGGCGCAGATGGCAAAGCTCTGCATCAGGGTGGACAGTACGTTTTTCTTGCGCACCATGCCGGCATAGAACAGCGCGAGGCCAGGAATGGTCATGAACAGTACCAATGCCACCGAAGTCATCATCCATGCGGTATCACCGCTATTGATGGTGCTGGTTTCAACCAGTTGCGAGCCATCGGCCCAGGCCGGGCTCGCCAGTAGTGCAGGAAGAATCGAATATTTGGCAATGCGTCCAAGCATGATGTTCTCCTTGTTGTCAGACGGCATCTGCGCCGGTTTCGCCAGTCCGGATACGGACAATCTGTTCCAGGTCCATGACAAAAATCTTGCCGTCACCGATCTTGCCGGTGCGGGCAGCCTGCTCGATGGCTTCAACGACCTGATCCAGCAGCTCGTTGGCGATGGCGATCTCGAGTTTTACTTTCGGCAGAAAGTCCACGACATACTCGGCACCGCGATACAGCTCGGTATGGCCTTTCTGGCGACCAAAGCCTTTCACCTCGGTAACGGTGATACCTTGTACACCAATGGCAGAGAGAGCTTCCCTTACTTCGTCAAGCTTGAAGGGTTTGATGATGGCGCTAACCAGTTTCATGGCAAATTCCTCGTGACGGGTTGATGTGCGACGAGCTTCGCTATGCATGATCCGTGCCAATTGTTAAAAATCTTTGTACAACAAGCTTTTGGCGTATCGCTGTGCCACAATGCCACGCAATTTGGCTGGTAGTCGGTATCGCCATGTTACGAATTGGTGCATTGCCGCAAGGCGGGGAAATAGGCTTTTTGCTACACTCAGTATTGTCCTGAAATGACATAGTCAAGGAGTTGTCATGTTGAGCCAGAAGCTATTCGATGAAATCAGCAACAAGATCAGCGAAACCATCGCCGCCAGCCCGGCCAAAGATATCGAGAAAAACGTGAAAGCCATGATGGCCGCCACGTTTACCAAGATGGATCTGGTAACGCGCGAAGAATTTGATGTACAGCAGGAAGTGCTGGCCAGAACACGCGAACAGCTGACCCTGCTGGAGCAGCGTCTGCAGGCGCTGGAGGCTGCGGCCAACCCTGAAGCCGCCAGTCAAGAACCGCAGATCTGATGCCATGCTGGCGGTCTGCACGAGTCGGGCTCTTTATGGTCTGATGTCGCCTCAGGTTTTTGTCGAGGCGCATCTGGCTAACGGTTTGCCGGCATTTACACTGGTTGGCTTGCCTGACGTCGAAGTCAAGGAGAGCCGTGAGCGCGTGCGGGCCGCTATTTTGCAATCGGGTTTCGAGTTTCCGGCGCGGCGGATTACGATCAACTTGGCGCCGGCAGACTTGCCGAAAGAATCAGGGCGCTTTGATTTGCCGATTGCCGTGGCCCTGTTGGCGGCAGCCGGTCAGCTGCCCATCGCGGCGCTGGATGACGTCGAGCTTGCTGGTGAGTTGGGGCTGGATGGGCGTTTGCGTCCGGTAAGAGGTGCATTGGCAATGGTCAGTGCAGCCCGGGGTAGCGGCAAATCATTTATCTTGCCCCGAATCAGTGCATCGGAAGCAGCCTTGGTGCATGGGGTGCAGATTTATGCCGCAGATACCTTGTGTGAGGTCTGTGCCCATCTGGCGGGCTTGAAGCAGCTTGATTTGATAACGGCGATGCAAGCTGGCCAGCGTGATATCGAATATCCGGACCTGAGTGAGGTGAGGGGGCAGGGGGCTGCCAAACTGGCGCTGGAAATTGCAGCGGCAGGCGGGCATAACTTGTTGATGTCCGGTCCGCCCGGGACGGGCAAGTCGATGCTTGCCCAGCGTATGCCGGGCTTGTTGCCGACGATGACGGTAGGCGAGGCGCTGGAAAGTGCGGCGGTGCAATCTTTGGCCAGCCAAGGCTTTGCGATGTCGTACTGGGGCACGCGGCCATTTCGCTCGCCGCACCACACGGCATCGGCTGTTGCGATGGTCGGAGGTGGCTCTGATCCGCGACCGGGTGAGATCAGTCTTGCTCACCATGGCGTGCTCTTTCTGGATGAGCTGCCCGAGTACGATCGCAAAGTACTTGAAGTATTGCGTGAGCCACTGGAGAACGGGGAGATCCATATCGCCAGGGCGACACGACAGGTTTGTTTTCCGGCGCGTTTTCAGTTGTTGGCCGCAATGAATCCATGTCCCTGTGGATATCATGGCCATCCCAGAAAGGTGTGTCGCTGCAGTGTAGATCAGGTCCGAAAGTACCGGTCGCGTCTGTCTGGCCCCTTGCTGGACAGGTTTGACCTGATGGTTGAGGTCAGTGCCTTGTCGCTGGATGAATTGCAGACTTTGCCCAAGGGTGAGTCGAGTGCGGCGGTGAGGGAACGGGTAGAAATGGCAAAGGAGCGCCAGCTGCAGCGGCAAAGTTGTCGCAATGCGGATCTTGCCGCGGCCGAGCTTGAGGCCTGTTGCCCTTTGGCCGAGGCTGACAGGCAGTGGCTGAATCAGACGCTGGAGAAGCTGGAGTTATCGGCCAGGGCATATTTTCGGATTTTACGGGTGGCAAGAACGCTGGCTGATCTGCAAGGATTGGCTTATCCTGCTCGCTTGCATTTGCTTCAGGCTGTTCAGTTACGTCGAGGCTTGTTACAGCTTGAAAGCTGAGTGGTGTTTCATTATTTATTGCTGTCAATTTAGTGGGTTTCATGGGTAATCGTGACTTGAAACATGCCAGAAGTACATCTCGCCAGCCAGCCAAGAGCGGTGGCGGCATGATGGCTGGCGTGTTGGTTGGTTTGATTCTGGGGGTTGGTTTGCTGGGTGGCGCTGCCTTTTATATGTATGGTGGGCAAACGCCGTTTTTTGGCAGTCGACCTGAGGCAGTCAGCAAGCCTGACGTCGCAGCTTCTGCTACTGCGGAAGAGTTGTTGGCACCGGGCACTCGTCTGGCTACGACAGAGCCGGTGCCGGTGGTCGTGCCACCAAAAGCCACCATCAATTCCGCACCGGTTGCCAAAGCACCGCAGGATGATGAACAGCGATTCGATTTCTACAAGATCTTGCCCGGGCAGGTAGAGGCGGTGCCAACCGAGGCGCCGGTCACCCAGAAAGCATCGACGTTCCGCATGTATCTGCAAGCGGGTGCCTTCAATAACGAGGGCGATGCCGACAATATGAAAGCCAAATTGGCGCTGATGGGCGTCGAGTCAGCTATCCAGTCCAGTGATGTGCCGGATAAGGGCTTGCTGCACCGTGTGCGTATCGGCCCGTTCGATACCAGCGTTAATCTGGAGCCCTTGCGTCAACGTTTGAAGCAAGATGGTATTGACGTGGCAATCGTCAAAGTTCCTGCCAACCCTTGATGGGATTTCACATGAAGAAGTGGTTACTCGCTGTTCTGCTGTTTTCTTCGGCGGCTGCCAATGCAGCGCTGGTTGAAGGTCGTGATTACGTCAAACTGGCCAAGCCGCAGCCATCGTCCGTTGCTGGCAAGGTTGAGGTTATCGAGTTCTTCTCTTACACCTGCATCCATTGCTATAACCTTGAACCTAGCCTGGAAGTCTGGAGCAAAAAGTTACCAGCCAATGTCCAGTTCCGTCGTGAGCAGATTGTCTGGAACAAACCGATGGAAGGCTTTGCCCGACTGTATGCTGCGGCCAACCTGACCAAGACGATGGATAAGCTGCATCGCCCGGCTTTTGAGGCAGTGGTGAAGCAGAAAATCAATCTGGCTGATGAGGCTGTGTTGAAGACCTGGCTTGAAAAGCAGCCAGGTATCAATGTGAATGCCTTCATGCAGTCATACAAATCGTTTGGTATCAATGCCAAGGTGGCACAGGCTACCAAGATGACTCGTGATTATGAGGTGCAAGGCACGCCAGCGATTGTCGTGGGTGGCAAGTATATGGCCCAGCCTGCCGAGCCGGCGCGCCTGCTGCAGGTGGTGGACGAGCTGGTGCAAATGGTTGCCAAAGGCAAGTAAAACAAAGCAAGTCAGACAAAGGTCATCTGCGGATGGCCTTTGTTTATTGGGGGTTACATGGATTGGATCATTCTTGCCCAGGCATTATTGCTGGGTATTGTCGAAGGCCTGACCGAGTTCTTGCCGGTATCAAGTACCGGCCACCTGATCGTGATCGGCGATCTCATCGGTTTTCATAACGATGGCAAGGTGTTTGAAGTAGCAGTCCAGTTGGGTGCCATTCTGGCAGTGCTGTTCGAGTACCGGCAGCGTTTTACCAGTGTGGTCAGTGGCTTGTTCTCAGATGCCAAGGCGCAGCGTTTCGTGATGAATCTGTTCGTGGCATTTTTGCCGGCGGCGGTCGTTGGCCTGTTGTTTATCAAGCAGATCAAACTTTACTTCTTTAATCCGGTCAGTGTCGCGAGTGCGCTGGTGATTGGCGGTATTGTCATACTGCTGGCCGAGCGACGCGAGGCCAAGCCTCGCATTCACAGTGTTGACGAGATTCGCTGGCAGGATGCCTTGAAGGTGGGCTGTGCACAGATTATTGCGATGATTCCGGGGACATCCCGTTCCGGGGCGACCATTATCGGCGGTATCTTTATTGGCCTCGAGCGCAAGGTGGCGGCGGAGTTCTCGTTCTTCTTGGCCGTGCCGACCATGTTTGCGGCGACCTTCTATGACCTCTACAAGCATCGTGATCTGCTGACGATGGCCGAAGTACCTATGTTTGCTGTCGGCTTTGTGGCAGCCTTCATCAGCGCCTTGCTGGCGGTAAGAACGCTGGTACGCTTTGTTGCCAATCACACTTACGAGGTTTTTGCCTGGTACCGTATCGTTTTCGGTTTGATCATTCTGGCAACCTGGTACTTTGGTTGGGTAATTTGGAATTAATGCTTGACGAAGAATAATCTGTCGTATAATATTTGTCTCCTCTGTCGCGGGATGGAGCAGTCTGGTAGCTCGTCGGGCTCATAACCCGAAGGTCGTAGGTTCAAATCCTGCTCCCGCAACCAAATTCCAGTCATCAGTAGTACTGGTGGCAATGACAAGCGTCAGGTCAATAAACAGACGCGGGATGGAGCAGTCTGGTAGCTCGTCGGGCTCATAACCCGAAGGTCGTAGGTTCAAATCCTGCTCCCGCAACCACATATAAACCCCTAATTTAATTGAAAAATTAGATCAGGGGTTTTGTGCTTTCTAGGTCTGTGAAACTGTCACAAATCTGCTTTGTGACAGATCTGTGCCAGTTTTGGGCTGTTTTCTGTGACAGCGCGATCAGTGAATCGACCTTTGGGCACGTCACGCTAGGTTGCTATCTATCGTTGTCAAGCCCCGACCTGCGTCATGTACTTTAAGTGCTGCTATTTTCCAGACGGGCTGCATTTTCTCAGGACTTTTTGGTCTCTGTGACAGTGCTAACTGTCACAGGAAAATGAGCCAAAAGCCGCGCCTGGGCTAGCTTGGACTGCCCCGGCTCCTGTAGGCAATCCTGCCCTATGATTTGGACTGCCCCGGCTCCTGTAGGCAATCCTTCCCTATGATTTGAGCATAGGAGGATGTCCATGAGCACACAGCGCTTCACCCCTGAATTCAAAGAAGAAGCCGTCAAGCAGGTCACTGAGCGCGGCTACTCTGTGGCCGAAGTTTCCGCCCGGCTTGGGGTTTCCAGCCACAGCCTGTACAAATGGGTGAAAGCAGTCAGCCCAGATAACTCGGAGAAACAGGCTGCCGAACTGATCGAGGCCAAAAGCGAAATCCTTCGCCTGAAGGCGCAACTGCGTCGCACAGAAGAAGAGCGAGATATTCTAAAAAATGTATGGTCTGCCCCGATTCTGCAAACAGTTTTTGTACATGACAGAAGAACGTTTTGCGTCAATGTATTCGGCCTACGATTGGAAGCAGTACTTCCGGCCTTGATGGAATCCGCGCGCTCCT
>NZ_CEETQT010000013.1:0-90155 GCF_979366295.1 Vogesella lacus
CTGGCGCACGCCAGCCGGGTGATTGCCAACTGGATCGGGTTCTACAACCACCGGCGCCCACACCAAGCTTTGGGGATGAAGACGCCGGCGATGGCGTATCAATTAGCAGCCTGACCTGTGCAGAAAGGGCTGGGTCATTACACAAACTGGAAAAGCGCGGGCTGATCGAGGCGATACCGGTAGAGAGAACAGCAGGCAGTGGCCGGCGCATGGTGAAGCAGTACAACAGGATCAATACACCAGCCGAAGAATGAAGAATGGCCAACCCGATAGGTTGGCCATTTTACTGATGAAGGGTGCGAAGTTCGCACTTGGTTAGCAGGGGGCGCAGTGCTGTTGATCTTGAAATCGCCGCTGAGGGGAAAGCCAATCTGTGGAGCTAATCGGTCCGTGAAGCTTAGGCGCAAGACTGGTTGAATGAAATATTAGAATTACAACGGAGTAGGGCTGAACCAGAGGTTCGGCCGTGCAGACCGACAATGCTGCCTGCCAGACTGTTTACGCCCGACGTGACCCGCTTCAAAAATGGGAAGCCACACGCACCACGAAGTACCAAGTTGGCAAATTTCGGCCAAGTCGAAACAACCAACAACTGTTTAATGCTAGTAATATGGTTCGGTGGCAAAACTCAGCGCCGAAGACCTGATTTGATTGTCATTTTAGGCCTTGATTACATCTTGCAGCTCTTGCGCAAGTAACATAATTTTTTCCACAGGAAAAATCTTCACTAGTTCATCCTTAGGTTTTTGTTCGAGTTCGACGAGTGAAGGAATCACCTTGGACATAAAGGATACTCGATCCAGCGCAATATCCAGATTACGAGCAGATTGTTGCTCATTCACGGACTCTTCTGGAGACTGGAACTGGCCTTTCGTCCAATCAACGTAAAGAGACGCATTTTTTCTCGTGTTCGTGTATTCGATGGTTCCTGAGTTGAAAAGAACCTTCGGATCGAGTTTTTGCCCTTCAAGCTCCATAGATCCAAAGAATAGATAGGTGAATACTCGATCATTTACTATCTTTTCTTTGTGATCTCTAAATCGTCTATCGACTTTTTTCCAGTCGATTGAGCGACCCAAAAGACGATCAATAGCTACTTTGAAGAGCATTGCGCTTTTTCCTACCTCCTCGCGTGCTAAGTGTGACAAAGCATAAGATCTTGCGAACATTTTATTCTGATGAAGCAACTCAGATTCATTGCACAACTGCTGTGCATTTCGGACTGTTTTTAGAGCGCCTTCGATGACGTACTTTGCTTTGAGATTATTTATTCGTTCTTTTGCCATTTTGTAACCTAACGCCCAAGGTAAGCGGAGCCTGAGCACCGAAGGTGCGTAAGACACCAATACGGGATAGAGGAATGACGATGGCATGACCTAGGCTGGCGTCCGCTTGACCGCAAGTTTAGGCTGCTACCTGCCATAGATTATTTTTCGAGCCTCTGCCAGGTTTAACCAACGCTTTTCTGACGCAATGGCCTTATGTATCAGCCTATGGCAGCAAGCGCAAAGAAGCGCCATGTCGGATAACTTAGTAGTGCGTTCGTCCCCTGCTGCGAGCGGTACAACATGATGTGCCTCATACATTGATTCAGCTAGTCTTGCGGCAACAGCGCTTGGGGTTATGCCGCAGAGGTCGCAAGCCAGGCCTGGGCCCTTAGACCGAATTGCAATAAGTCGATCGCGAAGTTTTGGGTTGCGCTCTCTTCGCAGGTGAGTCTCAGTAATTACTCTGCCTTCAGCAAAGACTTCGTAGTCTGGTTCTGATTCACGGACCTCGTGAAGGGCATTAACACCGGTGCGGATGAGTATTGCAAGTTCCTTGACTTTACTTGGCGAAGAGCCCAGTTCCTCCCACACTTCTCTATCTGTTTTGGATGCGTTACTCAGGCCTTTGCCAGTAGCCACCTGCCGTAGGTTCTGTAACTTAAAAGCAACTCCATCCGGGTTGCGAAACGATTCTTTTCTTGCCGCGTCGCTATGATGTGGAAATGCACGGAGCACTTTAGATAGCGACATCACTCTTTGATCGGATGCCGATGGGACTCTCCCTCTGCATTCAAAGTACAATTCCAACGCGAGAATCACTTCTTCTCGCGTCCATTTCGGGTTTCCGTGACCGCTCGTTACTGCCATAGTTACCTAACGATTTAAGCCAACGCTATCAAGCGATCGGCTTGAGTGAATTGTTATGTGGCTATTCGCCTAAGAATGAGTGCAAAGACCTGGCTTTCTTGACGTCGTCCAAATAAGCGCCACTGGTCGGATCCTGAGCCATAAGAAGCATTGTCGATAGTATTTGTCTTAGAGCTTCTTTTTCAGATTCACTCAAATGATCAAGATCTCCTTCTTTCAGTACATCAATGATTGGATTGATACTCTCGGCAGCGATACTCTCGCTAGAGAGTATGTGTTTAATGGTGGAAATATCCATTTGATACCTTTCAGGTTAGAGGCAAGTAACCTCTACGATGTGACATAACTTGTAATAGAAATCTGTTCAGGCATCTATTATCTTATTTAATGTATAAAACATATCAATGTTTTTGTTTTTAATGATTGATTGACAAGACTTTTGCATGCAGTTAGCCGACCAAGTATACATGTTAGACGGGCTTATGTTGCTAAACATGTCAGGAGAAAATAAGCTATCGCGTTTCTATTTCGGTTGGCACTGTTTATTTCCAGCCATGGCAGAAGTTGCACATCAGAACGAAACTAAAACACTCTGCTCTTCGTTGGCTGCCAGTTAAGAGCTGCTTCAATTAGAAAAGCGTTAAATGCTCTAGTTCAAGGAGATCGCAGGGGGGTATCAAAAGTCTGGGTACCCCACCCCTCTAGACCGCACGTATTCTCACGCGCAGATTTTTTTCCCTTTTTCAGTTGGGAATTCAGCAAATGCCCTAGGACATCAATGCTCTGCGCCTTGCCTGGCAACGATTGCCGCTGATTGGGCGAGAGTATGGAAATCAGCAAATAGAGTTGATGCATTACACAGCTGAGCCCTGCCTTGTGCGGGGCTTTCCTTTTCTGGAACACCTCCCGCACAAGACTTACCCAAGACCACTCTTATAGTATGGGCTTCGGCCATGAAATGGTAATATCCGCGGGCAGCGACATTTTTTAGGTACACATTTAGGTACACAGACTATGCAGATGAATGGCACTTTCCTTAACCAGCAAGCCTTTCAGGCATGCTTGTAACATTCTGCATAGCACCATGCCACGCCTGCTTGCCGCCCTGTTGATCTTGAATTTCTGCGGGGCCGGGCAGGCAGCAGAGCCGGCTACACTGGTTTTTGCCTTCAATACCGCCGAGCCCTACAAGACGCTGGACGCCAATGGCCAGCCGGCCGGTGCCTATGTCGAGCTGATCAAGGAGCTGGCCAGCCGCAGCAAGCTCAAGCTGCAGATCGAACGCTGCCCGCTGTAACGCTGTCTGGCGCTGCTGGAAAACGGCAAGGCTGATATCGCCATCGGCATCAAGGGCAGTGGCGAGCGCGACAGCTACCTCAATTTCATCGACCCGCCATTTGCGCCCGCCAGCAAGGTGATTTTGCTGCAACGCCACGATGACCCGCGCCAGATCCGCAGCTATGCCGATCTGCGCCCGCTGCGCATCGGCGTGGTCGAGGGCGTCAAATACTTCCCGCAATTCGACGAAGACAGCAGCCTGCAGCGCGATGCCGCGCTGAATGTCGACTCGGCCCTGCGCAAGCTGCAGGCGCGCCGTTTTGACGTGCTGATCATCAACGAGCGCCAGGCGCGTGGCGAATTGCTCGCCAGCCGCCAGCCCGGCCATTACCGCCGCGCACTGTGGCAGATACAGGTTGGCGAGCCACGCCGCATTGCGCTGAGCCGGCAGTCCCCTGCCGCCAAACAGTTCAGACAGCAACTCTCCGGCAAGCTGCAAACCATGCTGGACGATGGCAGCATCAGCCGCCTGCTGGCCCCTATCGACAGCCGCCTCGCCGACTTTCCGCTACAAGCCCCACCTGCCCGCCCCTGAGCCTGTTGTTACGCCAGACGTTACTTTCCCGCCCGAAACAGCCGAAAGTGTTTGATTCGCGCTGCAGTTTCCGCCTTATCCCGCCTGCTTAGTATTAACCCTTCTTTACAAATGGTCTCACAAGACGGTTTACTGTATGACGAAATTGTTGCATTGCAATATGAACATCCGTTCGACATTGTACTGTTGCGACGCAACAACGGATTTGCAGATGCCATCATGCTGAAACAGTCTTGCGGCAAATTGTTTTCTCTATTGTTTTCAGAATATTAAAAAATTGTCTGACAGTAGACAAAGCAGACAAGACATTTCGCCAAAGGCCAATTTGCCGCGTATTGACGTCGCAAAACTGTAAATAAATTGCGCAAATCCGCAAGCCATGATTAATTAAGAATTCAAACGCTCGTTCGAAAAAAGCCTCGCACGGGCGTTCGCTATCTTCAGGTTTTTTATTTGTCATTCATCTATTTGCAGAAAGGAAGACCATGCAAATCGCTATTGCCACCGAAAGGTTGGCTGGTGAAAGCCGCGTGGCCGCCACACCGGAAACGGTGAAAAAACTCGTTGCCATGGGTCATGCCGTGGTAGTCGAGCAGGGGGCCGGGTTGGCTGCAGCCATTCCCGATTCCGCCTTTGTCGAGGCGGGCGCAACGTTGGCCGCAAGTCGTGCCGCGACACTGGCACAGGGCGACATCGTGCTTGCCGTGCGACCATTGGCCGAAGACGCTATCGCCGAGCTGAAAGACGGCGCGGTGCTGATCAGCCAACTCGCGCCGTATCAGAACAGCACCTTCCCGGCGCTCGCCGCGAAGAAGGTGTCGGCCTTCGCCATGGAGCTGCTGCCGCGCACCACGCGGGCGCAGAGCATGGACGTGCTGTCCAGCCAGAACAACATCGCCGGCTACCGCTCGGTGTTGCTGGCCACCTACTACTACCCGCGCTTCATGCCGATGCTGATGACCGCGGCGGGTACGGTGAAGCCGGCACGGGTGCTGATCATGGGTGTCGGCGTGGCCGGCCTGCAGGCGATTGCCACTGCCAAGCGGCTGGGGGCGGTGGTGGAAGCCACCGACGTGCGCCCGTCCACCAAGGAGCAGGTCGAGTCGCTGGGTGCCAAGTTCATCGAAGTACCGATGACCGAGGAGGAGAAGAAGGCCAACGACGGCGTGTACGCCCGCGAAATGTCGGACGACTACAAGCGTCGCCAGGCCGAGCTGGTGGCCAAGCATGCACGTCAGGCCGACATCATCATCACCACCGCGCTGATCCCGGGCAAGAAGGCACCGACGCTGATCAGCCGCGACATCGTGGCAGCGATGAAGCCGGGCAGCGTGATCATCGACATCGCGGCCGAAGCCGGTGGCAACTGCGAGCTGACAGTACCGGGCGAGGTGCAACGCACCGACAACGGCGTCACCGTGGTGGGCCTGTTCAATTTGCCAGGTCAGCTGGCGGCCGATGCCTCCAGCCTGTACGCCAAGAACCTGCTGACCTTCCTGTCGCTGATGCTCAGCAAGGAAGGCTTCACCCTCAATCTGGAAGACGACCTGCTGGCGGCCACTCTGGTGACCCACGACGGCCAGGTGCGCTTCGCTGCGGCCAACTAAAGGAGAACCCAAATGGTTGACCCGTTCATCACCAGTTTCACCATCTTCGTGCTGGCAGTTTTCGTCGGTTACCACGTGGTGTGGAATGTCACCCCGGCACTGCACACCCCGCTGATGGCCGTTACCAACGCCATCTCCGGCATCATCATCGTCGGCGCCATGCTGCAGGTGGTGGATATCAATGGCCAGCAGATCACCATTACTTCGGTATTGGGTGCCATCGGTATCTTCCTCGCCAGCATCAACATCTTCGGCGGCTTCATGGTCACCCAGCGCATGCTGGACATGTTCAAGAAGAAAAAGAAATAAGGAGCCAGACCCATGGAGAATCTTTCCGCAATCCTGTACCTGGTGTCGGCGGTACTGTTCATCCTGTCGTTGAAGGGTTTGTCCTCGCCCACGACTGCGATCCAGGGTAACCGCTACGGCATCTTCGGCATGCTACTGGCTGTCGGCACCACCTTCATGATCATGGACAAGCCGGTGCTGCTGCTGATCCTCGGCGCCATCGCCGCCGGCGGTGCCATTGGCGCCTGGAAGGCCAAGACTGTCGAGATGACCGGCATGCCGGAACTTGTCGCCGCCATGCACTCGCTGGTCGGCCTGTCGGCGGTGTTGATCGCCATCGCCGCCATCTTCCACAGCGGTGTCGAACACACCGGCGTGCAGAAGATCGAGCTGTTCATCGGTGCCTTCATCGGCGCGATTACCTTCACCGCTTCGGTGGTCGCTTATGGCAAGCTGTCCGGCAAGTTTGGTGCCAAGGCCGTCAACTTCAGCGGCCAACATTTGCTGAACCTGGTGCTGGCGCTGGCCATGGTGGGCTTCGGTGTCGCCTACTTCCTCACCGACAGCCACGCCGCCTTCCTGATGATGGTCGCCATCGCGCTGGTTTTGGGCATCACGCTGATCATCCCGATCGGAGGTGCCGACATGCCGGTGGTGGTGTCGATGCTGAACAGCTACTCCGGCTGGGCGGCAGCGGGTATCGGCTTCACGCTGAACAACCCGGTGCTGATCATCGCCGGTGCCTGCGTCGGTTCGTCCGGTGCCATCCTGTCCTACATCATGTGCAAGGCGATGAACCGTTCCATCGTCAGCGTGCTGCTGGGTGGTTTCGGTGCCGAAACCGCCTCCGGCGGCAGCGCCGACAGCGGCCCGAAGAACTACAAGTCCGGCTCGGCCGAGGATGCGACCTTCCTGATGAGCAATGCCGACAGCGTGATCATCGTGCCGGGTTATGGTCTGGCCGTATCGCGCGCCCAGCACGCGCTGCAGGAGTTTGCCGAGTTGCTGCACGAGAAAGGCGTCAATGTGCGCTACGCCATCCACCCGGTGGCAGGTCGCATGCCGGGCCACATGAACGTGTTGCTGGCCGAAGCCGAAGTGCCGTATGAACAGGTACAGGAGATGGAGGAAATCAACGCGGACTTCTCCAACACCGACGTAGTATTGGTGATCGGCGCCAACGACGTGGTGAACCCGGCCGCGCAGAAGGACAAGGCCAGCCCGATCTACGGCATGCCGATTCTGGACGCGCACAAGGCGCGCACCGTGATCGTGGTGAAGCGCTCGATGAGCGTGGGCTACGCCGGTCTCGACAACGAGCTGTTCTACATGGACAAGACCATGATGGTGTTTGGCGACGCCAAGAAAGTGGTGGAAGACATGCTCAAGGCCGTCATGCACTAAGCCTGCGGCAAGTTGCGGCCAAGGTTGGCCGCAAGAAAAAAGGGCGGATCTACGATCCGCCCTTTTTTTGCGTTGTTACCGGCTCAGAAAAAACGTTGCCATTGCTGGCGATACACCTCAGCCGTACCGGCTGCACAAGCCTGCCAGGTAAAGTCGCCTGCGCGCTGCAAGCCGACCGTACGTGCCTGCTGTACCCACTGCTCGTCTTCCAACATGCGCTGCAAACCATCGGCCATCGCCTGTTCGTCCAGCGTATCTACCAGCATACCCGCCTCGCCCAGAATCTCGGCCGGTGCGGAACGATGCGCCGCCAGCGCCGGTACGCCCGAAGCCATTGCCTCCAGTACCGGCAAACCGAAACCTTCGTAAATCGACGGAAAAGCCAGTGCCTTGGCCCCGGCGTACAGCAGCGGCAGATCCGCTTCGGGTACATAACCCGGCCAGATCAGCGAGTCGTTTGCCTGCAGCTTGTCCAGCTGGGCATAAAACTCCGGCGACTCCCAACCCTTGCCGCCAACCAGCAGCAGCGGATAGGCCTGCTGCAAGGCCTTGGGCAGCAGCAGATAGGCATTGATCAGACGGCGCAGATTCTTGCGCGGCTCAACCGTACCGACCACCAGCAGATAGCGCTGATACCCCAGACCGTAACGCGTCAGCGTCTCGCGACACTGCGCCTCATCCCGCGGCCGGTAGTTTTCATCCACCCCGTTGTAAGTGGTGGTGACCTTGTCGGCAGGAATCCCCA
The DNA here is from genome assembly GCF_979366295.1 of Vogesella lacus. Lineage (NCBI taxonomy): Bacteria > Pseudomonadati > Pseudomonadota > Betaproteobacteria > Neisseriales > Chromobacteriaceae > Vogesella > Vogesella lacus. Next base: position 8,053 of record NZ_CEETQT010000013.1, read on the forward strand.
GCAGATTGATCAGCTCCTCACGGACAAAATCCGAGACCGTCAGAATGTGACAGGCACGCTCGATGGATTTCGGCAGGTGCTCGTTGAAGAAGCGGATACGGTCTTCCGGATGGCATTCCGGATGATGGATATGCGAGAGGTCATGCACCGTAATGATGGAAGGCCCTTGATAGGCACCCAGCATGTAATTGGGCTCATGAAACAGGAACTCCCCCTGCAAACGAGCAAACTCGGCCTGTGCGCGTAAATCCTTCCAGCGATGATAGAACCGGCGCACGTGATACTTGAACGGGATGAAGCGTTTAAGTGTATTGCGATTGACTGGTGTGGCAGGTTCACGCAGCGGATCAGGCCGTGCAATGATCTCGGTGCCGGAAAAATAATTGAGCTTCAGCTCTTCATATTCTTCCAGCGCCAGACCAAGACGGTAGGCATATCGCCCGACCCCGGACATCGGGTAACGGATACAATGTGCGCTATAAAGTACTTCCATTCTTTCTTTCGATATCAGTTTTTGCCGCTGACAAACCATTTGTCCAGCCAAGCCACATCCTCTCCCTTCAGATCACCCTGCAAGGATTTTAGTTGCACCCAGCTATTGACCACCTGACTCTGGGCATCAACCAGATCGCGGCGGGAGATGGACAATTGCTCTTCGGCATCCAGCAAGTCTGCCAATGTCTTCACCCCGACACTGATTCCCTTCTTGTTGGCCAGTACCTTTTTCTCACCCGCCTGTACCGAGCGGGCATAGCCTTCTATCTTCTGCAGGCCAGTCTTCAGCCCATGGTAATTCTTGGCCAACGCCATTTTTACCTGCTGTTCCATGTTGTCGCGCTCGGCCTCTGCCCGCTCCAGCCGGGCACGCATCGCTTCTCCCTGGTAGTAGGTCTGACCACCAGAAAACAAAGGAATATTCAGCTGCAAACCGATGACATTCTGCCGAGTAGTCTGGTCCCGGGTAGAAAGACTCTCCGACAAGGAGTGTGATTTGCTGGCAACCAGATCAAGGGTGGGCAGGTGATTCGATCGCGCCTTTTGCAGCTCGACTTTGGTAATGTCTACCGTCTGCTGGCTCTTGCGCAGCTCTACACTCCCCTGCACTCCCGACACAATCTGCTCGACCGTTCCCTGGGGCTGCAAATTACGGTTAATCTCCCGTTGTATTGTCGCCGTCCCGACAACCGGGCTGCCAATCATCAGTGCAAGGTTTTGTTCGGCATCACGGAGCATGCCTTCCGCTTCGATCTTGCGAGCTTCGGCCACTGACAACCTGGCTTCAGCATCCATCAGATCAATAATGGTACCTTCACCCTGCTTGTACTGGCCTTGGGCAAGCTTGACTACCTCACCCAGAGAGGTAATCAGCGCCTCCGCGATTTTCAGATTCTGCTGTTGCAGATAGACATCCATATAGGCCGACAGATACCGACCAATCAGCTTGTTACTTTCAAGCTGGTAATCGGTCACAGTCTGATCCGAACGCAAACGGCTTTGGCGATAGTCCAGATACCTGTAAGCATTGAACAAGGTCTGGCGCAACTGGATCTGCTTTGAGTCGCTCCGATAGTCCAGCGGCGTTGTACTGGTTGTACCCAGAATATTCGGTGCCTCCTGGTTGCCCGTTATCTTGCTGCGGCCAACATACGCCGAGACATTCGGCAATAGCGCGGCACGACTGACGCCTACCGAAGCCTCCCCCTCTTGCATGCCAGCACGTGCAGCTCGCAGCATAGGGTCATGCTCCAGTGCCAGACGGTAACCATCCAGCAGACCGAGTGCCTGCGCTGGCAAGGACAAGCTAGCCAGAATGCTTAATGCCAGAATTTTCTTGCGCATAGTTTTACTCTTCCGTGAAGGCAAAGTGCATGCGGTCTGCCAATGGTTTGACCAAGTACTGCAGCATGGTGCGCTCACCACTCTTGACTACCACCGATACCGGCATACCCGGGAGAATCTTTTGCTGGCCGATCTTCTTCATGCCAGCTTCGGTGACTTTCACGCGGGCAAGGAAGTATGGCATCCCGGTTTTCGCGTCAACAATGCGGTCCGCCGAGAAAGTCTCAACCTGCCCATCAATCACAGGCGTCTTGGTCTGATTCAACGCGACAAAGTTGATATCTACAGGCATGCCTGGATGTACTTTGGCACTCATTGACGGATCAATCTGCGCTTCGACAATCAGCGGTTCATTGGTCGGCACAACATCCATCAGCGGTTGACCCGCCTGCACCACACCACCAACTGTATGTACATTCAAGCCGACTACCATACCGTCAATCGGCGCCTTGATCGTGCTATTCGCCACATCAAAGCGGAATGACTCCAGTCTTTCACTCAGCGCTCGTGTCTCCTTCTGGACATCTGTCAGCTGGGTCGCAATCTCGCGCTGAAAGTCCTGACGACGAGTCAGTTGCTTGAGCTTGATCTCGGCAATACTGTTCTGGATACGTCCCATATTGGCAATGGTATCCGCCATGCCACTATTGGCTTCTGCGGCACTGCGCTCAAGTTGCAGCAAGCGATTCCGTGCCACATAACCTTCAGCCGTCAGCTCTCGCATACCCTTCAGCTCTTCACTGAACCACTTCACCTGATTGGCACGGTTATTTCTGACCTCCTTCATACCCAGTAATTGGGTTTGCAGCCCCTGGATAGTTTCATCCAGCGTGGCCAGCTCACTCTGCAGCATCGCGCGACGAGTCTGGAATAATTGCTGCTGCAACTTCTTGGCCTCATCCACACGAGGATCGCCCTTCAGTTTTTCCAGATCGGCAGAGAACGCAATATTGGCTGCATTGCTGCTCTCAGCCAGCAAACGGTCTTCAACCGCGCGAGCCGTAATGAACTGCGTCAAAGCGACTTCCAGTTGCGAACGGGGATTGGTGTCGTCCAGCTGGATAATGGCTTGACCCTGCTTCACCATATCCCCTTCACGTACATTCAGCTTGGCAACCAGCCCGCTGGTAATCGACTGGACAGTCTTGCGTTTATCCGCAACAACCACCGTACCATTCGATGCCACCCCCTGATCAAGTGGCGCGAAAGCCGCCCAGAGGATAAACCCGGCAAAGCCAATCAACAGGAAGCGGGTGCCAAAACGGGAAATACGGCGATCATCGGTATCGATCTTCAGCTGCCCAGCCGCATTTGCTGTCGCCACGCTGTCTTTTTTATCAAACAAGGCCATGGTGACGGCTCCTTATTGTTTCAACTGTTGAACCTGATTCTGCTGGGCGGCTTGAGCCAATGCCTGCAAAACCTGATCGCGAGGGCCGTAAAAGCCGACCTGCCCGTCTCGAAGTACCAACATCTTGTCAACCGCATTGATGATGCTGGTCCGGTGGGTAATCAGGATCACGGTAGTACCAGCCGCCTTCAGCGCCGCAATAGCACGAACCAATGCCTGTTCACCGATATCATCCAGATTGGAGTTTGGCTCATCCAGCACCACGATAGCTGGGCTGCCATAAATTGCACGAGCCAGACCAATCCTTTGCTTCTGACCACCGGACAATGAGCCGCCGCCATCACCCAGCATGGTTTCATAGCCTTGTGGCAAGCGCAAAATCATGTCGTGCACACCCGCACGCTTGGCCGCGTCAATAACCTTTTCGGAATCGATTTCACCAAAGCGCGCAATATTCTCGGCAATTGTGCCCTGAAACAGCTCAATATCCTGTGGCAGGTAACCAATATGCGGGCCAAGCTCATCCTTGTTCCACTGGAAAACATCTGCACCATCAAGACGAATCTTGCCAGCCTGTGCGGGCCAGATACCAACCAATGCACGTGCCAGCGTCGACTTGCCCGAGGCACTCGGACCAACGACACCCACTACATCACCGGCATTAATCGCAAAAGTCAGACCTTTCAACACCGAAGCTTGCGCACCAGGGGGCACTACAATGGCACCCTCAACACTGATATGTCCTTCGGGACGAGGCAGACTCATCTGGGTTCCACGGGCAGGATAGGTTTCCAGCAACTCCTCAAGGCGCTGGTATGCAGCACGAGCACTGATCAGCTGCTTCCAGGTACCAATGGCCAGCTCGACCGGACCCAGCGCACGCCCCATCAGAATCGAAGTCGCAATCATCATGCCGCCGCTGATATGATTTTCCAGCACCAGCAAGGCACCAAGACCCAAAACAGTCGATTGCATGGAAATACGGATGAACTTGGTGACAGCATTGATGCGAGCCGCCTTGTCCGATGCCTCGGTCTGTTTCTCCAACAAGCGGCCCTGGAAGCGGAACCAGCGTTCACGCAGCGCCGGCAGCATGCCCATGGACTCGATCACCTCGGCATTGCGCAGATTGTTGTTGGCATAGTTGCCGGCAGCAATCGCGGCACGGTTGGCCTCAGCCAGCGGTTCCTTGGTCAGTTTTTCGGTCAGGTAAGTCATGAAGACCAGAATCAGCATACCGACCAGTACAAACACACCCAGCTGCCAATGAAACAGGAAGCACGCCACCAGATAGATAGGTGCCCATGGCGCATCAAAGAAGGCAAACAGGCCATTACCCGTCAAAAACTGGCGCAATGTCGTCAAATCATGGATGGACTGTGCGGCATTACCGTTACTTTTTCGCAAATTCTGCTCGAATGCCGCAGTAAATACACGGTGATTCAGCGACATATCCAGATGATTACCGACGCGAATCAAGGTTTGCGAGCGTACCAGCTCCAATGCTCCCATCAGCATGAACATACCGACGGTCATCAAGGTCAACATCAACAGAGTCGTTTCATTACGACTATGAAGTACCCTGTCAAATACCTGAATCATGTAAACCGAAGGCATCAGCATCAGCAAATTGATGACGGCACTGAATGCCCCAAGACGGTAAAAGGCCTTGCGATACTGCTGCAATACCTTGCCCAGTTCGGAAGTACTTTGAAGTAGTTTTTTCATGACGAGAAATCAGTGATGCCATTCCTGGAAGATGCTGCATCCTAACACATCGGCTCACACGATATGTGACGATCATCACATTCTATAGGCATGCCACATTCCCTTATACCCTCTAGACGTTGCTTGTCCACAACTAACGACCTCAAACTGACACTACATAGTCATAGCAAATGGCATAATTATATAAATTCATCCAATTTGTATAAATTTCCGCGGAGGAAATCATGCCAGCAAGTACTTATTTTCGTGATGTACAAAAACTTTACTTGGGCTACTACGGTCGCGAAGCGGATGCTGAGGGCCTGGCATACTGGGCAAGTCGTGCAGAACAAGAAGGGGGAAATCTCGGTAATATCATCAGCCAGTTTGCCAACTCGAACGAAGCTAATCAGCTTTATGGCAATTTGAACAATCTGGCCCGCATCGACAAGATCTATCAGCAAGTATTCGGCCGCCTGCCGGATAGCGAGGGTGCAAAATACTATGCCGGCAAACTGGATGACGGAACCTATACACCCGGCTCGCTGGTTTTCGCCATTATCCAAGGCGCCCGAAATGAAGATCTGACAGGCCTTAACAGTGCACTGAATACCGCAATGAACAAGCTGGATCAGAATGCAATCAATGGCTATCTCGACAAGTTCCTGCCAACAAGCAACTGGGCAGAAAGCTATGCGGGTAAAGACTACGGTGGCCTCATTCTTGATGCCAAAATTCTCCAGTCAGAAGACGGTTTTGGCGCATCACTGGATGAAATGGAAACACTGGCTCTTGGCCAACTGAACAATCCCAATGCGCAGAAAGCAGCGGTGGCTTATCTAGGACGCGATGTACTGAAATTACTCGACAATCCATATGGGGATTGGATAAGCGATGAAAGCGGCTCAAATGATAGTGGCGGGATCCACCTCAAGATCGGCCAGTATCATACAGATCTGACTATCGAGGAATATGCGTCGTATGTCGTTCTGGCAAATGCAAATCAGTTTGCTGCCGCTTGGTATCCTCTCGCACTTCGAGAAGAGTCTGGCCAAAACGTCCCAGACGCAGAATGGCTCGCAGTTCTTGATCAGGTAGATGACCCTATTCTGCAGCTGATTGGGCAGTATGGTTTGTCACATGAGATGCTGATGAACAACTGAGCGTGTAAATAAAAAAGCCGAAGCATTTATTTTGCTTCGGCTTTTCTTGCGGCCAACCTTGCAGTTGGTCTGAATATGTTTGCTGGTGCCCATGGGCAGAATTGAACTGCCGACCTCTCCCTTACCAAGGGAGTGCTCTACCCCTGAGCTACATGGGCGCTCAGACAAGGGCGCGATCATACCATCGCCCTATACATGCCGCAAGCTACTCAAAAAGTGCCAAAACTCAGGGTATCGCCGCTAGCCATAAAAGACAGATCCAATTCTTTAGCTGAATCACGCTCTGCCAGTTGCTTCTGTACCGCATCCTGATGTCTGGAAAGCTCGGCAAGACGTGGCAGGTGCTGCATCGACAACATCTGGCAATACACAAGGCCCATGGCACCCACTTCGCGCAGTCTCAGGTAATCACTATCCGACAAGGCATACAGCTTTTCCTCATCAACCCGATAAAGCCCCTGCAATAGCTGTTCACCGTTTTCGCCTTGTACCTTGACGTTCCAAGGAACAATCAGCTCAAGCTGCTGGAGCACTGCACACTGCTTTACAGTCAACAAGCGATTTTGTTCCAGAGCCTGCAAGAATTCGGCAATCTGCCGGATAAAAGGAGTTGGCTCGCCATCTTCCTGATAGAAAGCTTCTCCCTCGTCTGCCAGCAGCTGGCTATCCTCATCAAAGCACAGGATCTGTTTGCCTTCCCCACCGTCAACCGCACGAAACGGGTAACTACGATAAGCCGCCGGAACATATGGCATCAACCAAGAGCCATCAGGAGCAACCAACAGGTTTCTTTGCGCAGCCAAACCCTGCAGAGCGACCGGCACAAAACCCTCATCCTGAGGGATAAATGCCAGTGGCAAATGCACCATCGCTTTCGGCATCTCCTGAGTCACCAACTGGCACACCGTATCATTTGCCGTAAACGAATAATTACTTACCCGTTGCCAGTGCTTACCGGTAAACACCTGTCGGCTGATTGGTAGCAATTTGGCCATGATCAGGCTTTCTTGCTACGTGAGCGTGCCGCTTTTTTGGCAGGCGCTGGTGCTTCGCCTGCAGGAACTGCCGCAAGCAAGGCAGCCACATAGGCATTACGTGCAGTCTGCAACACTGCTTGCTGCTGCTGCAATCGGGTCAGTTCTGCATCTACAAACTGGATATTTGCCAGCTGCTGTCTGGCTTCCTCGCTCAAGCTATCCAAAGCGTAGGTCTTCTCATTAATGGTCACAGTAGACATGGATGTATTGGTTTATTCGCAAAAAAAAAGCATTCTAACAAAACAGGGCACCCGGGTTGCCCCCAAGTGCCCTGCCAGCATCAAACCTTTGAATCAAAACAAGGAAAAATCGCTGAAAATACTGCCACTGTAAGTACCGGTATTAACAATTTCAACGAATGCCTGAGTGGATACCACAATCGCCTGACTAATCATCTGATCGTTCATTAGCGGAGGATTTGCCTCATCAGCAAACACATTCACCAGCAAATCCGTGTAAGCCTTGATAGTTGCCGAGTCACCATTGGCAATTTGTGCCTGATGGGCAAGGACAAACTGCTGCAGATCAGTGATCTCTTGCATATCGATCGATTTGAGCGCCTTGATGATCGTGCCGTAGTACAGGCTTTCAATGGTCTCTCTTGTTGCTGGCAAATCGCCTAGCTGGGTAAATCCCAACTCTGCCGTAGTCAGGACACCATCTTCTACACCTGCATACTCGCTAATATCAAATGCATCGTTGTAATTGCCGGCACCTACTTTGGCAATTACCGCATCACGCAAGGCACTGGTAGACAGGCTGCCGCTATTGCTGTTCAGCGCAATGACCGCCAGAAACTGCTGTGAAGCGTCGTCAAGAATCGAAATGCCACTACTGTCGCCACCACCACCTGAATCACCACCACCATTACCACCATGCTGGGCATTCCAGTCATCGCTTAGCTTGTCCATCTGGTTAAGCAGGTTCGCCAGCGTAGATTTGGCCGAATCCAAAGTTGCTGCATCGCTTTTCACTGTCGAAAGAAAATCTCTGACCAGTTTGGCCGCATCATCACCGGCATAGCTCAAGGCACCACTATGCTGCTGATCTGTAAACTGTTTGGCGACGTTCAAGCGGTTGCTGATCGTTGTCGCATCATCACCTTGCGCACCATACAGCACATCCAGGGCAAGATTTGCCAGAGTACGGTGGCCGGCCTGCAATTCGGCAACCCACCAGTTCTTGCCCTCGGCTTCTGCCTGACGCCCGAGCAACTGCTGATAAATCCTGTCAACGCTGTCCGCAACACTGCTATTGCCATACAGCTGCTGTGCTTCCGCAGAGTTGGCAAAGGCATTGATGATGGCTGAAAAATCACCCGAAGCCTGAGCCAATTTATCAGACCAATACACCATCCCGTCATAATCTGCCGGGCGACCATAGTAGGCGATATAGACACGCTGAACGACATCAAAAAATTGGCTGGCCATAGTTGAGCTCCTGAATCATGAATCGACAAGACAAACTAGTACGTCATCAGCATTTCAATAAATAGGTGATTAGCAGATACATGACAATACTCAATTCGAGTTTTAGCCGAGTAGCCACACATCATCATCAATAATCGTACGCATGGCCGTAAGTGTCACGGTACCCACGCCAAAACTTCCCCCTACCGGATTGAACACATCCAGGAAAAAAGTCTCATCACCTTCCTGCACGGCATCACCCATGATCTCGACCGGAATAACCGCCTTATTCTCACCGGGGTAAAGCACCAGCTTGCCACTGGTCGCAAAATAATCTTCACCAGCCTTGGCACTACCATCACGGGTACGGTAATCCACGCTCAACAACTGGTTCTGATCGCTGCGAACCCCACTGAATTCCAGCAAAAAATAAGCCCGTACCGCCTGATCATTCCCTTCGGCAATACTCGTCTTCACATTAGCTACCGTAGTTGGGGCATCGAGATACTGCGCGCGCATATTCTGGTCAATCCACTGCTGGTAATAACTGACTTTTTGCCAGGCAGACAGCTCGCCGAAACTGGCATTATTGGTTACACCATCCGCATCTGGCTTCACCCCATCACGAGTCAGGCTGACGCCATAACTGGCAACCCCGGCGACCTTGCCAGCCAGAAAAGCCGGGCCACCGCTATCACCTCCGGTCAGGACACCTTCCTCCCAACCCAGACCACGATCGTGTATGCCCATAAAACGTCCGAGAGCATCCTGCGCCGGCAAGCCATTATCAAAATCAGCCATCAACTGGCTACCAGACAATGGTTTCCATGCCATCTCGTAACCAAACAGCTGCTTCATGGTTGCCGGATCTGTATCGAAACGGTTCTTCGCCCACTGGCGAATGGCTGGACCATCATAAAGCTCGTCAATGCCGGTGCGCCCGGTACCCGGTACGCCATACCCGACAAAGGTAAAATCTTGCAGCAACTCATTGCTGTCACGGTTTATATCGTAACGCTCTGCGGCCAACGGCGCCGCAGCATCCAGCCACAGCAAGGCCAGATCGTTATTGCCGTCATTATCATAAGCCGTGTGCAACAGCACCTTGCTGACGCCAAGCGTCTGGCTGCCTTTGGCGGTATCAAAACTGACGGTCGTCACGCCATCCGGAGCATCAAACAGATGTGCTGCCGTCAGCACGGCGCGTCCGTCAAACAGCAAAGAGCCTGTGCCGTAATAGCTGCCAACCGACACCCGCACCACACCATCCCAGCCCTCGCCGGTCAACGCCCGGTTACGCTCTTCAGCAAACGACAATACTGTTGCAACCATTGTTTTTCCTATCTGCGGCCAACATTCAAGCGGCCATCAGTGTGACAGGAAAACCATGTCATGGTAAGACAGAAAAACAATTAAAAATGACAAATGGCTTAAAAAAGTAAGGGTAATCAAGAGCATGCATGACCACAAAATGAAAAATCGCCGTCTGACACCAAAGTGCAAGACGGCGATTCCAGTTGTTTAATCAATCATTACTGATTGATCAATCCAACTTAGGCCAGAACGTTGATCAGCAGATCCAGGTTCACGGTACCAGTCAGCTTGACAACGGTATCAGCAGCATCGATCAGACCAGCAGTGCCGGCATCAACGAATACATAAGTGTCGCCACCGAAGGCAAATACCAGGTTATTGTCAGCGGAAGCCGCAGCATCCTTCAGCAGGAAGTCCAGATCGGTCTGGGTGCTGGTGAATGCCTTGTAAGTAGCAGCAGTGCCAACGTTCAGGTTGTCAGACTTGGCAGCATCAACCACTTTAGCATCAGCAGCGCTAGCAACCAGGTTCAGACCGGTAACCACATCCACCTTGCCGAAAGTAGAAGCATTGATGGTAACCACGTCCAGGCCAGCGCCCAGCTTGATGGTTTCAGCAGCAGTGTTGCTGGAAGTGTAGGTCAGACCGGTAGCAGCCTTGCCGTCAGTACCAACACTGTTCAGCGCGGAAGCGTCAACTGTAGCCAGCTTGGTGCCGTCAACGTTGGTCACGGTGGCCTTGCCGTTGCCGGACAGGGTCAGCGAAGCCAGGTCTTTCAGTGCATCAGCGCCAGTACCGTTAGCAACAGTTACCGAGTTAACAACCAGAGTGTCGTCGGTAGTAACCTTGGTACCCTTGGTGTCGTTGCTGTTGTTGATCACAACCGATACGGTCTTGGCTTCGCCAGTCACGGTCAGGTTGTTGGCAGCAGGAACGTTGCCATCGTTGGCAGCAACAGTCAGCTTGGCAGTTTCAGCCAGAACCTTAACGGTGCCGGTGGCTTTTTCGGTAACAGACACGGTACCTGCGTAGGTGATCGGGTCAGTAACAGTAGCAGCCTTGTAACCATCAGCAGTCACGGTAGCGTTGCCGTTAGCCACGATAGCCTGGGAGCCCACGCCCTTGATAGCCGAACCAGCGTTCAGGTCAACGGTGGTGTAGGCAGCGGCCAGTTGCTTGGCGTCCAGATCGGTAACAACGACACCGCCAGTCAGCTTCAGCGTTTCGAAGTTGGTGATCACCTTGTTGAACACGATGTAGTCGTCAGCAACGTAAGCAGCCTTGGCAGCCAGGCTGATGGTGTCGGTACCAGCGCCACCATCGACCTTGTCGGTGGTCTTGATGGTGCCAGTCACCACTGCGGAGTCATCACCTTCGCCAGCAGCAACGGTGTAGGTAACAACGGATTCTGTGACGATGTTCAGATTGATGGTGTCCTTGCCAGCGCCTGCATCAACGTTGACAGCCACGGCAGAAGCAGCGCCTTTGGTCACGTTAACGGTCAGGGTGTCATCGCCTGCGCCAGTGGACAGGGAAGCAGCCTTGACATCAGCAGTACCAGCAAAGGCGATGGTAGCAGTGTCAGCACCAGCACCGGTCTTAACGGTAGCAACGGTGTTGGCAGCAACGTAGGTCAGGTCGCCAGTGCTGGCGGAAGCGTCAACGGTAGACACTTTCTTGGTGCCAGCGCCGTCAGTTACGGTCAGGGTGGACTTGATGCCGCTGTTTACGGACAGGGTCTCAACGTCTTTACCAACGGTAACAGCCAGAGTCTTGGCAGCAACGGAACCATTGCTGTCAGTATCTTTAACGGTGCCAGTTACTTTCACGCTGTTCAGGGTGCCAGTAGCAGAGCCGGCAACAGTCAGAGTACCGCCTTCGCTAACGTTGTCGAAAGCAACAGTAGCGGTAGCAGCAGCGTCAGCAGCAGTTACGCTCAGGTCGCCAGTAGTGGCCTTGAAGCCGGCAGTAGTAGTAGCAGCCAGCTTGGTCACAGCTGCAGCAGCGGAATGCTGCCACAGTTCGGTTACGCCTTCGAACTTGGAAGCATCACCAAAAGCAGCGGCTGCGCCGTTGTTGTTGTAGATGTTCACAACTTCAACGTTTTTCACGGAGTTGGTAGCCGCGAAAGTTTTGTTCAGATCAGTAGCAGCTGCCGGAGTACCAATTACCTTGTTATCGGTATAGATGTGCAGCGTATCTTTACCGGCACCACCATCGATGGTGTCAAAGGAAGTCAGAGTGGATGCATCAGAGCCATCAGCCTTGATAGTCAGAGCAGTGATGGTGTCGTTACCGGCAGTACCAGTGATGGTGTCGGCACCAACGGTCAGGCTGAAAGTCTGGCCCGGGTTGCTGTTGGAACCAGTCAGACCGGAAACGGAAGTCTGAGCAGCTTCAGCAGTCGGTACGGTAGCGGTGTCAGCAGTCACGACTTTCAGGAAGTCACGAGCTTGCTGGGCAGCGGTGTCGCCAGTGTAGGACAGAACTTCAGCAGCAGTGTCGATAGCAGCAGTGAACACTTTGGCAGCAGCCAGCTTGTTCGCTACAACTTTAGCGTCGTCACCAGTGGTAGCGCCGTCCAGAATGCGCTGAGCCAGGGAAGCCAGGGAGTATTCGCCGTTGGCAACTTTTTGCGCGTAGAAGTTCAGACCGGTAACGTCAGCGTCACGACCCAGGATGTTCTTGAATACGTTGTTCACCTGAGTAACGGTGGACACGTTGCCGTAGATGGACTGGGCTTCGGCGGAAGAACCGAAAGCGTTAACTACGGACTGGATGTCGCCCTTGGCAGCATCGATTTTCTCAGCCCAGTAGTTCAGGCCAACGGTGTCAGCCGGACGACCATAGTAAGCAACATACAGTTTCTGAACTGCGTCGAAGTATGCAGAAGCGGCCATTGAAGGCTCCTCTCTATAAAGCGGTTGTTGGGTGAAACACTTGATCAAGTATTCCGTCGAAGATCTTTCGACTCTGCGGATTATAGTGGCGTTGCGTCAAAAGCGGTGTGATGTTCGTCACATGCAATGTTGATTTGTATACAAGGAAAATGTTGGCCGCAAAGCCTTGTGTACCAAGGATTGATGACTACCAGATATGGTGTGTCAATGCAGTTAATTATTCACAAGGCATTATCGGAGAACTCTGCTTCAGCGCTTTTTTACCCTGAAACAGGTGGCTATCCGTGGCGGTTTACCAGCTTTTTTTCCAGCCAAGACGCCACTCATGGCTGGCAATATCGTATAGCGCGATATTGCTGCGCTGGGATTTGCGCAGCCAGGCCAGCTGCCAGCTGCTGTCCGCGCTGGCCAGCCACTGTAATGTCAACGCACTGTTGAAGGTCTGATCTGTACGGCGCGTGTCGCCAAACAGCCCGCTGAATGCTTCTGACTGCACTTCCTTGCGCCAACCGGTTTCAGCCTGCAGTACCAGCCGAGGAGCCAGCAGCCACTGCGCCTGCAGATTGATATCCGTGCGCTGGCGCTGGCCGCCGGGCCGATTCCCCAGTGCCTGATCTTTGGCAAGACTGACATCCAGCTGCCATTGCTGGCGTGCCATAGGCAGCCGATAACTGGCACCGACTTGCCAGACGCGGTTGCTGTTGGCCGCATCTTGCGGATGACGCTTTTGTTGCAAGCCGGCATTCAGCCATAGCTGGCCGGTCAGCAGCGCTTGCTGCCACGCCACGCTGCTGCTGCCGGCCTGATAGAGGGTATTCGCGTTTTGAAAGCTTTGCCCCAGCTGGGCGTTGAGATGCACGGTGCCGTAAGTACGCGGCCATTGCCAGCTAGCGCCACCGAGTATCAGTGCCTGGTTGGCATCGCGCTCGGTTTGCCATTGACGCTGATACAGCAGCAGGTAGCGGCGATGGTTGTCAGACAGGCGCTGTACATCGGCCTGGTATTGCCACTCGGCATAGCCATCGGCACGGGCCAGGTAGTACGGGTCCAGCTCGCCAAAGTCGAACTGGCTGTTGGACAGCCCCTGATTGGCATTGTTGCTGCGGCCCAGCCCTGCGCTGAAGCTGTGCTGCCAGTGCCATTCGGGTGGCGGCTCAAGGGCTTCGAGATAATGTTGTACCAGCTCGGCTATCGGCTGCGGAATAGCCGCCAGGCGGGACAGATCGTTGAAGCTGGCGCGCGCGCCATCGAGATCGCCCTGTTCGTACTGGCTAATGGCCTTGTCTAGCCGTGCGCCGGCATGGGCAGGATTGGCCGCAATGGCGGCGTCAAACAGCCGGATGGCCAGGGTGTAATCCTGCACCTTGTAGGCGGCCACGCCTTGCAGATACAGCGAATCGGCAGCCGTGCTGTCTGCCATCACCGGCAGACTGGCCAGCAACAACACGGTGGCGAGCAGCTTTTTCATAGCGGGCTGGCCACCTGCACCGCCTGCTGGCGACCACGCAATTGCTGACGACCATGGCTGGCGAGGACGGCGTGCTGCAACTGCCGGCAGGTTTCCTCGCCCAGCAGGATGTCCACCCCCAGATCGCGGCTGCGCTCTTGCAGACGGGCAGCCAGATTGACGGTGTCGCCGACTGCGGTATAGGCGCGGCGCTGGCGGCTACCCATATTGCCGACTGCGGCCGGGCCACTATTGATACCGATACTGAAGGTGATGGCTGGCAGGCCGTGTGCGGCCAACTCTGCATGCAGTTGCGGCAGATGCTGGCGAATGGCAAGGGCGCAGGCCACGGCGGCATCGGCGTGCGCGGCATTGGCTTGCGGCGCGCCCCAGAAGGCCATGATGGCATCGCCGATAAATTTGTCGAGCGTGCCTTGCTGTTGCTGGATGTGCTGCGCTAGGTAGTCCATCACGATGTTAAGAAGTTGGGCCAGTTGCTCGGGGCTGAGCTGTTCGGCAATCGGGGTAAAGCCGCGGATATCGGCAAACATCACGCTGATATTATGCCTTTGCGCTTTCAATTGGCGTGGATCGGCGCCGGATTCTACCAGTTGTAACAGCACTTCGCGTGGCAGATAGGCGCTGAACTGGCGAAAAAGTCGCTGTTCTGCCAGCTGCGCGGCAATGCTTTGCCAAGTATTGCGCAATGGCAGCAACAAGAGCAGACAGGCCAACAACGGCAAGGCGGGCAGATCGATGCCGCGCTGCCAGTACCACCACACCAGCAGCAGCCAGCCAAGGTTGGCAGCCAGTGCCAACAGCAGCAGACGACGTGGATGGCGGCGACTGCCACCGGGCAGCAGCAGCCAGCACAGGGCAAAGGTTGCCGACAGCGCCAGTGCGACAGCCCACGACGGGCGCTGCGGGGTATTTTGCTGCAAGAGCATGTCGAGCACGGCCGCGTGAATCTGCACGCCGGCCAGCCGACTGGCCACCGGAGTGGACACCAGATCGCCCAGCCCGGCAGCAGACGAGCCAATCAGCACGATACGGTTTTGCAGCAGGCTGGCCGGCAACGTGCCATCCAGCACTTTGGCTGCCGGGTATTGTGGCGCAGGGTTGGCCGCAAAGTGCAGGCGCAGACTGCCATCTTCCTGCAACGGCAGGCTCAGGCCGCTCAGACTGTGCTGCAATTGCCCCTTGCTGTATTGCCAGCTGGCGGCATGAGGCAGGCTGCCGCTGAGAGCGTCGAATACGCCCAGCGCCAGCGAGGGATAACATTGCTGCCGGTATTGCAGCAGCGGCAAGGCGCGGCGGATATTACCGTCGGCATCAATCAGCGGCGAGATATGGCCGCCACGCGGAATCGGGCCAAATGTCGGGCTGACGCCCAGCCAGCCTATAGCCTCGGGCACGCTGATGCCGGCCGGACAGGCCTGACCGGGCAAGAGCTGGCCAAAGCCGCGGCCGGGGTTGGCCGCATCTTGGTCAAACACCTGGGCAAACACGAGGGGAAATTGCTGTGCGAGACGGCCGAGACGGACATCACCAGCCGGCGGGGTGCCGGCCTCGGGAAACAGGATATCCAGCCCGACAGCCGCAACCTGGTACTGACTGAACAGCTTATCCACCAGCGTGGCCACCGTGTCACGCGGCCACGGCCAGCGGCCAACACTGGCAAGACTGCTGTCGTCGATATCAATGATGGCGATGGTGTCGCTGGCATTGGTGCGGGGCAACCATTGCCACTGCAAGTCTTGCAAACGCTCGCGCCAGACATAGGCCTGCCCCAGCCCGATCGGGCCGAATGCCAGCCAAGCAAACAGCGAGGTCAGCGCTGCTGCCAGCAGCGATCGTTTGAGCAGGGAGAACAAGACAGTAGCGGCATCAATAAGGAATGCCGCTACCTTAGCACGTTGGCCGCATCAGCGCTGCCAGCTGGTGGCGCCGGAGATTTGATTGCCATCTGGCAATTTCTGCTGGAAAACGTAACCGGCTTGCTTGCCATCACCGGACAAGGCGCCACTCAAGGTCATGGTGTTGCCATTCCAGTACTGCAAGGCATCCAGCTTGCCATCAGCACTGATCCCACCTGTCGCGCCAAGCTGTGCCGCTTGTACCAGCCCCCCACCTTGGACTTGCAAGGCAGTTGAAAATTCTTTGCTGGCAAAATCGATACTCAACCTCGCCTGACTGACTGTCAGCGTACCAGCCTGCGCCGAGTCCTGGCTCTGTAATACCGCGTTGGCAGCATTCAGTTTGAACTCAAACCGACCACGTTCAGGCAATGCCATCTCTCCGCCAGTTCGATACAAGGTATCTTGCAGACCTTGCGCCAGCATCAGACGATCAGCACTGCCATCTTGCAATTTATCCGCCCAACGCCCCCACTCGAGTTGCGCCAGCTTCTTGCCCGGATTCTGCTGTTGCAAAAGCTTGTTATCCACACCTTGTACGGTTTTTTGCAAAACATCCTGATAATCGACACTGGATGTCTTGCTGACCTTGCCTTCAAGCGACTGCTGCTCTTCCGGCAAAGCCGGGGCGATGGACTCGGGCAGCAAGGTGCCGGTCTTGTCCTGCCTCAGCATCGGCTTGTTGTCATGACTGCGCACCTGCAGCAAGGCGCTGTTGTTGCCGGCATATAAATCAGCCACCGAGCTGCCACTGCAAGGGCCGAGTGCCGCGGCCACGCAACTGGCGGTGAACGGCGACACCGCCACGCCGCCGCTGCGCACGGCAACGCGGGTTTCGTTATTACTGGTGTACACCGTGAAGTCGGTGCCGCGAATGCCGATGGCCGCCACCGGGGTGCTGAGGCGGAACTTGTCCTTGGCCATTTCGCCGCCCTTGCCCGTCACACTGCGCACCACGCCGGATTTCAGCTCGAAACGGATCGCGTTTTCTTTCGGATTCTGCGCGGAGTAGTGGTACTGATGAATCAGCAAGCGGGACGTTGGCCGCACGCTGACAAAACCGGCATCGACTGTCTTGAGATGGATATGGCCGTTATTGCCTGTCAGCAATTCGTCGCCGGCAAACACCTTGTCACCACGCTGCAAGGGACGCAATTGGCCATTCTGGCTGATTTTGACATTGCCGATGGCAAACACAACCTCTGCCGCCTGATCGCCAGCCAGCACGCCGGTACTGGCAAACAGCAAGCCCAGTGCCATGAGGGAAAGACGGATCGGGGAACGGGATTTCATGTCAAGATTTCCGCAGCGGGGAGTGAGCAATAACAGCTTAATTGTATTGATTTTCTGCCGCCGCAACCGCCTAGCTTGACGGAAAGTGTAACAACCATCACATTACGCCGCATGATCAATGCCAACCTTCTTTCCACTGTCAGCCTGTTCGCCAAACTGGATAGCGACAACCTGACCTGGCTCTCGGGCAAATGCCACTTGCGTGAATTTGCAAAGGGCGGCGTCGTCCTGAACAAAAATGAGGCTAGTTGCGATTTGATGTTCCTGCTGCAAGGGCAGCTGGTCGTCACCGATTTGACCCAGGATGGCAATGAGATCGGCCTGCACATCATCAAACCTGGCGCGTCGTTTGGCGAAATCTCCGCAATTGATGGCCTGCCGCGCGCGGCTTCCGTCAAAGCCATGGATAATTCCATCGTCGGCTATCTGCCGCGGCAAGACTTCGAGCAATTGCTGATGCGTGCGCCTCAAGTTGCCAGCCAGTTATTGCAGCAGTTTGCCTCAGTCATCCGCGCCAACAACCGCCAACGGGTGATTCTGTCGATCAATAATGTGCAACGCCGCGTGGCCGCATTACTGCTCAGCTACTCCAAACCCGATGGCAGCAAGAACAACCTGATTATCACCCGCTTGCCGACTCAGCAAGAGTTGGCCGCAATGGCCAACACGACCCGCGAATCGGTATCCCGCGTCATCAATGCGTTGGTCGAGCAAGGCCTGATCGAGAAAAAAGGCCGTGACCTGCGCATCGTGCAACCCGAAGAAATGAACCGGCTGATTCAGAACAGCGAAGTCAAACCTGCCGGGAATTGATGTCTTGGTAGACGCACCAGCATACTTTTCTTTGCCAAAGTAGCACCCTCATACAGCCTTCTGCTTTGAGTCTCCAGGCTTGCCTGCCTTGCGGTGACACCCGTCTGAAAAGCCAAGAATGCCATTCAAATTACCCATGAATTTTTGTACAATTCAATTCAAATAAATACGCACAACCATGCTTTTTTATTTCATAAAATTGTCAGATTTCCATGGATAACCTTTGCTAGTTCATAACAAATTTGTACGTCTATCATTATGGCCGGCCGGGTTGCTGGCCATAATGCTATATAGCGGCTATCTGCTGGAAGCCATTGCGATTGACCGGGCACTATATGCTGATGGTGCCAATTTTTTTGTTGCCTTGCTCGCAGACAGCCAAGGCTGGCCATTGGCCGATGATGGCAAACATATCCGGCTAATGGCGAATATGGTGAACCAACTGCCGGCAGCATTGGCGTTGCAGTCTGGCATAACTGATATACCGCTGCTGCGCAGCCTGTTTGGCGCAGGACTGTTCCTGATGCCACCATTCGTCTATCTGCTTTGCCTGTGGCTGGCGCAACGTGCCGCCGACTACCGACTGACATTACCAGCGCTGGCCGGCATGGTGAGCTGTGCCATTCCATCAGAAATGTTCATCCTCAACCAGGCGCTGCTGGCCCTGCCACTATGCTGGCTGTTACTGCACTACCTGCTGCTGGATTTGCGTTTACAGTGGCGCGACTATCTATTGATAACATTCACCGCAGCCATCCTGTTCCGCTCCCATGAGAGCATGGCTTTGTGGGGGGGCGGTCTGGCAGGAGCCGCAGTGCTGGCTGGCTGGCAACGAGGCTGGCCACCACACCGGTTAATGATCGCGATCGTCGGACTGGCACAGGCAGCCTTCGTGTTTTACTGGCAAGCGAGTCATCCTGTCGCCGCACAGACTGATGCCTTTCTGCAGTTGCTGACGCTGGCTGATCCTGCCGAGTTATGGCAAGGCAACACCCGCCTCAGTGTGCTGTTCATCGGACTGCTATTGGCTGCGGGACTGTGGCAGTTCAACAGCGAAAAAGAGGGCTGGCCCGTACGGACTGCGGTCTTGCTGTTTAGCATTCTTGCCATTTTCCTGCTGTACAGCAGCCTTGCCTTGTGGCGTAAACCCGAACTTGCCGACCCGAGCCGCGAGTATAGCTACCGTTTCCTGATTACGTTCGGAGGCAGCCTGTGGCTTGTATTGGGCGTATTGTGGCAACTGTATGGCCCTCGTCCACAGACCATGCTGCTACGCAAGCTCTGGCTGGCATTGTTTGTTGGTCTGGCCGCTGCATCCATCTGGCAACTGGCCAATAATCGCTACTGGCAACAATTCAGTGAAGCGGTACAAACCGTCCAGGCCACATCCGCCTCGCCATTGCTGGACCCGCAACAGGTTGCCACCCGTCTGGCCGCAACAGGCCAACCTACCGCCTACCGCTATCGCTGGAACTGGGCATGGCCGGTATTGGGCATGAGCATGCAAGCGAATGGTCGCGTACAGAAACTATTCCGCCCGGAAACCCATACTGAGGCTTTCGATCCCCCACGGCGCATTCCTTTCATTCCGATGCATGGTGGTGATTTGCCGGGCACCCGTCTGGGGCTATTCAACTTGGACAGCTGGCAGACAAACGCCGGCTCAATGCGATGAAACGGTTTCTCGGTTTTGCCCTGGTATCAGGAGGTGGATGGCTGCTGGATATGCTGGCTTATACCTGGCTGACTCAAGCACTCAGTACGCCCGCTGTTGCGGCCAACTTGGTCTCATCCTTTCTTGGTGTCAGCTATGTCTGGCTGCTGGCACTCAATCGCGTTTTCGAGCGCGGCCAATACGGCCTGTCAGGCTATCTGCTGGCGTACTGGGCTTACCAGGCGCTATCCATCAGCCTTTACTCCCTGCTGATCAACAGCCTGACAAGCAACCTGTGGCTGCAAGACTTGAGTGGCAACCTGATACCAGCTGCCGTTACGGCCAAGATACTGGCCACACCGCTGAATCTGCTCAGCAATTACGCCTTCATGCACTGGCTGACCGGAAGCATGCGGGCACCGAATGGAGCTCAATCAAATTGAAACCGAAAATCCTGGTTTTCATCCCCGCCTATCGTTGTGAAGCACAAATCGGCCGCGTATTAGCCCAGTTCGATGATGCTATCCAGTCGTGGATCGATACCGTGCTGGTAGTAGACAACCGTTCTCCGGATAACACGCTCGCAGCCGCGATTGCTGCGGGTGAGCGATATCTGCACCGCAGTCATTTCCTCGCTTGGCAAAACAACGACAATTATGGGCTTGGCGGCTCGCACAAGGCGGCGATCCGCTATGCCGTCGAACACGATTTTGATTATCTGGTAGTACTGCACGGTGATGACCAGGCTGATATCCGCGATCTGCTACCGCAGCTGCAGGCTGCCGCGTATCAGGATGCCGACTGCCTGCTTGGTGCGCGTTTCATGCCTGGCAGCCGTTTGCAGGGCTACTCGCTGCTTCGCACGGTAGGTAACCGTGTCTACAACAGCCTGTTCTCGCTGGTTGCCGGCCGACGCATTTACGACCTGGGTTCCGGCCTCAACCTGTATCGCGTTACCAGCCTGAGAGAGTTCTATTACAAGACCTTCCCGGACGATCTGACCTTCAACTATGTGATGCTGCTGGGCAGCTATCACCGTCGCCAGCGTGTACGGTTTTTCCCGATCAGCTGGCGCGAAGAAGACCAAGTATCCAATGTCAGGCTGTTCCGCCAGGCGTTCAAGGTTTTGCGCCTGCTGGCTGGCTATGCCACTCAACGCGGCCGCTTTCTGACCAGCGAGCTGCGAGGCATACGTTTTGACAGTTACAGCGGGAAGATCCTTCATCAGCAAACCGGCAAAGCACGATGAGTCATCATCACTCTTTGACTATTGCACTGATCATGCTGTTTGGCGGCTGGTTGTGGCATGCGTGGCCGGAGCTGGTCGGCTTGTCGGCACTACCAGACTTTGTACTGGTAATGCTGGTCTATCTTGCCGCACATTTACTGCGCATGCTGCGACTGGGCTTGCTGACGCTGGACCAGCGTAACAGCCTGTGGCCGATGGCTGCCGCCCATGCATTGACCGCCTTCCCCAGCAGTTTTCTGCCGTTCAAACTGGGTGAGATCCTGCGTTTGCTGGCTTTTTTCAGAGTATTACCCAACCGGCAAAAGGCTGTGGCCGTCTGGCTGGCAGAACGACTGGGCGACTTGATGGTGTTGAGCATCATCATCCTCGGCCTTTACCTGTTCGACTTTCCGCTACCGCCGGCCCTGCATGCTGTTTTGCTGCTGTTTGTCAGCATCAGCATGTTCAGCCTGTTTACGCTGTTGTCACTAAGCCGCCTGTGCCATTACCTGAACCGCTATCTGGTACTGGGTAGCCACAGCAAACATGGTTTTTACCTGCTGCGGGCCAGCCATGCCCTCCTGCTGCTGGAACGTGCGCTACGCCAGTCGCTGGATGGCCGTATCGGCGGTTTTCTGCTGCTGACCATGCTGATCTGGACTGCTGAAATCACTGCACTGGGCCTGTTCCTGCGTCATGCGGCCAACCCTGGTGGCGAATTCTCTTCATTATTCCTGGATAGCCTGCTGGCCAGCCTGCCACTGGCCGGACAGTATGTCCCCGCTTTTGGCCAGTATCAACTACTGGCATTGGGGCTGCTATGCATGGTCAGCATCTTGCTGAGCAGACAGGTGCGCAGCCACAACTTGCAGAAAGCTCATCATGGTGCATGATCCGAATCGATTGATCCTGGTGCTGGATGATCGCGAAATCGTCAGTGACGAAGTGGCGCAGATGGTCGGCAAACGCCGCTACGGCGACATCATTTACCGACGCCAAGCCTTGCATCAGCATTTTCTCCAGGCACTGCCGCAATGGGCAAAAAACAGCTTGCTGCATCTGCGAAACACAGACGATATCAACGCCTTGCATGCCCGCTTGCTGGCCAGCCCGGAAGACTGCGCAATCTGCGTGATTGCCGGTCGGGCCGGCTTCAGCCATACCGAACGCTTGGGGCAACTGATTGCCCGCCTGCCGTATGCAAATGAAGACTTTACCGACCGGCTTTATCAGCCCTTGCTGGTCTATCTGAAAAATGCACACCAGTTGGTCAGCCAGTGGCCGGCTTTTACTGCAAGCCCGCTACACCGTTGGCCGCAGGCCTGGCAAGGCAGCCAGCGCCTGCAGTCTTTATCCGTGCTCGACCTGGGCAGGATTCGCGATTTCCTGTCATTCAATAGTGGCGCCACAGCAACCCGCCACTTCAATGAAGTGCAGATTGACGACTACTACTACACCAAACGGTCAGCGGATAAGCAAAAGATACAGGCTGAATATGCGTTCTACGAACTGGTGCCCGAGCGTTTGCGACCCTGGCTGGTACAGCCTTTCGACTTTCGCGACGAGGGCAATACCGCCAGCTATCGCATGTTGCGTTATTACCTTGCCGACACCGCCCTGCAATGGGTGCATGCAGCATTTGACGAAGACAGCTTTGCCGCCTTTGTTGATCGCATGCTGTTCTTTCTGGCCGAACGGCCACGCCAGAACCAGTCGCGCAGTGAAGTTTCAGCCATGGCACGGACGCTGTTTGTCGAAAAAGTCGAGGCTCGTGTTGCCGCTTTTCTGGCCAGCGACAGCGGTCGCCAGATCAACCGGCTGGTAGCCGGCAGCGATCCCGCACTGGATCTGCAACAGCAGCTGGCGCGTTACTTGCGTTTGTATGCACGCCATGAAAAAGCTTTTGCTCTTGATTATCTGGTCATTGGTCACGGCGACCCGTGTTTTTCCAATGTGTTGTATGACCCGCAACGTTACTTGCTGAAACTGATAGATCCCAAGGGTGCACTGGATGAGAGCAGCCTGTGGACACATCCGCTGTACGACCTGTGCAAACTGTCGCACAGCGCACTCGGTGATTATGACTTCATCAATAATGGCCAGTATCAGTTGTTGCTCGACGGACAAAACCGTTTGCAATTGCAATTGGCGGCTTATCGTCATGATGGATTAAAGGCACTGTTCCGCCGGCAAGTTATCGCCAGTGGCGTTGACCTGCGCATCATGCGCCTGGGCGAAGCCTCGCTCTTCCTGTCCATGCTGCCATTGCATGGCGACCACCCCAACAAGATCACGGCCTTCCTGCTGAAAGCCGCACAAATCCTCGACGAGGTTGAATTTGACTGACTTCCCACTGCCGGACGACACAAGACAAGACGCGATGCTGGTTGTAGATATAGATGGCACCCTATGCGATATCCGCCAGCCTGGCCAAAGCTATGCCGAACTGCAACCACGCCATGACATGCTGGCCAGACTCCGCGAGTACCAGGCTCGCGGTTACCGCATTCTGCTGTTCACTGCCCGCAATATGCATACCCACAGCGGCAATCTCGGCCTGATCAACAAACATACCGCTCCCGTCCTGCTGGATTGGCTGGCCCGATGGGATGTGCCCTACGACGAGTTACTGTTCGGCAAACCCTGGCCACGCAACAAGGGGTTTTATATTGACGATCGCGCCATTCGCCCGGACGAGTTCCTGCGTCTGTCCGAGTCAGAAATCCATCAACTACTAGGGCAGGAGTAAAGCATGCCGGGCAATATCGTCATCACCATGGCCGGACGTGGTTCGCGCTTTTTCGACGCCGGTTATACCGTGCCGAAATACCAGATCGAAGCCCATGGGCGCAGCCTGTTCGAGTGGTCGATGCTCTCGCTGCGTCATTTTCTGGACGAAGGCAGCCGCGTGATTTTCGTCTGCCTGGCCGAAAACCGTTCCGGCCCTTATGTGCGTGAACGTTGCCACGAGCTGGGACTTCACGATGTGCACATTCTGGAGCTGGATACCCTCAGTGATGGCCAGGCCAGCAGTGCCTGGTTGTCACGTGAATTGTGGCTGCCACAACAGCCGCTGCTGATCTACAACATCGACACCTTTGTCCAGCCAGCAGCCTTGCGGCCGGCAATGATCCGCGCCGGTGCCGACGGCTGGGTGCCGTGCTTTGATGTACCAGGCGAGCACTGGAGCTTTGTCAAAACCGGCCATGACGGCTGGGCAACCGATCTGGCCGAAAAACAGCGAATTTCAGACCACGCTTCCATCGGCCTGTACTGGTTCCGCAGTGGCGAGTTGTATGATCAGGCCTACCGCCGTTTTTTTGCCGATGCGGCCAACCTGGTCCGTGGTGAACGCTACATCGCACCGCTGTACCGTCAGTTACTGGCCGATGGTGGCAAAGTCGCCATCAGCGAGCTGGCTGCCAGCGATATCCATGTTCTGGGTACACCCGTCGAGTTGCAACAGTTTCTGGCACGCGCCCCAGTCAGCTTGTAGGACGATGCACACATCAATGCTGCTGCAAAAAAAACACGGTTTTCCCTCAAGGGGAAAACCGTGTTTTTAATTACCAATTGCCATAACTAGACAGGTAGGCAAACGGCAAATCGACCGGCAATTACACTCCAGTCAACCGTCTCTGTCACGCGCTGCCGTGCCGCGAGGCAACGTTGTTCGCGTGCATCGGCATCCAGCGCCAACACCTCGGCGACCTTGGCGGCCAACCCTGATGGCTCGGCCGCCCACAGATGCGCGTCTTCCAGCAGAATGCCACCCCGCGCACCAAAGCGGGTGCTGACCACAGGCACCCCGCAGGCCGCGTATTCGAGGATCTTCAGATTGGTGCCGGAACCGCCAAGCATAGGATTCAGACCGATATCGACACAGGTGAGCCATTGCTGTTTCTCAGCTTCGCTGACAAGACCCAGCAAGGCCAGATTGGCAGGGCCATCCTGCAACTCCGGGACATGGCAGACAGTACCCATCAACAGGAAATCCCATTGCGGATACTGTACAGCCATCTCGCGCATCAGCAGCGCCGCTTCGATATTCGGCTGGTGGAGGCTGCCCATGAACAACAGAGCAGGCCGGCTCATACCGATGGCAGCCTGCTTTTGTTTCCGCTCCTGCTGACTGGTGTAAGGCGCGCCGGCAATATCGACACCGTTGGCCGCAATATTCAGACGTGCAGGCTCGACACCATATAGCTGCTGCAAACGGTCGGCGTCCTCACCACTGCAGGCAAAAACCTGCGCGGCCTCACGCGCGCAGTCGCGCTCTAGCCGGAATACTGCATCCAGCCAAGGGCTGTCAGCCGGATACATCGCGGCTTTCAGTGCATATTCGACATTGTGTGCGTCATACCAGAGCGGGCAGCTGATGGCCTGCTGCAAGGCCGTAAAGCCATAGCAATGCGAGGCAACAGCCACATCCGCATCCTTGCCGGCCTCATGCAGTGCACCAATGAACTCCGGTACCAGTTCGGGCATTTGCGAGACTGACAGATCACCCGCCGACACACCCAGCTCGTTTTCCAGCCAGGCATCAAACTCCAGCAAGGCGGCACTGCGCGGCACCAGTACCTCGCTGAAGTGCTCAGCAAGCTGACGACTCTCCACCATCTGGCGGTCATGACAGAGGCTGACCACCGTCACGTCGGCATACTGCGACAGCTGTCGATACAGATGGTACATGCGCAGCTGGCCGCCACTTTGCGGTGGATAGATCGGGAAGGTGTTGGCCACGACTACCTTGCGACGACGCACAGGCCGGTTCAACAATTGCTGCGCCGTCTGCTGCCAGTCGATATGCGCGACCGCCGGCATCGCCCGCTCGCCGTCTGCCTGCGCCAGTGCAGTGTTGGCCGCATATTCGGCAAAAACGGCAGCAAGACTCGCGACATCCGGCGTGACGACCCGGCCGGTAACACCGTGTTCGACCAGTTCGTTGACGCCACCGGCGTCACTGACCGTCACCACCGGCTTGCCAGACTGCATCGCCTCCAGCGTGATCAGGCCATAGTCTTCCTGATACGGCACAAAGGGCACAAACAACGCACGACGATATTCGTCGATCAACGCTTCCTCGCTGATGCGGCCCAGAAAACGGATGCCGGGGCTCGTGGCCGCCAGTGCCTTGAGTTCGGCTTCGGCCGGACCACTGCCGGCGATATGAAAAGGTATCTCCAGACCAGCCTGCTGATAGGCCTTGATCAGCAGATCGATACGTTTGGCACCGTCCAGCCTGCTGGCGGTGAATATCGCCTCACCGGCCAATGGCCCGCGTGTCGCCAAGCTGGTCGGGTGGTGGATAACCTCGACCGGCACATCCGGCGGGAAGTAATCCGCGCGCTGTTTCACCGTCTCGGAAATCGCCAGATAACGCGCAATCCTGCCCGGGGCCAGCGCAATGCGATCCAGCTGGTGCACGATGGCTCGCAGCAAGGGGCCGGGCAATTGCATGGCCGGATGCTCAGGGTTGGCCGCCAGCCATTGTTGCAGGCTACCAAACAGCTCAGGCAGGATGTCGCGCCCCGGTTTGTCCAGCAACAGCAAGCGCTGCAATTCCGCTGGCAAGGGGCAATCCTGCTGCCAGTCAGTAGGCAAACCGGCTGGATAGGTGTCGTACAGGCCACGCAATTTGTGCTGTACGTACACCACATGATTGGGGTGATCGATCATCCACGCCGGGTATTTGGTGCTGATGACCTGGTCGAAATGACTCAGATCCAGCTGTGAAAATTGCTGGTAACTGGCAATGATCTCGACAGCATTACGCTCCGGACTTGGCAGCTTGATCAGGTCAGCCTGGATACCGTCGATACGGTTGAACGCAGCCAGCAGACCTGACCAAAGGTTTTCCGCGCCACCGATGACGAATGGCACCGGGCTGGGAGCGATGATGGCAAGTTTCATGGCTTATCCCAGCAGGCTGGCGACGACTTGCTGCCAGCTGATGTCCTTGTCGGCAATCGACTGGCATGCCGCCTGCCCCATATCACGCACCTGAGCAGAGTTGGCCGCAATCCAGGCCAGCGTGTCGGCAATTTCAGCAGCGTCCGGCGTGCATACCCAGCCGGTTTCGCCATGCCGGACAAACTCCAGTGGCCCGCCAGCATCCTGACAAGTCAGCACCGGCTTGCCGGATAGCATGGCCTCGAGCGTGATATAGCCGTAGTCCTCGTCAAATGGCGCAAAAAATACCGCGCTGGCATGGGCATAAAACGCGTATTTCTCTTCTTCGCTGACATGGCCGAGAAAACGCACCTTGTCAGCCAGACCATAGTCTGCGGCCAACTGTCGGCAGTGCTCTAGCGTACCGCCGATACCGCTGAAGACCACATTCGGCGGCGACGGCATGCGGGCCATCGCTTCAAGCAACAATTGCTGACGCTTGAGCGTTTCGAAACGGCTCGGGCAAAAGATGTAAGGCAGCGCTTCGGCACAATAAAAACGCTCGGCACCGGCAGGCGGGTGATAAAGCGGTGTGGCACTGACCTGATTGAACTGGTACAAGCGGTCGGCAACACGCTGCGAATTGGCAAAAACCTGCTGGCACCTGGCAAAGCTGTCGTTATCGTAGGCGGTAATACGCTCGCGCAAGGCACGCAACTCATCATCAGCCTGCTGCTCGTCATACAGCTCGTACACGGCGCGGTGCTGATGCATTACCCAGGCAATGTGATCCGGATGACGGATGGCAAAGGCCGGAAATTGCAGGCTGATCAGTTTGTCGACACTCTGGCCGTTTGGCCGCGACAGATCCAGTTTGGCGCAGTAGTCCATCTGTTCGCTAATGGCGGACAGCGGATGAAAGAAAAAAGGCAGACGGATCAGGTCAACATCATGGCCATGCTCGCGTAACGCCGCGGCAAGGCCGTTGATGTGGAAGTCGGCACCGCCCCGCAGAAAAGGGGTAATGTTGGCTGCAACAATGATGTTCATGGCTTATTTGCGCGCAATGATGGCAAAGTCCTGCGGGCCGCAGAAGTGACCGTTGACGCGTTCGGTCAGCGGGTCGTGCCCCGGAACACGGGCATTTTCCGGATACGGATTCAGTCTCTCGATGTGGATATCGCTGAAACCGTGATAACGGAACAGGAAGCTGATCGCCGACGGCGTGACCGGATTGCGGTGCGAGAAGTCGTGGTAAAAAGTATGACTGCCTACCAGCACATTCTCGGGGTTAGGCGTTTCGAAAATCACCATGCCGCCCTTGGCCAACACGCGTGCTGCCTGTTCGACAATGCCATACAGCACAGCAAATGGCAGATGCTCGATAATATGGAACCCCGAAATCAGCGCCACGCTGTCATCGGCCTGCAGCTTCAGGTATTGCAGGGCATCCTGCTGGACTGCGACCAGTTGCTGTTCACGACAATAAGCCACCATGGTGGCATTCATGTCCACGCCGACCGCCTGGAAATGCTGCTCTGCCAGCAAATGTAACCATTCACCCCGTCCACACCCGATATCGATGGCTGCTTTGGCCGCGATTTCCGCTTTCAGTTTTGCCAGGAAAGGGAGGTATTGCTCCTGTTTGGTGCGAATTTCGGCCAGCGTGCCACGATTGGCATCTTCGAATGCCTTGTAATAGCTGTCGAGAGCAGCCTCTTCCGGCAGGATGTCAGTACTGTATTCAGCCTGTGGTGCAGGCTGCCAGGCAGGTACTTTCTGATCAAGTGCCGCGTTTTGCAATTCAGCCAATTGCCCGGCAAGGTGATCGCCTTGGGCATGTAACTGCACCTGCTGTTTTTTCAGTTCATAAACCGTTTGCAGCTTGCCATTTGCTGCCTGTATTTCTGCCCGTAACTTGCGGCTCTGTATTTCCTGCGCCACGACAATCTGCCGAATAATGGCAAAATCTCTTTCAAGATAGTTAGCCAATAATCTCAGCAAACGGCCAACTCCAATCTTGATGCCACGTTTTTCCAGCATTTTGCCAACTTGCAATGCGCGACGACAAACTGTCAGCAGCGGGCTGTACTGCCAATGTGGAAAACGGCTACGTCGTTCATCGGAAAACAGCAGCGGAATAATCACTGCCAGCTTGCCGCTATGCACCATCACATCGCGGTAGATGGCAGCGCCTTGCTCATCCGCTTCACGCCCAAGAATCCTGCGATAGCAAGCTGCAACAAACTTGCTGTCCTCTTCCAGAAACAGCACGCGATAATCGAAATAGCCGGCACTGTCGCCGGCTGTTTCCGTGTTTGCTGCACCACTGGCAGCATTCGCACGTACACGTTTTACCAAATCATCAATCTGCGCCATCAGGCTGCGTCCTCGCTTGCCGGCAGGAGAAACTGGCAGGGAATATCCACCACGCCACTGAAAATCTCTTTGTCAGGTTTGACCATTTCGAAAGTCAGTGCCTGATCCCACCAGTCGTAGTTGTTGTCTATATGATTGAACTCGCTGTGCAAGGCGAATGACACATTGTAACTGCCCGCTCCCAATGGCAGAGCCGGTATCTCGATACGGGTTTCATGCATACCCGGTAACGAAGGTAGCTGGCAGGCCTTGTGAAAGGTATTGGTGCCATAAATCTCGTTACCCAGCCGGTCGCGAATCAGAAAACCCAGAGTCAGGCCATCCGGCAACGCCTCGTTTACCTGGTAGCGAATCGCAATCTGTACTGCATCACCGGTTCGCAGCAAGCGGGTAGCTACCTTGGCCGCGGAATACAGCTCTATCGTCTGTAAGCTCGCCTTGCCATTGCCGGAACGGGTTTGCGCCCCGCTGGCAATCAACTGGTCATGCTCGTCGGCAGCGGCTTCGTCCAGAGCAATCAGCGCGTTGTAGTAATCAAGCACCTTGTCCGGGGTGTCATCCATCACCATGCGGCCTTTTTCCAGCAGGATGGCGCGCTCGCACAGCGATTTGATCGCCAGCGGATCATGCGAGACAAACAGCAGGGTCACGCCTTGCTGCTTGAAGTCGCGGATACGCTTGAAGCATTTGTGCTGGAAGTAGGCATCGCCTACCGCCAGTGCCTCGTCAACGATCAGGATCTCAGGTCTGACCGCCGTGGCCAGACTGAAAGCCAGCCTGACCTGCATGCCACTGGAGTAGGTTCGCACCGGCTGGTCGATGGCATCGCCGATTTCAGCAAAAGCAAGGATATCGGGCATGATCGCGCTGATCTCGTCCCGTGTCAGCCCCATCATCTGGCCAGACATATAGGCGTTTTGCCGGCCGGTAAAGTCCGGATGAAAACCCATGCCCAGCTCGAGCAGTGCCGACAGGCGGCCGGCTTTTTCGATACTGCCGGTGCTGGGCAGCAAGGTGCCGGTCAGCATTTTCAGCAGGGTACTCTTGCCAGCGCCATTGCGGCCGATGATGCCGATAGTTTCACCGGCACGGATCTCGAAATCCAGATCGCGCAAGATCCATTTTTGCTGGTAGGTCTGCTTTTGCAGGCCCAGCCATTCTTTCAGACGGGCAATGCGGCGCGGGTAAATCTTGAAGTGCTTGCCCAGCCCGCTAACCTTGATCGTTCCCATCAGATTTCATCCAGCATGTCGCCGTACAGGCGGCGGTAAACAGCCATGGCCATCACGGCGAGGACGCCAGTCAGGGCCAATGGATACAGCAAAAGCTGCAGGGAATAAGCGATGCCCAGATGCAGCTGATGGCTGAGTGTCATCAAGTTGTACAGCGGCAACCACGACAGCCAGCTTTTGGCGGCTTCCGGCAGGATGCTGGCCGGGTAGACAATTGGTGTGGCCCAGAACAGCAGTTGCAGGCTCAGCGGCACCAGCTGACCGATATCACGGAAGAACACATTGAATACGGCAAGGATGATGCCGGCAGCAAAAGCCATTGCCACCAGCACGGCCAATACCAGCGGATACACCAGCAAGAGCTGCAGGCTGAGCAAGCCCTGACTCAGCATGAACAAGGCAAACAGGCCATAGATAATGCCGAAATTGACGAGGCTGCCCAGCGAGGCGATTACCGGCAAGGAAATCACCGGAAAGCTGGCTTTCTTGATCAGATTGGCATTATCCACTACAAAACTCTGGGTGCGGCCAACGACCTCGGCAAACAGGTTCCACTGCAGCAAACCGGCACAAAGATAGACGCTGTAGGCATAGGCCATCTCCATACCCGGCAGGCGCGAGTGCATGATGCGCGAAAACACCAGCGTGTAGATCAGGATCATCACCAGCGGCGAGCCCACCAGCCACCACAAGCCCAGCACCGAATCCTTGTATTTGAGCTGTACCTCACGCTGGACGCTGGCGCGGATGAAACCGCGATAGCGCCACAGCTCGCGCAGACTACTGACGGCCATAGTGATCCTCGAAACGGACGATATCGTCCTCTTCCAGATACTGGCCGCTCTGCACTTCGATAATCGCCAGATCGATCACGCCGGGGTTGGACAGGCGGTGAACATGACCGGCCGGGATATACGTCGACTCGTTAGGGCCGAGCAGGAATTCCTTGTCGCCATTGACCACCTTGGCCATGCCGGATACCACGATCCAGTGCTCGCTACGATGATGATGCATCTGCAAGGACAGCGACTGGCCCGGCTTCACCTCGATACGCTTGATCTTGTAGCCGGCGGCTTCTTCCAGCACGGTGTAGCTACCCCAGGGGCGGTACATGGTGTTGTGGACTTCATGCAGCACGCTGCCTTCTGCCTTGAGCCGGTCAACGACTTTTTTCACATCCTGCGCACGATCCTTGCGCGAAATCAGCAGTGCATCCGGCGTGTCCACCACCACCAGATTGTCCAGACCAATCGCCGCCACCACGCGTTTACCGGTCTGGAAATAGCAATCCTGCGAATCGATATTGATCAGATTATCTGGTGCAGCCTGCTCGCCCAGCGCCGCCACTGCATCCCAGGAGCCGATATCGCTCCAGTCAAAGTCGGCGCTGACCATCGCCACATTGGCGCTTTTCTCGACCACAGCGTAATCGACCGAAATATCCGGGCAAGCTGCAAAGCTGTCCTTGCCGAGGGCAAACATCTGCCAGTGCTCGTTATCGGCACGCGAAATATCCCAGCAATGCTGTACCGCGTCGGCAACATGGCTGGCGTGTTCGGTGAATTCGGCCAGCATCTGGCCAGCCGTGCAGCAGAACATGCCGCTGTTCCAGTAGTAGCCACCTTCGGCCAGCATGCGCTCGGCCTTGGCCAGATCCGGTTTTTCGTGGAAGGAGCTCACCAGATGGCAGCCTTCGCTGCCATCAATGGCAGTGCCTGCCTGGATATAACCAAAACCGGTATGGGCGAATTGCGGCTTGATACCGAAAGTCACCAGCTTGCCTTGTGCCGCGAGGTTAGCGGCCGCCGTCGCCGAGCGGGCAAAACCGGCCTGATCGTGAATCAGGTGATCTGCCGCCACCACCAGCATCACTGCCTCGCTGCCATAACGCTCTTTTACATAGTGGGCGGCCGCCAGAATTGCCGGCGCGGTATTGCGGCCAACCGGCTCCAGCAGGAAATCGGCCTTGCCGTCGATCTGTTTGAGCTGCTCGCGCGACTGGAAGTAGTAATCGCGGTTGGTGATGATCAGTGGCAGCTGGCTGTCAGCCAGGGTAGCGACACGCTGCCAGGTTTTCTGCAACAGACTGCCACTGCCGTCAAAATCCAGAAACGGCTTGGGGTAAGCTTTACGGGAAGCAGGCCACAGTCGCGTGCCGGCACCACCGGACAGGATGACCGGAATAATCATGTTTGAATCCTGGTTTGTTTTGCTAAGGGAGCAAAGCCAGACAACGCTGACTGGCTCCCTGATGTAATCGGGTAAATTGTCGTGCAGCCCGGGCAATCGCTTCACGCTCGGCCGCCTGCGACAACAGACGCAGGGCTGTGGCTACCAGCTCATCTGCGTGGGCAATCTGCACGGCTACGCCAGCCTTGATCGCCAGTTTTGCCGCCTCGGCAAAATTATAGGTGGATGGGCCCAGCAACACTGGTACACCGGCGCTGGCCGGCTCGATCAGGTTCTGCGAACCGAAGTCCAGCAGCGAGCCACCAATAAAGGCCACATCAGCCGCTGCATAATAGGCAAACAGCTCGCCCATGCTATCGCCTATCCACACTTGGGTGTCAGGTAAAAGCGGCAAATTATCACTACGGCATTGTACGGAAAAGCCTTTTTCTGTTGCCGAGTGTGCGACTGCAACAAACCGTTCCGGATGACGCGGCACGATCACCAGCAGGCTGCGGCCAACCTCTGCCTGAAGCCAGGCATCCAGGATCAGCGCTTCTTCCCCTTCGCGGGTACTCGCACAAACCAGCACCGGCCTATCGCCAATGCGCTGCTTGAACTGCTGGCCCAGCGCCAGTTGCGCCGGTGGCGAGCTGATGTCGTACTTGGTATTGCCGCAGACGGTGATATTGCTGGCCCCCAGTTGCGCCAGACGCTGTGCATCGTCCTCGCTTTGCGCCGCCACTGCCGTCAACGCCTGCATGGCCGGGCGAATCAAGGGCAGGATGCGGCGATAGCCGCGCAAGGATTTTTCCGACAGCCGGGCATTGCACAAAAACAGCGGGATCTGCTGTGTCCGGCAGGCATGCATGAGATTGGGCCACAGCTCGGTTTCCATCAGGATGCCGAATGTTGGCCGCATCGCCGCGACAAAACGCTGCATGTAATCAGCACGGTCGTAGGGCAGGTAACGGATCTCGGCAAACGGGTATAACTGGCGCGCCGTATCACGGCCGGTCGGCGTCATCTGGGTAATCAGCCAGCGCGCCTGTGGATAACGCTCGCGCAACAGCGCAATCAGCGGCTGTGCCGCGCGCGTCTCGCCTACCGATACCGCATGCAGCCAGATCAGCTGGCCTTCACCACGCGCGGGCAGATCAATGGCAAAGCGCTCGTCCCAGTGTTCGAGGTAAGCCGGCGCCTTGCGCGCCCGCTTGCGCAAGTAGCGCCGAATCAGGGGTGTCGCCAGCCACCAGGCTGCATTGTAAAGGCTGCGGGCAATACTCATGCGGCCAACACCTTGTCGACCGCAGCAAGCACTTCATAAGTAGCAGGAATCACCCCAATATCACCACAATCCGCCACATTGTTGCCGCCTAACATGCCGACCATACGCGGGTTGCTGTCGGTAAAGATGGCCACTAGCGGAATCGCAAAAGCATTGGCCAGATGGGTCAGGCCGGTATCAAGGCCAATGCCGACTGCAGCATGACCGACCAGCGCGGCGGCTTCAGCCAACGTGAGGCGCGGCGCGACCACGCTGCCGGGCACGGCTGTGGCCAACCTTTGCGCGCGTTGCTGTTCGGTAGCATTGCCCCATGGATAGACAGCCACGATGCCTTTGGCAGCCAGATGTCGGGCCAGCGCAATCCAGCTGGCTTCCGGCCATTCCTTTTCTACCCGGCTGGTAGCGTGCATCAATACGGCATACGGGCCGGACGGCAACCATGCCAGCCTTTGTCCACAGCGCACGCCGTAATGCGGCGGCTGTTGCAGCGTATAGCCGCAGGCGGCGGCAAAGATCTGCCGGTTGCGCTCGATCGCGGTCAGGCCACGGCCAATAGGCAACTTCACATCATAAAACAGGCTGGCAAGCGGATCACGGCTGTGTCCCCAGGCCTGGCCAACCAGTTTGCCACCGGCCAGCTTGCCCGGAATGGCCGACTTGAACAGGCCCTGCGGGTCAATCACCAGATCCCATTTTGTTGCACGCAAAGTCTGGAAAAACGCTGACATCTCCTGTCTTGTCTTGTTTGAAAACAAAGACTTGCGCCATCTTCGCCAGGCTATCGGCACAATCTGGTGCACAAAGGGATGCATGGCAGGGATATCCAGAAACGATTCTTCGCACACCCACACCAGCCTGGCATCCGGGTAATGCCGTGCCAGATCACTGACCGCCGGCCAGGTATGGATAAGGTCGCCCATCGACGACATGCGCAACAACAGGATGTTTTTCATGCGCCGGATTTTACGGGCAGGGCTGTGGTTAACCAAGTAAAATCCGGTCCACCGGAATGTGGATAACTGGCTTGTGGACAAAACTGCCAGATTTATCCACAAGCTATCCTGTCCGTGCAGACAGGGTTAAACCTGTGCTCGCAAACAAGCTAAGCTACTGAAAATGATGGAATAATAGTGATTATCCACAGTTTTTTGCCGACTATATCTTCTTTATCTAATTTATAAACGGTAAACAGGGAAAGCAGGATGAAGCACTGTTTCGACATTTTGCCGGACATGAACGACAGCAGCGGGCAAACTGTGCATAACACCGATGTTTGCAGAAGCGTCAAACTTATCCACAAGCTGCCCACGCAGGCTCCCTGCAGGCAATGACAGTTTTTGAATCAAGCTAAATCACTGTAAAAAAAAAGAAAAAAGTGCTTATCCACAGACGTGGCTTGCCTTCAACTATCCTTATCTTTTTATAAATCGAAAGTACTAGAAAGAATGCGACAAGCACTGAGCGTGGTGCTGATCACCAAAAACGCCGAGGCATTGCTGGAAAAATGTCTGCAAAGTTGTCGCTTTGCTGACGAAGTGATCGTGATGGATTCGGGAAGTACAGACAGGACATTGGCAATAGCTTCTGCCTATAAGGCAAAAGTTATCCACCAGGACTGGTTAGGTTTTGGTCCGCAGAAGCAATTGGCAGTCAGCAGTGCCAGTCATGACTGGGTGTTGTGTCTGGATGCAGACGAGTGGTTATCTGAAGAACTTTGTATTGAAATCAATAACTTGCTGAATGATCAAGCAATGTTGGCCGCCTGCGGTGCCTGGCAGATGGCACGCAGCAACAAGTTCATGGGTCGCTTTCTGAAATTCGGTGAAGGCTATCCGGACTACAATCTGCGTCTGTTTGATCGTCGTCGTGCCCGCTGGTCTGATGATGTTGTGCATGAGCATGTGCAGACCACGGAAAAGATTGGCACCCTCAAGGGCGATCTGATGCATGAATCGGGTGAAGACATCGCGCTGTATCTGGCCAAACAGAACCGCTACACCACTTTGCAAGCCGAAACCCTGTGGAAAAGAGGCAAAAAAGCGGGGATAGCCAAGCTGGTGTTGAGCCCCTTGCTGCGTTTCGTGAAGTTTTACCTGGTGCGTCAGGGTTTTCGCGATGGTTTGCCCGGACTTGTCCACATCAGCATTGGCTGCTTTAACAGTTACATCAAATACGCGAAGCTGAACGAGCTTCGCCGCTTGGAAAAATCGCCAGGAAAATCGTGATGAAAGTATTAGTTACCGGTGCAGCCGGTTTTATCGGCCGTGCCGTGTGCGAAAAACTGCTCGATCGCGGCAATGTCAGCGTGGTCGCTGTGGATAACCTCAACGACTACTACGCGGTGACGCTCAAGCACGACCGTTTGGCGACCCTGCAAGGCCGCGACGGTTTTGCTTTTCACAAGCTCGACATTGCCGACTGGGATGCTTTGAATAACTTGTTCGCTGCCGAAAAGCCGGACTACGTGATTCATCTGGCTGCCCAGGCTGGTGTGCGTTACAGCATCGAAAACCCGCATGTCTACGCGCAGAGCAATCTGGTTGGCCACACCAATATCCTCGAAGCCTGCCGCCGCCATCCGGTGCAGCATCTGGTGTTTGCCAGCTCGTCCAGCGTGTACGGCAAAAACGCCAAAGTGCCGTTCAGCGAGGATGACCGTGTTGACGAGCCGGTGAGTTTTTACGCGGCCAGCAAAAAAGCCAACGAGGTGATGGCGCACAGCTACGCCCACCTCTATCAGTTCCCGATCACCGGCCTGCGCTTCTTTACCGTGTATGGCCCGTGGGGCCGCCCGGACATGGCGCCGTGGCTGTTTACCGAGGCGATTCTGAAAGGCGACACCATCAAGGTGTTCAATCACGGCCAGATGCAGCGCGATTTCACCTATATCGACGACATCGTCGAAGGTGTGTTGCGCGTGATGGCCAAACCCGCCAGCGGCGCGGTGCCTTTTACCGTCTACAACATCGGCAACCACAATCCGGTGGCGCTGATGGACTTTATCCAGGCCACTGAAGCGGCCTGCGGCAAGGAAGCGGTGAAGCAATACCTGCCGATGCAGGATGGTGATGTGCCGATTACCTATGCTGACACCGCCCGTCTGCGTGCCGACACCGGTTTTTCGCCGGATACGCCGCTGCGTGACGGCATGCAGGCCTTTGTCGATTGGTATCGCGCTTATCACGGCGTATAAACCGCGAGACTTATCCACAAGCGCAATCGGCCAGCCGTGTTTTTGCACGGCTGGCCGTTTTTATTTTGTCTTTGCGGGATTGCGCTGATGCTGGACGGTTTATCCACAGCGAGGCTGCCCGGCCAGCCATTCAGGGCTGTTTGAGAAGGTCGGGCGCAGCACAAAAGGGCTTGCGGCCAACGTTTTGTCATTTTTCGGGCACTGTGGTGCAATGGCTGACCCGATCACGCCACAGGTCTTGCCATGACTATCCGTTTTCCTGCCCCGTTAAAGCCCGGTGACGCGATTGCTGTCTGTGCGGTGTCCTCCGGTGTACCCGAAGTGCTGCAAGGCCGTCTGGATGCCTCCTTGCAGGCGCTACGCGATGCCGGTTATCGCGTGATCGAGGGAGCCACCCTGCGTCAGCAGCATAAAAACGCCAGCGGCAGCGCCGCCGAACGGCTGGCGGATCTGAACCGCTTCCTGTTTGACCCCGAAATCAAGGCCATCTTGCCGCCCTGGGGTGGCGAGCTGGCGATGGAACTGCTGGCCGGCATCGATTGGCCGCGGCTGGCGACTTTGCCGCCCAAATGGTTTGGCGGCTTTTCCGATGTGTCGACACTCGCGGTACCGCTGACGCTGCGTGCCGGCTGGGCGACATTGCATTCGCCCAATCTGTTTGATTTGAGCCTGCCTGAGCGGCGCGAGGAAATGGCCGCGCTATGGCATGGCCTGCAGCACGGCATACCGCCCGCGCAACAGTCGTTTGCCGAATACTGGCGCTGGGATGATCAGGCCAGCCGCTTTGCCGGCAAGGTGCGATCGCTGCATGGTGAGGATTTTGTCGCTGAAGGGCGGCTGATCGGCGGTTGTCTGGACACGTTGTCGCGCCTCGTGGGCACGCCGCATTTTGATTTGCACGAATTCAAGCGCGAAGCGGTCATCCTGTATCTGGAAAACTGCGAAATGCCGCCCTGCGAGCTGCTGCGCGCCCTCACTGGTATGGGGCTGGCGGGCGTATTTGACGGCTTGGCGGCGCTGGTGTTGGGGCGCAGCAGCGGGCCGGATGCGGCCAACCCTGCTGACCTGACTTACGACGAAGCCATTGCGCGGGCATTGGCCGGGCTGGCGTGCCCGGTGCTGCTGGATGCCGATATCGGCCATGTGCCGCCACAATGGACGCTGCTTAACGGCGCATCAGCGCGTTTGAGCCTGCAGGGCGGAACTGCCAGTTTGCTGCAGCACATGGAGTGAAAACACGATGAAACCCTTGTTGTTGATTCCCGATGATTACAGCGGTTTTTGCCGACGTTTTGCCGCCCGCGCCGAGGCTGCCGGTTACCGGCTGGCGGTGTGCGGCGATCTGGCGCGCGAGCCGCAGGCAGATACGCTGCTGGCCGAGGCGCATACGCTGCTGTTGCTGCGCGAACGCACACAGATAGACGACGCCTTGCTGGCGCGCTGCCCGCAGCTCAAGCTCGTGAGCCAGACCGGCAAGATCGCGCGCCATATCGATGTGGATGCCTGTGCGCGGCATGGGGTGGCGGTGGTGGAGGGCAGTGGCAGCCCGATTGCTCCGGCCGAGCTGGCTTGGCTGCTGCTGATGGCGGCGTGGCGGTGCCTGGTACCGGCGGTAAATGGCCTGTATGGCGGGCAGTGGCAGACGACCATCGGTCGCGCCGTGCATGGCCACACCTTGGGGATTCTCGGTTTTGGCAAGATAGGCCAGCGCATGGCGCTGTTTGGCCAGACTTTCGGCATGCGGGTGCTGGTGTGGGGTAGCGAAGGCTCAAGGTTGGCCGCCAGCGCCGCCGGTTACGAGGCGGCAGCCAGCCGCGAGGCGTTTTTTGCCGAGTCCGACATCCTGACCGTACACCAGCGGTTGGTGCCGGCCACGCAAGGGCAGATCAGCGCAGCGGATCTGGCGCTGATGAAAACGGACGCCTTGTTCGTCAACACCAGCCGTGCCGAGCTGGTGGCCCCGGGAGCCTTGCTGGCGGCGCTGCAGGCCGGCCGACCAGGCTTTGCCGCGCTGGATGTCTTCGAGCACGAGCCGCTGTATGACGCGACGCATCCCTTGTTGCAGCTGCCGAATGTGCTGTGTTCGCCCCATCTGGGCTATGCCGAACAGGCGGGGCTGGAAGGTTATGTGCAGACCGCGCTGGATAATGCGGCGGCTTTTCTGGCGCGGGAAACCGGCGGGGTTTGATGTGGCGCAGCGAAGTCGGCCAGAAATGCTGATATTTCTTTTGTATATTGAATGACATACCCGAACCGGAAGCCACAGCGTGCGCATCATCATCATCGACGACAACGCTTCATTGCGTAAGGTGCTGGGGGCCTTGTTCCTGCAGCATGGCCATGAGGTGTTGGCCGCACTGGCAGATGGCGAGCTGCTGGAATCCTGCCTCGACAAGCTCAAGCCCGATCTGATCTGTCTCGATTACCACTTGCCCGGCCGCGATGGCCTGCAGCTGATGCAGGTGATCCAGCAGCGCGCCCCGCATGTGGCGGTGCTGTTCATGACCGCCTCCAGCCAGGCTGATCTGCAGCAAAGGGCGACCGATATCGGCGTCAGCGGCTTTATCAACAAGCCGTTTTCGCCGCAGCAGATCCTGCAGGAACTCGACAATGTGCTGATGCTGAACCAGATGGTGGCGTTGCTTGGCGGGCACGATGCCGAGCCGGCCCGCGAAAGCCAGAAGGGCACGGCGGTGATTGCCGATGATTCGCCATCGGTGCGGCTGGCTTTGCAGGCGATGCTGCAGGATTGCGGGGTGAAGGTGTTGCAGGCAGTGGCCAACGGCCGCGAGGCGATCGAGGCCACCAGCCGGCTGCAGCCCGAGCTGTTGTTTCTCGACATCAATATGCCGCAGCTGGGCGGGGTGGAGGCGCTGCCGCAATTGCGTCAGCAGCAGCCGCAAACCAAGGTGGTGATGATCAGCGGTGCGGCCGACCGCAAGCTGGTTACCGAATCGGCCCAGCTTGGCGCGGTGGCCTATATCGTCAAGCCGTTGCGCGCCAGTTATGTGGAGAAAGTCACCAGCCGGCTGCTGGGCTGAATGGCGCAGCGCGGCCGTGCGCGTCTCAATCGCGGGTCAGCACTTCAAGCAATTCGATCTCGAAAAGCAGATTGCTGTTGGGCTTGATGTGTTCGCCGATCTGGCGTTCGCCATAAGCCAGTTCGGCCGGCACCCACAGCCGGCGTTTGCCGCCCACCTTCATGCCGTCTAGGCCGATGATCCAGCCCTGGATCACACGGTTTTTGCTCAGTACACACTCGAAAGGCCGGCCCTTGCGGTGCGAGGAATCAAACTCGGTGCCGTCTTCCAGCCAGCCGGTGTAATGCGCGGTCACCAGTGCGCCGCGCTCGGCCGCCTTGCCCTCACCCAGCACCAGGTCTTCGATCTTCACGCTGTCGCTCATGTCTTGCTCCGGATAAAAGCCGCATTCTAGCCTTTGTCATCCGGCTTGCGGCCAACCTTGCTGCTGGCCGGGCGGCGCTGGCGTGGCTTGCGTGCCGGCGGGCTGGCTGCCGGATCGGCGCTGGCGGCAGGTGGCCAGTCGAGCGCAAGGTTGGCCGCAACCTGTGTCAGGCGTTCGCGCTTGCTGTCGCTCAAGGGGCCGGCGGTGCCCAGCAGATGCAGGGCGAGGTCAAACGCCATTTGCCGCTGCGCACGGTCGGGCAGCAGCTGGCCCAGGGTGGCGAGGGCGCGGGCCGGATCGTGGCGGGTCAGCCAGGTCTGGCGGCGGATGCTGCATTTGAGCTGGGGCAGGGTGACACCTTCGCCGAGCGGGGTCTCGGCCATCACGCGGCGGATGGCATTGAACGGCCGCACATCGACCACGCCGTTGCCGATGGCGGTGTAGATCAGCAGCCGCAACAGGCCGTCAAAGGCGGTGCCTTCGACATAATGCTGGCTCAGCTCCTGCTGCTTGAGCCGCAGCAGCTCTTCGCGCTCCCAGCTGTGCTGGCGGCTGGGGGCTTGCCAGCCCTGATCCGGCGGCAGGCCGACCGCGGCGCGCAGCCACGGTGCGCCGTAAACGCTGTTGAACCACAGCTCCTGCGCGTTATCGCGCCACTTGCCCCATTGTGCGAGGCCTTCGGCCATGATGTCGCTGGACAGCTGCTGCCACAGCCAGAACGGGTTGTTGCGGTCGATTTCGCGCCGTTCGGTACGGATGTTGGCCGCAGTCTGCGGCAACCAGGCCAGCCACGGGTTGTTGCTTGACAGCCATTCGCGCTCGACGCGCGAGGGGTGGGCCTCGCGCAGGGTTTCCGCCAGCTCGGGGCTGATGCTTTTCTGCAGGGCCGGCGACACGAAGCGGTCGTACAGCTGCTGGTTGATTTCGGCGACGCGGCGCACTACCTCGAAGGCGGCTTCGTCATCGCGGCCATCATCCAGCGCCAGGATGTCGTCGACCTCGCGCGGCTCGAAACGCACGATGTAGCGACCTTGCAGGTATTCAAGGCCGGCGCTCTCAGGATGGGTGTCGGTAATCACCGCCTCGTACAGGCCGGGCGGCAGCACGTCGATCAGATCCAGCGCGCTGGCTAGCTCGCTGTGTTCCTTGTTGGCGACGCCGGCCGAGACAAAAATGCCCAGATGGCCGACCTGTTCGTGCAGGCAGTAGACGATGGTCTGCTCGTTGCTGATGATGTCGGCGCTGTTGCGGTAGAGATCGGGAATCCAGTTCAGCGCCTGCTGTGGCGGGGTGATGTTGTCGCCCCAGCTGGCAAAGATGATGATGGGCGAGCGGATATTGCGCAGGTCGACGCGCAGATCGCTGCGCGCCAGCTCGATATCGCCGGCAGTCAGGTGATTGCCGACAAACAGGTTTTGCGTGATCCACTCCATCTCGCGCTTGGCCAGCAGAAAGTGGCCGCCCCACCAGCGCTCGAAGTCGAGAAAGCGTTCGCGTTCTTCATCGATATGGGCGTACAGATGGTAGGGCTTTTCCCACAGGGTGTTGGCCGGATTCAGGCTTTCGAAGTTGCTGACGAGGTGGGCGCCGTCAAACAGGCCGCCGCCGAGGTCGCCGGCCAGCGAGGCCAGCCAGGTGCCGCCGTGCAGGCCGCCGGCGTAGCGCATCGGGTTCTTGCCATCGACGCCGGACCAGTAAGCCAGCGGCGAGCCGGCCAGGAGGATGGGGCCAACCTTGTCCGGCGCGGTGGCGGCCAGCATGGCCAGCGCCCAGCCGCCCTGGCAATTGCCGATCACGAAGGGTTTGCCGGCCTGATTGTCATGGCGCTCGGCCACGGTCTGCAGAAACAGTTTTTCGGCCCGCAGTACGCATTCGACGGTCTGCTCGGGCTCCGGCAGCGGGAAGAACATCACGAAATAACACGGATGGCCCTGGCGCAGCGCGATGCCGATTTCGCTGTCCATCTTGAAGCCGCCGATGCCGGGGCCGTGGCCGGCGCGCGGGTCGATCACGACAAAGGGGCGCTTGCTGTCATCGGTGGCCGGATAGCCTTGCGGCGGGCGAATCGCCGCCAGGGCGTAATTGACTGGGTCGCCAAGCTCGCGGCCGTCGACAATGATGTCGTAGTCAAAGGCCAGCACCGGCGGCTTGCCGTCGGCGTGATGCTGGCGGTAGATGTCGCCGCGCTCGCGCAGCACATCGAGGGTAAGGATGCTGCGTTGCCAGGCATCCTGCAGATAATCCTGCCAGGCGGAGAAGAGGTCTTGAGGCTGGCTGCTGGTGTTCATGGCGGGCGCTCGCGGCTGGCAGAGCTTTCACCATAGACCAGCCATCGCCAAAGGTTGGCCGCAAGCAGCACAAACGACAAGGCCCCGCTGCGCGGGGCCTTGCTGTCGCGGATACCGCTCAGAACTGGTAAATGCCGTCGCGCGCCGGTGGCGTGGCGGTGGTTTCTTCGTCGCGCATATCGCGCACCATGCGTTCGATTGCATAGCAGATGGCCGACAGCGGCAGGTCATTGCCTTCCTTGCCGAAGGGCTCTTCCAGCTCGTCGCCAAGGCAGTCCAGCGCCAGATAGGTGTAGGCGATGAACACGGCGATGATGGGGGTGAGCCAGCCTATGCTGGTGACGAGGCCCAGCGGCAGCAGCAGACAGTAGAGGGTGACGGTGCGGTTCAGCATCACGCGGTAGGTATACGGAATCGGGGTGCTGATGATGCGCTCACAGCCGCCCACCGCCTCGCTGATGCCGTCCAGATTGCGGCTCAGATCCAGCCACTGGTTTTCGCTGATGCTGCCGCGCTGGCGCAGGCCGTTGTTTTCGGCATGCAGCCAGGCCAGCAGGCGCGAAGGTGCGCTGCGCGCATCGCGCAATATCAGCGGGGCAGGGCTGCCGAGCAGACGGTCGAGATGGCTTTGCACATCGTCGTCGCGCAAAAAGCCCTTGAGCGCGTAGTTGATCGCCAGCATGGCATTGAGCATGCCGGGCACGGCGGCATCGTCGACGGCCGACAGCTTGCCGGTCAACGAACGGTTGACCACCAGCAGCTGGCCCCACAGCTTGCGCGCCTCCCAGAAACGGTCGTAACTGGCCGAATTGCGAAAGCCGAGAAAGATCGCCAGCGACACGCCCAGCAGGGTAAAGATGGTGACGTTGAGACTGGAGTCGGCATGCTGGCTGACCCACCAGTGCTGTACGCCGGCCGACAGCAGCGACAGCAGGAACACGATCAGCAGCCGGG
Organism: Vogesella lacus; assembly: GCF_979366295.1. Classification (NCBI taxonomy): domain Bacteria; kingdom Pseudomonadati; phylum Pseudomonadota; class Betaproteobacteria; order Neisseriales; family Chromobacteriaceae; genus Vogesella; species Vogesella lacus. The sequence goes on from NZ_CEETQT010000013.1 coordinate 51,924, forward strand.
TCATGATGCGGGGCAAGACCGAGCCCTGCCAGACAAACAGCAGCCGTAGCCAGTTATAACGCGGAAGAACAACCATGACGGCACCCGGGCGCAAAGAAGACTATGCTACCGCGCTGCAACATGACACGGCAATCACCGTTGGCCGCGTCGTTCAGTGTTTGGTCAGCTCCGGCTTGAACAGCGGTTTTTTGGCGGCATCCAGCAGCTGGTAACGCTTGGCCATGGCTTCGTACAGGCCATCCTTGCGCAGCTTGGCCAGCGCCTTGTCAAAACGGTTGCGGTAGCCGGGGTTCTGGAATGACAGCGAATAACTGGTCGGCTGGAACAGGTCAAAGCTGCACAGTGCCTGCCAGGTGTTGATCGGCAAATCGGTTTGCCGTCTGGCCAGCTCGCGGAAGATATAGATATCCGAAATCACCACATCGGTGCGTTTGCTGTACAGCAGATTGACGAGGGTGGCTTGCGGCGAGCTTTCGATGTATTGCGGGTTGCCGGCGGCCATGGCAGCAAAGTCCTGGCCGAGGAAGCGATGGGCATTGTGAAAGGCTGCCACACGCCATTTGCCCAGTGCGGCGATGCTGTCGGCTTTCAGCTGGCTGGAACACAGTGCAATCGCCATATTGCGATAGGCAATATAGCGCTCGGAAACATAAGGGCCGGACAGCGAAATCGCCGCATCGACACGGCCCTCGGCCAGCGACTGGATGGCGCGCTGATTCGGCATATGCACCACTACCGGGCTGAAGCCGGCTTCGCGCAGGATGCTGGTGACCAGATCGTATTCCACGCCAGCCTTGCTCTCGGCCAGGATGTAAGGGGGTTTGTTCTCGCCCAAGGCCACGGTAATCGGCTCGGCCATGGCTGGCAGCGCCAGCATGAACAGACTGCAAGACAGCAAATGGCTGCACGGATTACGCATGGGTTCCCTCCTTGTAGCGACATTATTCAATAAAAACTCCTGCGGCGTCGTGGCAAATGCACAAGGCCGCCCGAATGGGCGGCCTTGCTGTCAACAACGCGGCTTGCTTGCCAGCAGCGCTGACTGATTGCAGACGACGCGAGCTGGCACGCTGCGGCGCCATTGCCACAGCACACCGGCGGCAAACGGTAACAGCAGCAGCGTCAGCCACCAGCCGGACAGCGCCGGCGGCTGCGGTTTCAGCAGGATGCCCTGTACCCGCTGCGGCGTTTTCACGGCGGCCTTTTCCAGCACATCGGCCACCGCTTGCGGCATCGGCATGCCGGGCGGAACCGCCGAACGTGGTGCCGGCAAGCTCGCACCGGCGGCCTGACGGCTGACGCCGCGCACCTTGTCGGCGCTGGTCTGCCGGGCTGTCACAGGCTTGGCTGCAAGCGGCACGGCCTCGCCCAGCTGCTGGCGCACCCAGTCGCGTACCACTGTCAGTTCGGTCGGCAAGGCCGCCTGCTGCGTGAGTTCGCGATAGCGTGCGGCCAGGGTTTGCTGTGTGGCGGCGTCCGGCTGCCAGTGGCCGTGGCGCTGCGCCTGGATCAGCCGCTCCAGCGTCTGCGCATAGGCTTGCGGGTGGCTGCGCAGCCACTCGGGGATGCCTTGCTGGTGTTTGTCGGCCACCAGCACATCGTAAAAGCCCTGCCAGTGGTCGGCGCGCACGCTGTCGCTGACGATGCTCTGCCAGCCCCAGCTGTTTTGCACCGCCTTCAGCACCTGCAGCGTGCCGGCATAGCCTTCGGCCTTCAGCGCGCGGATCCAGCCCGGATGCAGGTAACGGCTTTGCATCTCCAGCGCGATGCTGTCTTGTGCGCTCTGGCTGTAAGGCTCGTCGGCGTTTTGCAGCTGATTGACGTACAGCGCCAGCGGCTCGGCCTTGCCGGCCACGCGTGCGGCGGCGGCGAGGCCACCCAGATACTGGAAAGGGTCATCCGAGGTGACCATGCCGTACAGGTGCGAGCTGCGCGCCATGATGGCGGCGTCGGTACGCTTGAGGCGCGCCGACAGCGTGGCGATCGCCGTCGCTTCGTCCAGCCCGGTCACCGCCTCACCGGCCAGATACGGCTGGCTCAGGCGGCGCAGGAACAGCTGGCCGAGGCGGGCATCTTCGCGCTGCAGGCGGCCATCCTGCACCGCCGCGTCGATGCCGGTGCCGTAGTCGCCGATCGGGTTGCCGAACACGCGTGCCTGCCCCAGCGCCGCAGCCAAGGTTGGCCGCACGCCGCGTTTGCCCAGCTCTTGGCTAACCTCACGGCTGTGGCGCGCGATATTGCCGTCCGGCTCGGCCTGGCTGACCGCCGTCACCGCCTGATCGAGCAAGGCCATCAGGGCGGGAAACTGGTCGCGGTAAGAGCCGGTAATGCTCAGCATCACGTCCACGCGCGGGCGGCCGAGTTCGGCCACGGGGATTACCTCCAGCCGCGTCGGACGGCCGGCGTTATCCCAGATTGGCCGCACACCGAGCGCCACCAGTGCCTGCGCTTCCATGATGCCCTGATGGCGCAGCGTCTCGCCGGCCCACAGCGACAGCGCCAGCTGCTGCGGCTCGCGGCCAACGTTGGCCGCACGCCATTGCTGCAGCCAGTTGCCGAACAGCAATTGCGCCACGGTGTAAGCCTGGCGCGTCGGCAGGCGGCTGGGGTCAAGGCCGGTCAGGTTGCGGCCGGTCGGCAGGCTGTCGGGGTTGCGGATCGGGTCGCCACCATAGGCTGCGGCGACAAAGCGTCCGTCCAGCGCGGCCAACAGGCCCGGCAGCTCGTTTTCCTGCTGCAGCAAGGCATCGAGGCGTTGCGCCTCTTGCGCCAGCTGCAACAGCGCTTCGCTGTCGATGCCGCGTTCGCCGGCGCGATTCGGCACTGCATTGCCCTGGCCTTCACGGCGCAAGTCGAGCCGGCTGGCCGCCTCGGCGTCGCTCAGCGCCAGTTGCAGCCAGCGCATCGGCCGCGACTGCGCGATCTTGTCCTGATCGAGCAAGAAGGCCTCGTCCACGTCCTCGCCCAGCGCATCCAAGAGCGGCGTGCGCAGCATCTGCAGGATGATCTTCTGCCGCAGCGCCGCCTCCGGCACCTGACCGTAGCTGGCAAGGCCTTGCGGCTGGCTGCTGTGGGCGAGCTGGTCCAGCCACGGGTGCAGCGCCTCAAGGAAGTCGTCCAGCCGTGCGCGCACCTGTTCTTCGGTCCACTTGAGGTCGTGATGCAGGCGTTCGGACACGATCAGGCCGACCACGCGTTCGGCCGCCTGCTGCTTGGTCGGGCCGTTGTCGGCAATCGCGTACTCGTGCATCAGCTCGTGCAGCTCGTGCATGCCCGGCGACAGGCCGGTGGTGGCGAATACCGGCGTGCGGTGGCTGAGCATCAGCGCACGGCCACGACGTTTGGCGGTCAGTGCCTCGCCGAGGTTATCCACAATGTAGGGGTAAATCACCGGTACATCACCCAGCGGCAGCAGCGCGTCATCCAGCACATCCAGCGCGCGCGATTTGCCGTTGGCCCATTCCTGCGTGCCGTGGGTGCCGAAGTGGATCAGCGCCTGCGCCTGCTGCGCCCACAGATACACCGCCAGATAGTGGTGCGACAGCGGCTGGCGGCTGCGGTGCATGAAGGGATTGCTGCCGCGATGCAGGGTTTCCTCGCGCGGCGGCTGCGGCAAGACCGACAGTTGGCCGCGTTGCAGGCGCGGAATCACGAATACCGGCTCGCCCTGCCAGCTCACCACATAGCGGCTGGATTCCGGCTCGCCCCAGCGGCTTTTGATGCGTTCGCGCTGGGCGGATGGCAGGTTTTGCCACCACTGGCGGTACTGGCGCACGGGCAGGGCGGCGGCCTGATTATTGCGCAGCAGGCCGAGCAGATCGCTGCCCTCGTAATAGGCGGCCAATAGCGGCTTGAGGCTGTCTATCCAGCCTTGCTCGGCCAGCGGCGTCACGCGGTAACCGTTGGCCGCAAGGCCCTGGCTGACGGTTTCGAGGCTGCGCGGCACGTTGAGGAAGGACGCGCCAAAGTGATTGCCGCCCGGCGGGTAGTTGTAAACCATGGCCACCAGCTGGCGTTGTGCGCGTGGCAGATCAGCCAGCTGGATCAGCCGCTTGGCCTTGGCGGCAACGGCATCGGCCTGACGGGCGATCAGCTCGGTCTTGCGGCCGCCCTCCTGCAAGGCGGTGACCAGCATCGGGTCGATGGCACCGGCGGCCTCGGGCTGCACCAGATAAAACGGCGTATCCGACAGCTTGAGGCCGTTGCCATCGGCCTGCCAGCTGGCGGCATCGCCGTGGCGATAGGGCTGGGTGGCCAGCACCGGCACGCCCCAGCGCAAGAACAAGGGCTGCAGGGCGGCGGCCTGTGTCACCAGCTGATGCAGCACCAGCACGCGCGGATGCGCCTGCTCGCCCTGGCCCAGCAGGCTTTCCAGCCCCTTGGCGTCCAGTTGCTGGCCGAAGACGGCATAGGCAAACAGCCCTTGCTGGCGGAAGCGGCGCAGCCAGTCATCCAGCCAGGCGGTTTCGCCGTTAACAAAATGGTGGCGATGCACGAGCACTGCCACCGCTGCTTGGCCGCGCAGCGCGGTCTGGCTTTGCCGCCACGTTTCCAGCTGGCGGCTGTCGGCAAACAGCGCCGGTGCGTCGGGGTGATACAGCGCCTGCCGTGGCAGGGGCTGTGGCGGTGGCTCGCTGGCGGCGAAGCTGTCCGGCTGGCCGGCTGCCAGCCAGCGTTTGGCGTAGGCGAGGGCATGGCGGGTGTTGGCCGCACCGCCGGCCGCCAGCCAGGCGGCTTGCTGCTCGCCGGCCTTGCGGCCAACCCTGGCGTCCGGCGCGATCCACACCAGCGGCTTGCCACTGGCCTGCAGCTGGCTGCCGAAGGATTGCTGCAGACGCTGCAACACCGACTCGTGCGGCACATCCAGCCACACCAGATCGGCCTTGGCCAGCGCCTTGGCCAGCGCGGCGCGTTCGCCCTCCAGCCGTACAGGGTTGGCCGCGAGCGGATGATCGAGGCTGGCAAACTGCCAGCCCTGGGTGCGCGCTTCGTTTTCGACCAGCGCGGTGCGCGCGGCCGGGGTGATGTCCACCGTCAGCCATAACAGGCGCTGCGCCAGCGCCTGTTGCCCGGCCAGCAAGAGGCAGAGCGCGAGGCCGGTGCAAAATGCTTGCAGTCTCACTTGGCGGCCCCGTCTTCCGGCACATAGATGATGCTGCCGTCCGCCAGGCGGTAGGCGACCCCGGCGCGCACGCCGTCGCCCTGCTGCAGGCTGCCGCTGCCCTGATAACGGATTTTCTGGCCGTCCTGTTCGATGGTCAGCTCGACCTTGCCGGGCTGATTGCTGTGCTGCTGATTGAAGCTGACGGCCGCCAAGAGGGCAACGATCAGCACCAGAAACACATCGACCAGATTGATGGCCGACAGCATCGGATCATCGTCTTCCTCGGCGAGGATGTTCAGCTCGGGGCGGCTCATGCGGCCTCCTGACGGCGGCGGATGGCCACCAGCTCGGCCAAGAGCCAGCGACGGCGCACCGAGTACAGCACCAGGCCCAGCGAGGCGGTGGCCAGCGCCAGCACCACGCCGGCAAAGGCATTGCTGAACACCGCCAGCGCGGCATGGCCTTCACCGCCGGATACCGACTGCAGCGCCGGCCCCAGCGGAATCATGGTGGCGATCAGGCCCAGCATAGGCGTGACGCGCGCCAAGAGACGCAGAGGCTCGAGGCGGGCCAGAATCGCCAGCTCGACTTCGTCGATGGCAAGGTTGGCCGCCTGCGGCAGCAGGCTGATGCCGCGCCGGCGCTGCCAGCCTTCCATCACGACCACGCCGCTCATCCACAGCGCGTACAACAGGGTGGCCAGCAGCAAGGCGAGCACCGGCAGCAGCAGCCATTGCATCAGCTGCAGCAGATTGGCTTCCAGCATGGTGACTCCTTACAGCGTGACAGCAGGGAAACGCGGACGGATGGTCACCGTCTTGCGGGTGCTGCCGGCGCTCCACTGCAGGCGCAGCTGCTTGAGGCCGGGGTAGCGCGCGAAGGCCGGCACCGCCAGCGATTTCAGCGCGGCGGCCTCCTTGCACTGGTAAACCAGTTTGACGCGGAGATTGTCGATGTCACGGCCAGCGGCCGGCTTGACGATGTCGGGGGTGATCTCGTGCTGGTTCAGCACGCAACCGGCTTCGGCCGCCGGCGTCAGCAAGTCGCCAGGGGTGGCCATCTGCGCGACAAAGTCTTGCCACAGTTTTTGCTGGGCATCGCCCTTGGGCGGGTAGTCGTAGCCGAGAAAGCTTTCCAGCGGAATCTCCAGCTGGACAGTCAGCGTCTGGCCGGCCAGTTCGGCGCGGGCGGTGCCGTGGCCGTGGGTGTGATTGCCGTGGGCAAAAGCGGTGGCAGGAATGAGGGCGGCGGCCAGCAGGCAGCCAGCCACGGGCGCAACAAGGCGCAGGCTTGCGAAAGTCATGGGTATTACCGGACAGGGGTTGCCACTGGCCGTCCTCCCCGACGGCAACCGGGCCTAAGGCCGGACGTGATCCGGCCACTTCGCTGGCCGGTATCCGGGCTATGGCGCACGCTCCGTCGCCTTCCCGGTGGCGCTTGCGGCGCGCAGCCAGTGGCTGGGATGAGGGATCGGGCTGCAGGGCAGCCGGCCATGTACCGTTGCGGGGGCAGCACGGCTTGGGGCTGACCTTGCGGCCAACCTTGCCGTTTCCCGTTTAACTGCAGCCATCGAACGGGCCGCGAGCACCAACGCGGCGCGGATGGTAGCGTGTTGGCCGCGGTTTGTCATGGTTGCACTGTGGCGATATCGATAATCACCACACGTACTGCTGTCGGGATTTTGCTATTGAAATGAGAACTGTTATCAAATAACATTGTTACTTTATTACATAAATCCAGGAGCCCATCATGCAGAAAAACCTGCATCCGCAAAACTACCGCACCGTGCTGTTCTACGACACCGGTGCCAAGGAAGGCTGGTTGATCCGCTCGTGCGCGCCGACCCGCGACACCCTGCAATGGCATGACGGCGAAACCTATCCGGTGATGTATCTGGATACCTCGGCCGCCTCGCATCCGGTATTTACCGGCAAGGCACGCGAGATCCACACCGAAGGCCGCGCCAGCCAGTTCATGGCGCGTTTCGGCAAGCTGATTCCGGGCAGCCGTCAGGCCTGAAACGGCTGACTCAGTCCGGCGGCTGATGCCAGGCCTGCTGATCCTGTTGTTGCAGTGCGGCTCGCGCGGCGGCCGGGGTATCGGCGTTTTGCAAAAAGGCATCCAGCGAGATGCCGGCCGGCCAGGCGCTATCGTTGTCTTGCAGGCTGGTGATGCGGTCGATGCGGAAGTGGCGGTAATCGCCGCGCAGCAGACACCAGGCGGCCAGCGTCCAGCGGTCGCCCCAGAAAAACAGGCCCAGCGGCGCGAGCGTGCGCTGGCTGGGCTGGCCGTGCTGGTCCAGATAGTCGATGTCCACGCACTGGCGTGCGCCGATGGCGGCGCGTAGTGGCGCCAGTTTTTCGCGCGGATAATGCTGGCCGCTCGGGGCATACAAGGGCACCGGTGCCAGCCCGGCGCTGCCCAGCACGGCATGAATCTTGGCCAGCGCACTGGCGGCATCGCCGGCCAGCTCGCTATCGGCCCAGCCGGCCAGCAAGCGGCCTGCGGCCTCGAGCGCGGCCAGCTCGCCAGCAGAAAAACTCAGGGGTGGCGGGGTAAAGCCGGCCTCCAGCCAATAGCCTTCACCGGCCTCGCCATTTACCGGCGCACCGCTGGCCTGCAGATCGGCCATATCGCGATACACGGTGCGTACTGACACCTCCAGCCACTGCGCGAGCTGCTGCGCCGTGGTGCGACGGCGGCCACGCAACAGCAGCAGGATCTGCAGCAGACGGTCGGCGCGGCGCATATCAGGATGCCGGCCGCGCCAGCGTCAGCGCCTGTTGCAGATAGTCGGCGCAGGGCAGGCGGTCGATATCGGCGACGCTGACAAACTTCAGATGTCGCCGCCCTTTGCCCTTGCCTTGCAGCAGGCCGTGCACATCGGCCAGTTGCGCGCCGGCGCTGAATTCCAGCGTCACATGCTGGCGGTAGACAAACAGGCCACAGAAAGCCTGGCCGCAGGCAAACAGGATGCCGCCGTATTTGACCTCCTCGCTGATGGCCGGATCCAGCGCGAGGATTTGCCGGCGCAAGGCCAGCACGATGGCAGCCTGCTCGGGCTGCTGTTGTTGCCAGTCGTCCAGCAATTGCCGGACACGTTGGCCGCCAGCCTCGCCAGCGGTTTGCTGCTGCGCCAGCGCGATGATGGCCGAGAGGCTGGCGTGTGCCTGCGGGCTGTTGCCCCAGCAGCTGGAATGCAGCATCTGGCCGATGCGCCGGCATAGCGCAATCGCTTCTTCTGCGGCCAACTCGGCCAGCGTCTGGTAGCCGGCCTCCTCCAGCCGGCGGATCACCGTCGGGCCCACCCCTTTGAGTTGCAGCATGGCTTGTTTCTCGATTTCAGGGAAAGGCATGGTCGTCTCCAGACACGGACAGATCCGCCAGTGTCGCGCCCATCGCGGTGGCAATCAAGACAAAGTCATGCGCACTGATCTGCAAATGACCAAAGCGGAAGGCATAGCCCCAGTGTTGCGGATCGCGGATGAAAGTCAGCCCGGGCACGAGCGGCCGGATCAGCGCGGGCGTGGCCGCCACAAAGGCGATATCGCGCCGCCACGGGCGGAAGTTGTCAGCCATCTCGACCTGATACACCGCCTCATCGCTGACGAGGCCGATGGCGGTAAAGGCCTGACACAGCTCCTTGCCGCCGAAAACCTCGAGCGGCGAGTAGTAGATCAGCCCGTCGCCACGGCGCATGCGCGCCAGCGGCGCCCCCTTGCCGTGACAGAGCTGGGCAAAGCCGCCGGCCACGCCGCGGCCAACGTGATCGCGGCTGGCTACGCCTATCCAGAAGCGCTGGCTCATGGCTGCACATGCAGGCCGATGACATTGCCTTCGCTATCGCCAAACAGCGCGATATCGCCATTGCCATCGGGCAGGCTCATGCGTGGCAGCACGATCTGGCCACCGGCGGGCTCGATGCGCGCCAGCAGCGCGTCCATATCGGGGCCGCCATCCAGATAAAGGCGACTGCCGTTGGCCGCAGGCTGCAGGCGGTTGCTTTGCATGATGCAGCCGGGGTGCTCGTCACCGAGGCAGAACACCGCGATGCGGTCGTCCATGAAGTCTTCGACTTTCAGTTCCACATGAAACACCGTCTGGTAAAAACGCACGGCGCGGTCGAAGTCGGTGGCTGGGATTTCAAACCAGTGAACGAAGGGGGTCATGCTGCGGCTCCTGATGAGGTCGGCGGGTTTGCCTGACCGCAGTGTGCGCGCCCCCTGCTGACAGCATTCTGTCAGCAGGCCAGGAAATTGTTTTGTACTGTTGCAGACTGCACAGCAGCGCTGCTTGCTTTATGTAGTGAGGCGTTAGACGAATATCCTGAAATTGATGTGCAATTTATGACTTATGGCTTTTATAATTCGCGCTTTATTTTTCTGGTGCCGAATCATGCGCGCAATGCTGCTCAAATCCGCTGTCCTCCTGACATTGGCCATGCCGGCCTTTGCCGAGTCCTTACCGACCGAATCCTTGCAGTTTGGCTGGCTGGACAGCAACCAGAAACGGATGGAAAAGTTTGAGCAATACTTCTCGCGCGGGATGGCGCTGGACAGCATCAAGCTGGGCAAGAAAGCATTGGCGCTGCCTGAAGGGCAATGGCTGATTTACGAAACCAAGACCTTCAAGGGTGATATTCATAACGATGAAACCCGGGAACATTCCGGCAATACTGCCGGTGGCCAGCTGCATTTGCGGGACAGCAAGGGTGACAGTGAAATCATTGTACAGGTCGCGTTGTCCCGTGATGCTCTTAGCTATTGGTTGAGCGAGCTTGATGCTTTTTGTCGCGAGGGTGATATCGCTGATACCTCGTACAAAGCAGTGAAAAGCCAGCGTGATCTTATCAAGCCTGAGCGCCAGAGCTGTGTGAAGGTTTCTGCCGCCATCGAGAAAGACAGCCGCAATGGTGCCGAATATCTGGGAGTGTGGTCTGCGTTCATGGAAAGCCGTGAAGGTGATTATGTGCGCTATTCACACTTCCGCTACTTTCCGATGAGCAAAGGCCAAAGCTACGAGCAGGCCCTGCAGCAGGCCGAGGTGAAGGCACATATCGCCCAGCAATCGCGTTGGGCCAGCGACAGCAAGGCCGCCTTGGCAAAACAGCAGGGCTGGTAATCAGCCGCTGCGGCCTAGCTTGCGATACAGCGTGCTGCGACTGATGCCCAGTGCGCGCGCGGCAGCGCTGGCGTTGCCGCCATGCTCGGCCAGTACCTGCTGCAGACGGGCATTGTCCTGTGTCGCTTGCGGCTGTGGGCTGTGCATGCCGGCCGGCAGATGCCGGCAGTCGAGCACGGTGCCGTCGTCGACCAGTGCCAGCAGGGTGCGCAAGAGATTATCCAGCTGGCGCACATTGCCGGGCCACGGGTAGCGGCGGATGAAGTCGCACAGTGCCGGCGACAGCGAGATGCCGCGCCGCGCCGCGCCCTGTTGCTGCAACAGTCTGGCGGCAAGCTGTGCGACATCGCCGCGTTCGCGCAGCGGCGGCAACAGCAGCGGGTAGTGGGCGAGGCGGTAGTAGAGATCGGCGCGGAAGCGGCCGGCAGCGACTTCGGTGGCGAGGTCGCGGTGGGTGGCCGCCACCACGCGCAAGTCCACCTTGTAATTGCCGCCACCGAGCGGCACCACTTCACGTTCCTGCAGTACGCGCAACAGCCGCGCCTGCAGCGTCAGCGGCATATCGCCGATTTCATCGAGAAACAGCACGCCGCCATCGGCCTCGCGCAAACGGCCCTTGCTGCCCTGTTTGCGCGCGCCGGTAAACGCGCCTTCCTCATAGCCGAACAGCTCGGATTCGATCAGCCCCTCGGGGATGGCAGCGCAGTTGACCGCCACCAGCGGCTGTTGCCGGCGGCTGCAGGAGCGGTGCAGCGCCTGCACGAAGCGTTCCTTGCCGACGCCGGTTTCACCCAGCAACAGCACCGGAATATCGGCATCCAGGAGGCGCAGCGCCGTTGGCAGCAGCGCCGGTGGCAGGCCGCTGTCGACTTCGTTGCTGCTGGCGCTGTTGTTGGTGTCGGCCGGCTTGCGGCCAACCTTGTCAGTGATCGGTGTTTGAGTGGTCGCACCCTGTCTGGCTGCCGATGGCAGCTGCAGGCAGGCCGACAGCAGGCGGCCGTTGTGGCGCAGCGAGGCAATATGTTCGCCGTGGCGGCTCAGCCAGTGTTCGAGGCTGAGGCCGCTCAACGCGGCAAAGCGCGCCTGACCCAGCGCCAGCCAGTCGAGATGCAGCATGGCGAGGGCGGCAGGATTGGCCGCACGCAACACGCCGCCATCGTCAAACGCCAGTCTGGCGCAGCGCGGGGTAGCGAGGCCGGCCGGCTCGGCGGCAAAACGCAGCTGGTAGAGCTGGCGGCATTGCTGCTCGAACAGGCGTTGTTCGATGTGGCGCACCGCCGCCTCGACCTGTTGCAGGCGGGCGCTGCCGAGCTTGCGCGGCAGGCCGGAGACATCGAGCACACCGAGCACCTGGCCGAAAGGATCGCGGATGGCGCTGGCGGCGCACGACAGCTGGCGGTTGCGCTCCAGATAATGTTCGGCACCACGCACATGCACGGCGCCGCCCAGCACCAGCGCCGTGCCGATGGCATTGGTGCCGCGAATGTCCTCGCGCCAGTCCATGCCCGGCAGCAGCGCCACCCGTTCGGCCTTGTCGAGAAAAGCCGGATGGCCCATTTCCTGCAGGATCACCCCGTCGCCGTCGGCCAGAATCACCACATGGCCATCGTCCACCACGCTGTCGAACAGTGCATCAATCGCTGGCCGTGCCAGCTGCAGCCAGTCCTCGTTTTGCTGTTGCCGGCTCTGCAGTGCCAGCTGGTCTAGCGGCTCGCCCTGACGCGGTCGCGCCACCGACAGGCCGAGGCCCTGACAGCGTTGCCAGGAATGCAGGATCGGGCCGGGCAGGCTGCCGGCCGGCAGTTCTTCGCCATCCTGCAGGCGGCGGCGCAATTGGGCGAGGCTGATCATGCAAGGCTCCTGTAACGGTGTCGCGCGACAGTTGTCGCAGGCTGCGACAGTTTGGCTGGGGCAGTGTGGCCGATTATGACGCGCTCAGCGCCGGCAACAAGCCCTGAAAAACTGCCGTGATTTTTGCGGCGCAACAAGGTTGGCCGCAAAGTGCTGTGATCACTGGTGCTGGCTGATATTGCGCTGCAAAACCGGTGCGAGCTGGCACGCGGCGTGCACTGTGGTATCCGTCCCGCTATCGCGGTGGCCAATACAACAGGAGACACAAAGAGATGAGCAGCCTGCACCCTAGCCAGTACGGCCTGAACCTGAAATCCCGTTACGACAACTTTATCGGTGGCCAGTGGGTGCCACCGGTCGCCGGCCGTTATTTCGAGAATCTGACCCCGGTCACCGGCCTGCCGCTGTGCGAGGTGGCACGCTCGGATGGCGACGATATCGAGCTGGCGCTGGATGCAGCCCATGCGGCCAAGGCAGCCTGGGGCAAGACCAGCGTGGCGCAGCGCGCCCTGATCCTGCATCGCATTGCCGACCGCATGGAAGAAAACCTGAAACTGCTGGCCACCGTCGAGACCTTCGACAATGGCAAACCTATCCGCGAAACCACCGCCGCCGACCTGCCGTTGGCGATCGACCATTTCCGCTACTTTGCCGGTTGCATCCGCGCGCAAGAAGGCAGCATCGGCGAGATTGACGCCACCACCGTGGCCTATCACTTCCACGAGCCGCTGGGCGTGGTCGGCCAGATCATTCCGTGGAACTTCCCTATCCTGATGGCAGCGTGGAAGCTGGCACCGGCACTGGCCGCCGGCAACTGCGTGGTGATGAAGCCGGCCGAGCAGACGCCGCTGTCGCTGTTGGTACTGATGGAGCTGGTAGGCGATCTGCTGCCGCCGGGCGTGGTCAACGTGGTGAACGGTTTTGGCACCGAGGCCGGCAAGCCGCTGGCCACCAGCAAGCGCATCGCCAAGATCGCCTTCACCGGCTCGACCCCGGTTGGCCGCCAGATCATGAACTACGCCAGCGAAAACCTGATTCCGGTGACGCTGGAGCTGGGTGGCAAATCGCCTAACATCTTCTTTGGCGATGTGTGCGACAAGGACGACGCCTTCTTCGACAAGGCGATCGAAGGCTTCGTGATGTTCGCGCTCAATCAGGGCGAGGTGTGTACCTGCCCGAGCCGCTCGCTGGTGCACGAATCCATCTACGACCGTTTCATGGAGCGCGCACTCAAGCGGGTGGCCGAAATCAAGCAGGGCAACCCGCTGGACTTCGCCACCATGATCGGTGCCCAGGCCTCGTTGGAGCAGATGGACAAGATCCAGGGCTATCTGGCGCTGGGCAAGCAGGAAGGCGCGCGCGTGCTGGCCGGTGGCGAGCGTGCCCATCTCGGTGGCGCGCTGGAACAGGGCTATTACATCCAGCCGACGGTGTTTGAAGGCCACAACCAGATGCGCATCTTCCAGGAAGAAATCTTCGGGCCAGTGCTGTCGGTAACCAAGTTCCGCGATATGGACGAGGCCATTGCGATCTCCAACGACACGCTGTTCGGCCTCGGTGCCGGGGTGTGGACGCGCAATATCAACACCGCCTTCCACGTTGGCCGCAGCATCGAGGCCGGCCGCGTGTGGACCAACTGCTACCACGCTTATCCGGCGCATGCGGCCTTTGGCGGCTACAAGCAGTCCGGTATCGGCCGCGAAACCCACAAGATGATGCTGGACCACTACCAGCAGACCAAAAACCTGCTGGTCAGCTACAGCGAAGACAAGCTGGGCTTCTTCTGAGTCGTAGCCGAGTCGCGAATCCTCCATCCCCTTGCCCCGGCGTGTGCCGGGGCTTTTTTGCGTCAGCCTGTTGGTCTGCGAGATGGCAATAAACAGGCGCGACATAAGGGATAGGCAGCAAACAATGCGATTGTGGCTGGCCGATCTGGTAAAAAAACTCATGCCATAAAGATTTATAGCAATTAAAGAGAATTCAAATGTCGTGATTGATCGGCGCACTGTTTATCAAATGTGATATCAAGCTGGCTGACTCTGGTGTGACGTCTTGATCCAGATCGCGGTGAGAAGGAAGGCGAATCCGCATAATTGGCAGGTTTGATGCATGGCAAATGCCTATTCGGCCGCGGCTTTCGTGCCGCTTGTGAGAAATGGACCCGATATGAAAAGAATTTCCCTGAAAAAGCTGATGAGCATGATGGCGCTCATCCTGGTGGTGTTGCTGGGCGGCGGTAATGCCATGGTGTGGTATGGCAATCTGAGCTTGCAGCAGGCCGAGGTCGAGCAGGTAAAGCTGCACCGTGCGACCTTGCTGTTCAAGGATGTGCGTTTTCATGTGGTGCAGATCCAGCAGTTTCTGACCGATGCTTCGGCCGTGGGCGAGCTGGAAGAAGGCTTTGCCGATGCCAAGGAAAACGAGGCGCAGGCGCAGGCCAAGCTGGCTGAACTCAAGAGCTTGCTGCCGGCATTGGGCACCGATATCGCCTCGGCCAACGACAAGATCAGCCGCCTGCGCAGCGTAGGCGAGAAAATGGCCCATGCCTATGTCGAGCAGGGGCGCGAGGCCGGCAACCTGATCATGAAAAACGAGCAGGACGGCTTTGATGTCAGTGCCGAGGCGCTGGCCACGCAAATGGACAAGCTGACTGCCGATCTGGAAAACGCGCGTGTGGCCGCCGACGAGATGCAGGCGCGTTCCGAGCAGCGTTCCTTCATCATCTCGATTTCGGTTGCGGCACTGGCGCTGCTGATCGTGGTTGGCGGGCTGGCGCTGCTGTATCGCAAACTGATTGCCATGCTGGGTGGCGAGCCGGCTTATGCCATGGAAGTCAGCGATGCGGTGGCGCGGGGCGAACTGTCGCTGCAGATCGACAACCATTCGCGCGCCGAGCGCAGCGTACTGGGCCGGATGCAAAGCATGGTGCAGGCGCTGGCCAACCATATGCGCAGCATTGACAACGAGTCGCGCCAGATTGCGCAGTCGTCCTTCCAGATTGCCGATATTTCGCACCGTATTACGGCGGTAACCAAGGAGCAGGGCAACCATTCGCGTGATGTGCGCGAGGCGATGGACGAGCTGAGCCAGGCTTCGTCCGAGGTCAACCGGCTGGCGCTGGAGGCCGGCGAGAGCACCGGCACGGCAAGACAGCGTGCCGAACAGGGCCAGTCGGCGATCAGCGGCAATCTGGCCGAGATGAGCAGGGCGGTGGACGAGGTGCAGGCCGCCGAAAAGCAGATGCAGGCACTGGGCCAGGCCACCGTGCAGATCCATGCCATTACCAGCACGATCACTGAAATTACCGAACAAACCAACTTGCTGGCGCTGAATGCGGCGATCGAGGCGGCACGGGCCGGCGAGGCTGGCCGCGGCTTTGCCGTGGTGGCGGACGAAGTGCGCAAGCTGGCGC
This sequence comes from Vogesella lacus, assembly GCF_979366295.1. Taxonomy (NCBI): domain Bacteria; kingdom Pseudomonadati; phylum Pseudomonadota; class Betaproteobacteria; order Neisseriales; family Chromobacteriaceae; genus Vogesella; species Vogesella lacus. The sequence continues at coordinate 67,412 of NZ_CEETQT010000013.1, forward strand.
AGCGCGCTGGCGAGGCGACCCGCAACATCAACGAGATCATCAGCAATCTGACCACGCTGGTGAACCAGAACTCGCAGGCGATGCAGAGCATTATCCAGCGCACCCACAGCGGCATGGCCCGCGCCGAGGATGTGCGCGAAGTGTTTGCGCTGATCCTGCAGCAGGTGGAGGGCAATGCGCAGATTGCCGGCCAGATCGCGCGTTACAGCGAATCGCAGCAGGACAAGCTGGTGCTGCTGCGCAGCCGCCAGGACGAGCTGCTCGACACCATGGCGCGCAATGCCGACGAGGTGCACGCCACCGGCATCATCAGTAGCGATCTGTATCAGGTGACCGAACGGCTGCGGGTGATCATGCAGCAGTTCCAGTTCGAGCGGCAGGTGGTGGTCCAGCCGGCCAGCAACGAGCAACGCGGTGCGCCGCGCGTGTCGCAGCATCTGCTGGTGCAGCTGGAGGACGGCCAGGGCACGCAATACGCGGTGACGGCGGATTTCAGCATGACCGGCATGAAGCTGCGCGTGGCCAAGCCGCTGAGCGTCAAGGCGGGTGCCAGCGTCAATTTGCAGATCCAGATTCCGCATGATGACCGCGATGCCTATCGCAGCCAGTTGCCGCTGAAGCTGCCGGCGGTGGTGCAGTGGCAGCGCGAGGAAGACGGCGAGTTTCTGTATGGCGTGGAGTTTGGCCATATCAGCGCCAGCGAACGCAATAATCTGCTGGTGTGCTTCGACTACTACAGCCACGCCCCGCATTTCTCCTGAGTCGTCCGCGCAGGGCAAAGACCGGCATCGATGTTGGCCGCAAGGGGCAGACCCTTGCGGCCAACCTGCATTCTGGCATCGGTGTTGCCACGGCAAAATCCGCAACTTTTATCAATGCCGCCCCGCTAAGCTGCCCGGCATGGAGACAGTATGAAGAAACCCGCCACCCGCCAGGAATACGCCCGCCGCTTGCAGAGCGTGCTGGGGCTGATCTGGCAGCATCCGCAGCAGCACTACTCGCTGGAGCAGCTGGCCGAGGCCGCCTGTTTTTCGCCCTATCACTTTCATCGCATTTACCGCGAGATGATGGGCGAAAGCCTAGGCATGACGCAGCAACGTATCCGCCTGTTGCAGGCCGCCCGCGAGTTGGCCGCGCCCGCGGCGCGCAGCCTGCCGCGGCTGGCCGGAGGTCATGGCTACGGCAGCAGTGCCGCCTTTGTGCGGGCCTTTGCCGCCAGCTATGGCATGACCCCGGTGGCTTACCGGCGGGCGCGACTCGCGCTGCTCCAGTCATCCAGCCAACAGGAGGCCGCCATGTACCCCATCCGTATCCAGCAGCAAACCGACGCCATCACCCTGGCCGCCAGTCGCCATCGTGGCCCTTATATCCGGATCGGCGAGGCCTTTGCCCGCCTGCAGCTGCACAAGACCGCGCTGCCGCTGAGCCTGCCGCCGCGCTGGTTCGGCCTGTATCTGGATGATCCGCAATCGGTGCCGGAAAGCGAACTGCGTTCGGCAGCGGCACTGGCCGTGTTGCCGGGCCTAGCGCTGTCCGACGGGCTGGCGCTGATGACGATACCGGCCGGGCGCTATGCGGTGCTCGAGCATGTCGGGCCCTACAGTGAGCTGGCACACGCCTACCAGTGGCTTTACGGCGTGTGGCTGCCGCAAAGCGGCGAGCAGCCCGCTGATGTGCCGGTGATCGAGCAATACCTGAATCTGCCCATCGATACCCCGCCGGCTGCCTTGCGCACCGAGATCTGGTTGGCGTTGCAGTAACAGGCAGATCTGCCAAAAACAAAAAGCTTGGCCGCAAGCGTGGTGCTTGCGGCCAAGCTTTATCTTTCAGCACCGGCCGGAGACTGATCCGGCGCGCAGCGGCTTAAGCCAGCGTCGGGTAATCAGTGTAACCCTCGACGCCACCACCGTAGAAGGTGGCCGGATTCGGCGGATTAAGCTCGGCACCGGCAGCGAAACGGGCTGGCAAGTCAGGGTTGGCGATAAAGGCACGGCCGAAGGCCACGGCGTCGATCAGGCCGGCGCCGATCAGCTTTTCGGCCTTTTCCACGCTATAGCCGCCGGCGGCGACAATCTTGCCCGGATACACGGCACGCACGCGCTGGCGGAAATCGTCGCTCCACGCCGGACCACCAGCCCAGTCTGGCTCGGACAAGTGCAGGAAGGCGATGTTGCGCTTGGCGATCTCTCCGATCAGGTACAGCGCCATCTCTTGCTGGTCGGTTTCCGACAGGCCGTTGAACACGCCCAGCGGCGACAGGCGAATGCCGACGTGGTCGGCATCCCATTCGGCGATCACCGCATCGAGTACTTCCAGCACGAGGCGGGCGCGGTTTTCCACGCTGCCGCCGTACTGGTCGCTGCGTACGTTGGCCGCAGGCGACAGGAACTGGTCGAGCAGATAGCCGTGGGCACCGTGGATTTCAACGAGGTCGAAGCCGGCGCGGCGCGCATTGTCGGTGGCGCGACGGTAGTCTTCGATCAGGTCGGCGATTTCGGCGGTTTCCAGCGCGCGCGGGGTGGAAGTCGGCGCGCGTACCAGCTGGCCGTTTTCATCGCGGATATTGGTATTGCTGTCGGCCTTGATCGCCGACGGGGCCAGCGGCGCATCGCCGTTCGGCTGCAGGCTGGTGTGCGAAATACGGCCGGTGTGCCACAGCTGAATAGCGATCTTGCCGCCTTCAGCGTGCACGGCATCATTCACGCGCTGCCACATCTGGATCTGCGCTTCGCTGTAGATGCCCGGCGCGCCGGCATAGCCCTTGGCGGTCGGCGAGATGTGGGTGCCTTCGTTGATGATCAGGCCGGCACCGGCACGCTGGCGGTAGTACTCGATGGCGAGATCCGTCGGCACGTCGCCCGGCTCGGTGTTGCGCAGGCGGGTCAGCGGTGCCATCAGCACGCGGTTGTTGAGGGTAACGGCGCCAAGGCGCACGGGAGTCAGCAGTTTGTCGGCTTGCATGGGGTGTCCTTTTACTTGCGGTTTAGCGGTCGAATCCGAAGCCCTGGGCACGGGCGACCGGGGCAACTTGCGGGAAATACACTTGCTGGTAATAGCGGGCGATGCTCTGGCTCCACGGCTCGCCGTCGGCGCGGCCAAGGTTTTGCCAGTGTTGCTGCAGCGTCTGGTCGTAGGCGGCGATATGGCCGGGCAGGGCGGCGGCGTCGTAGCGCTCGTTGTGGGCGAAGCTGGCCAGCGGCAGGCGCGGCTTCACCGCGCTGTCGTCGGCGGCATAACCCAGCACCACGCCGGCCAGCGGGAAGGTCAGCTCCGGCAGATCGAGCAGCTCGATCATCGCGGCCGGGTCGCGGCGGATGCCGCCAATCGGTACCACGCCGAGGCCCGCGGCGCGGGCGGCGGTCATCAGATTGCCCATGGTGATGCCGGCGTCCACCGCCGCCACGGCAAAGCCTTCCACGCTGTCGTGAATCACTTGTTCGCCACCGGTGCTCGCCACGCCGAGGCGGGTCTTGTAGAAGTCGGCGACGACGGCGATGAACACCGGTGCCTGCGCAATCCAGGGTTGGCCGCCGGCGATCTCGGCGATACGCGCACGACGTTCGGCATCCTGCACCACCACCAGCGACACCTGCTGGCCGTTGATGGAGGTCGGACCTTGCCAGGCGGCGCGCAGCACGGCGTCGAGTACTTCGGCCGGAATGGCTTTGTCCTGATAGCTGCGGATACTGCGGTGTTGCTGCATGTGTTCGAGGGCGGAATTCATGGGTGCTCCACGCTAATTATTAGACCAGTCGTCTAGTTTCGGTGCCAAAAAAACCGCCGGCACACGGGCTGACGGTGGTGTTGCTTCAGATGGCTGGCGAACAGGGGGCCAGCAATCCTTCGGTGTGAATCATGGCCGCTTGCAGCGGGCGCAGGCTGTGCTGCGTCTTCTGCATCAGCGCTGCGCCCAGCCACAGGCTGTACAGCGCATAGGCGGTTTCGTCAGGCGGCAGCTGCGGCTTGATGCTGCCATCAGCCTGGCCGGCACGGATGCAGGCGGCCAACCTTTGCACGATGGCGTCCATGCCCTCATGCAGTGCCAGCCGCATCGGCTCGGACAGGTCGGATACCTCGGCCGCCAGCTTTACCGCCAGACAGCTGTGCGCCTCGCAGCGCGCATGGTGTTCCAGCCACTGGCCGAAATAAGTCAGCAATCGCGCACGGCCATCACCAACGTTTTCATCAGCCAGCAAATTGCCCACACGTTCGCGGTAGTTGGCGAAATAGCGGGTGAGCATGGCCACGCCGAAGTCTTCCTTCGACTTGAAGTAGTGATAGAAAGACCCCTTGGGCACACCGGCTTCGGTCAGCAATTCGGTCAGACCCAGTGCCGTAAAACTGCGGCCATGGATCAGCGCCTCGCCGACGGCAAGGATGTGTTCGCGGGTGTCTGTGTGCAGGCGTTCTCGACTCATGGCAGGATATTAGTAGACCGGTTGGTCTAGTGCAAGGGATTGTCAGGATTCATCCATTTTGCCGCGTTTTTTGCAGCGGAGATGACACAGTCGGCGTGTCGATTTTTAAACATCATACAAAAAAAGCTGCAATCACTGCTTGATCATGACGAATCTGTCAGCCCGGCAAGCCGGTAGCCGGGCGCAAGCAGGCAGGGCGCGAAAAATGGTCTGCCATCTGCCAGTATGCAAGTTAGGGAAATGCTTGCAGCAGACCATACGGGAAAATACCCATGAAGCCGCTGACACCAGCATGCCAACAATTGCAGCGTGAATTGTGGGGCTTGCAGCAGGTGCTGAATAATGTCGGAGCCTATATTTTCACCAAGGATCTGGCGGGTTGTTACACCTATGCCAACCAGCTGGTGTGCGAGTTGTTCGGCTTGCCGCTGGCTGAGGTGCTGGGCAAGGACGACAGCCATTTTTTTGATCTGGCGGTGTCTGACCAGTTGCGCGTCAACGATCGCCGCGTGATGGAGCAGGGCGAGACACTGGCCAGAGAAGAGCACAATGTTGTCAGAAGCTCGGGCGACAGCCGGATCTACTGGACCGTGAAAGCGCCAGTGCGGGACGAGCACGGGCAGATAGTCGGCATGTGTGGCATTTCCACCGACATCACCGAGCGCAAGCAGCTGGAGGAAACCCTGCGCGAGCAGAGCCATCTGCTGGATACCGTGCTGAATAATGTCGACTCGAACATCTATATGAAGACGATAGAGCGCCGTTACCTGTATGCCAACGAGCAGGCGGCCAGCCGGCTGGGCAGTACCTCGGCCGATATCGTCGGCAAGCTGGACAGTGATCTGCTGGGGCCGCAGGCCGCCGAACGGCTGTGGGCGATAGACCGCCAGGTGTTCGAGACCGGGCAAAAAGTGGCGGGCGAGGAAGAAATCATCCACGACGATGGCCGCCATGCCTGTTACTGGTCGGTCAAGGTGCCGATCAGCCTGAAAGACCAGCCGCGGGCGCTGATCGGCTTTTCCACCGACATCACCGAACTGCAATTGCTGCGCAAGCAGCTGGAGCAGCAGGCGCTGACCGATATGCTGACCGGCATCAGCAATCGCCGTCACTTCATGCAGCGGTTAGAGCAGGCTTTCAGCCTGGCCAAGCGTCACCATCAGCCCCTGTCGCTGATCATGCTGGACATCGACTTTTTCAAGCACATCAATGACCGCTATGGCCACCTGTCTGGCGACAAGGTGCTGGTGGCACTGGCGCAGCATCTGCAAGGCCTGATGCGCGAGTCTGACGTTGTCGGCCGTATCGGTGGCGAGGAGTTTGCCATCCTGCTGCCGCAGACCGATGGCGAGGCCGCGCTGGCCGTGGCCGAGCGCCTGCGCAGCAGTGTCGCCGATATGGTGGTGCCCGGCGATGATGATAGAAGCATCAGCCTGACCGCCAGTTTCGGGGTAGCCGCATTGCCGCCCGAGGCGGTCGATGGCCTGATCCTGCTGAAGCTGGCGGATCAGGCGCTGTATTACTGCAAGGATAATGGCCGCAATCGCTGTCATTTGCAGCCGCATGCCGCTGGCGAGGCTTTGTCGGTGCTGCCGGACAATAGCTGACAGGCAAGAAAAAACCGTGACAGATAAACTGTCACGGTTTCACATGAAACCTTGCGGCCAACCTTGCTGAAGATTGGCCGCAAGTATCGTGTTTAAGCGTTGTAACCCAGATTCGGCGCAAGGTCGCGTTCGGCCTGCTGCACGCTGACACCGCGACGTTCGGCGTAGCTTTCCACCTGATCACGGCTGATCTTGCCCACGCCAAAGTAGCGTGAATCCGGATGGCTGAAGTAGAAGCCGGAGACCGCCGCGGTCGGCAGCATCGCATAGCCTTCGGTCAGCGTCATGCCGATGCCCGGTGCGTCCAGCAACTCAAACAGCTCGCGCTTGACGGTGTGATCCGGGCAGGCCGGGTAGCCTGGTGCCGGACGGATGCCCACGTATTTCTCGTCGATCAGCGCTTCGTTATCCAGCGCTTCGTCGGCAACATAGCCCCAGAATTCGGTACGCACGCGGTGGTGCATCAGCTCGGCGAAGGCTTCGGCAAAGCGGTCGGCCAAGGCCTTCAGCAGGATTGCGCTGTAGTCATCATTCGCTGCCTCGAAACGCGCCACATGCGGGTCGATGCCGAGGCCGCCGGTGACGGCGAAGGCGCCGATGTAATCGCGCACGCCGCTGTCTTTCGGCGCAATGAAGTCGGCGAGTGCCCAGTCAGGGTTGGCCGCAGAACCATCCTTGGTGGCTTTTTCCAGTTGCTGTCGCAGACCGACCCAGCTCATCAGCTTTTCGCCGCTTTCCGGGTGATAGATTTCGATATCGTCGTGATTGACGCTATTGGCCGGGAACAGGCCGATGACGGCATTGGCGGCCAACCATTGCTCGTCGATGATCTGCTTGAGCATCGCTTGCGCATCCGCCCACAGGCCGCGTGCGGATTCACCGACGATCTCGTCGTCCAGAATCGCCGGGAAGCGGCCGGCCAGCTCCCAGCTCTGGAAGAACGGTGTCCAGTCGATGAAGCGGGCGATTTCGGCCAGATCATAGCTTTCGAAACGGCGCACGCCGGTCCATGCTGGCGTTGGCGGCGTGTAGTTGGCCCAATCAATCTTGTGGCCGGCCGCACGCGCCTTGTCGATCGGCAGCAGCTTGGCATCGCCACGGCCTTCAAAAATCGCGCGCGCCTTGGCGTAGTCATCGGCGACCTCTTTCACGAACGGGTCGCGCAGGGTGTCGGACAGCAGGTTGGAGCACACGCCGACGGCACGGCTGGCGTCCGGCACGTAAATCACCGGGCCGCTGTAATGCGGCGCGATTTTCACCGCAGTATGCACGCGGCTGGTGGTGGCGCCGCCGATCAAGAGCGGAATGTCGAAGCCCAAGCGCTGCATCTCTTTGGCCACATGCGCCATTTCTTCCAGACTTGGCGTAATCAGGCCGGACAGGCCGATGATGTCGGCCTTGTGCTCGCGCGCGGCGTCCAGAATGGTCTGGCACGGCACCATCACGCCCAGATCAATCACCTTGTAGTTGTTACAGCGCAGTACCACGCCGACGATGTTCTTGCCGATGTCGTGCACGTCGCCCTTCACCGTGGCCATGATGATCACGCCCTTGGCCGGCGCATCCTGCAGGCCCATGCGGATTTTTTCTTCCTCGATATACGGTTCGAGGTAAGCCACGGCGGCCTTCATCACCCGGGCAGATTTCACCACCTGCGGCAGGAACATCTTGCCCGCGCCGAACAGGTCGCCCACCACGTTCATGCCGTCCATCAGCGGGCCTTCGATCACATGGATCGGGCGCTCGCTCTTGGCGCGCACTTCTTCGGTGTCCTGCTCGATGTAAGTGGTGATGCCTTTCACCAGCGCGTGTTCGAGGCGCTTTTCGACTGGCAGCTCGCGCCAGGCGAGGTCTTCACCCTGCTTGCCGGCTACCGCGTCGCCCTTGAATTTCTCGGCCAGCGCGATCAGGTTTTCGGTGCTGTCGGAGCCGTCTGACGTTGGCCGCATCAGCACCACGTCTTCGATACGGTCGCGCAGCTCGGCATCGACTTCGTCGTACACCTCCAGCGCACCGGCGTTGACGATGCCCATGGTCATGCCGCGCTGGATGGCGTGATAGAGGAACACGGCGTGAATCGCCTCGCGCACCTTGTTGTTGCCGCGGAAGGAGAATGACACGTTGGACACGCCGCCAGAAATCTTGGCGTGCGGCAGATTGTCCTTGATCCAGCCGGTGGCTTCGATGAAGTCGAGGCCGTAACGCGCGTGCTCTTCGATACCGGTCGCGACGGCAAAGATGTTCGGGTCGAAGATGATGTCTTCCGGCGGGAAGCCGACTTCGTCCACCAGCACGCGGTAGCTCTTTTCGCAGATTTCGACCTTGCGTGCATAGGTGTCGGCCTGGCCGGCTTCGTCAAACGCCATCACGATGACAGCCGCGCCGTAGCGGCGAATCAAACGCGCCTGTTCGACGAATTTTTCCTTGCCTTCCTTCAGCGAGATCGAGTTGACGATGCCCTTGCCCTGGATGCATTTCAGGCCGGCTTCGATTACGTCCCACTTGGACGAGTCGATCATGATCGGCACACGGCTGATGTCCGGCTCGGCGGCGATCAGATTAAGGAAGCGCACCATGGCGGCGTGGGCGTCCAGCATGCCCTCGTCCATATTGATGTCGATCACCTGCGCGCCGTTTTCCACCTGCTGGCGGGCAACGTCGAGCGCGGTGGCGTAGTCGCCGTTCAGGATCAGCTTGGCAAAGGCCTTGGAGCCGGTGACGTTGGTACGTTCACCGACGTTGACGAACAGATCCTTGTCGCCGATGTTGAATGGCTCGAGGCCGGACAGGCGGCATTTCGGCTCGATGTCCGGAATCACGCGCGGTGGCAGGTCTTTCACCGCCTCGTAAATCGCCTTGATATGACCAGGCGTGGTGCCGCAACAGCCACCGATGATGTTGACGAGGCCGGCTTCGGCCCACTCGCGAATCTGCGGTGCCATGTCTTCCGGCAGCAGGTCGTAGCCGGTCGGCGCCAGCGGATTCGGCAAGCCGGCGTTGGCGTGTACCGACACAAAGCTGCTGGAAATGCGCGACATTTCTTCGACATACGGACGCAGCAGATCCGGCCCCAGCGCACAGTTCAGACCAAAGCTCAGCGCGTCGGCGTGCGACAGCGAGTTGTAGAACGCTTCGGTAGTCTGGCCAGTCAGCGTGCGGCCGGACTGGTCAGTGATGGTGCCGGAAATCATGATCGGCAAGCGGGTGAGTTCCGGCCGCTCGTCGAAGTATTTGTGAATCGCGAACACTGCCGCCTTGGCGTTCAGCGTGTCGAAAATGGTTTCCACCAGCAGGAAATCCGCGCCGCCCTTGACCAGGCCATCGGTGGCCTCGGTATAGGCAACGACCAGCTCGTCAAAGGTCACATTGCGGTAGCCCGGGTCGTTGACGTCCGGGCTGATGGAACAGGTGCGGCTGGTCGGGCCGAGCACGCCGGCGCAGTAGCGCGGTTTTTCCGGTGTCTTGGCGGTTTGCGCCACGCACAGGTCTTTTACCAGTTTGGCGGCAGCGTAGTTCAGCTCCCATACCAGCGATTCCATCTCGTAGTCAGCCATTGCCATTGCGGTGGCGTTGAAGCTGTTGGTCTCGATGATGTCGGCGCCGGCATCCAGATAGGCCTGGTGGATTTCGCTGATGATCTGCGGCTGGGTCAGCACCAGCAGGTCATTATTGCCCTTTACATCGACATGCCAGTCTGCAAAACGCTCGCCCCGGTATTGTGCTTCGTCCAGTTTGTATTGCTGGATCATGGTGCCCATGCCGCCATCCAGAATCAGGATGCGCTGGCGAAGTTGGTCGTATACGGGGTGATTGGCAGTATTTGGCATGGCAAAAGCGGCTTTTTTCAGCAAAACTGTAAAGATAACAGGGGAAGCATCTTAACATCGTCCTGATTTGACGGCGCTTTTCCCTTAGAACAAGCATTCATAACCATGCGGCAGGTGTTATATATGCGAATGAAACATTTGGCAGTGCTGGCGGGGCTGCTGACGCTGGGCACTCAGGTTTTTGCCCAGACTTTGCCACCGCTGCGTATCGGCGTGTCGGACTCCGACTCGCCACCGATTGTGGTGATCCAGGGATCGCAACTGGTGGCCGGTTTGTCGCGGGATCTCGGGTTGGCGCTGGGCAAGGCGATGGGTGTGCCGGTCGAGTTTGTGGTGGTGTCGCGCAAGCGGGTGGAACCCAGTATCGAGACCGGGCTGGTCGACATCATCTGCAACAGCAATCCGGCCTGGTACAGCAATCCGGCCAAGGTGGGCTGGACGCGCGAGTTTTACCCGCAGATCGAGCGGGTGATGTCGCTGAAGAACAATCCGCGCAGTATCGATAGTGTCGATGACATGTCAGGCATGCGCATCGGGGTGATTACCGGTTATTACTACAGCGCGATCGACCCGCTGTGGCAGGGCAAGCAGGCTATCCGCGTCGATCAGCAGAGGCTGGCCCTGCTGATTCGCGCGCTGCAAAGCAATCTGGTGGATGTGGTCGTCAATTCCGAGCTCGAGATGAGTAACTGGGCGAAAGAAAACCCTGTACAGGCGGCGGCGGTCAAGCTGCATCCGCTGGTGATTTCGAACATGCCGACGCGCTGCATGGTGTCGCCCTATGGCCGTTACAGCGTGGCCAAGCTGGATGCGGGCATCCAGCAGATGGAGCAGCAAGGCAGCACCAGCCGCATCCTCGCGCAATATCAGTGGAAGAGCCATTAAGCATGGCGGGCGTACATTATCTGTATCTGCATGGTTTCCAGTCCGGCCCGCAGTCGCTGAAGGCGCAGGAAACGCGTGAATTCCTGTTGCGTTGCGGCCAACCTTGCGAGTTTTCGGCACCGCAGTTGTCGCCGTATCCGGCCACGGCCATCAGGCAGTTGCGCCAGCTGATCGCCGAAATAACCGGGCCGGTCGTGCTGATCGGCAGCTCGCTGGGCGGTTTTTATGCGACGGCACTGGCCGAAGCTTTTTCCCTGCCGGCGGTGCTGATCAATCCGGCGGTGTACCCGGAGCGCGAGCTTGCCAACTTCCTCGGGCCCTTGCATAACCCGTATACCGGCGAAGACTATGTGCTGGGGCGCGAGCATATGGCCGAGCTGGTGGCGATACGCCCGGCCAGTATCACGGCTTCACTGTATTGGCTGATAGTCGGTACTGAAGACGAGGTACTGGATTGGCGCGAAGCAGTCGACTACTACGGCGGTGCCAGCCAGACCATTCTGGAAGGTGATGACCACCGGCTGAAAGGTTGGCCGCAATGCCTGCCGGGCTTGCTGGCTATCGCCGCGCGTCAGCCTGCGGCTCTGGCGTGAGCCTGACCCAGCGCCGCGATCAGGGCGGGCAGATTGACCGGTTTGGACAGAAAGTCATCCATGCCGGCAGCAAGGCAGGCCTGACGGTCGTCCTCGAATGCATTGGCGGTCAGTGCCACGATCATCGGCTGGCGTGACAGCGTTAGCCCGCGAATGGCGCGCGTGGCCGCGAGGCCGTCCATTTCGGGCATCTGCATGTCCATCAGGATCAGATCCGGCAGCGAATGTCGGCAAGCATTCACCGCTTCCGCGCCATTGGCGGCCAGTGTGATGTGGACGATGCCGAGCTTCTCCAGCATTTTCACGATCAGCTTCTGATTCAGCGGATTGTCCTCGGCCACCAGCAAGTGCAGGCTTTGCAGTGCACTGTCGGCCACGCTGAAGTCGGCGGTGCCTTCAACGGTATCCGGTATGCAGCTGGCCAGTTGCAGGCGCAGGGTAAAGCGGCTGCCTTCGCCCAAGCGGCTTTCAACCGCAATATCACCGCCCATCATCACCGCCAGCTGGCGGCAAATGGCGAGGCCCATGCCGGTGCCGCCGTGGCTGCGGGTGCTGCTGTTGTCCGCCATGCTGAAATGGTGAAACAGCGTGCTTTGCTGTTGCGGGCTGATGCCGGGCCCCTGATCTTCCACGACCACCTCGAGCAGCACATCCTCGCGCCCCAGCCGCTCGGCCTTGACTTGTACGTGGATCTCGCCGCTGTCGCTGAACTTGACGGCATTGGACAGCAGATTGCTGATGATCTGGCGCAGGCGGTCGCGATCGGTAAGCACCCACGGCAGATGGACAGGCTTGTCCAGCCACAGGCTCAGCCCCTTGCTGTTGGCTTGCAGGCGGTAGGCGGTGCAGACACCGTCGAGCAGGCCGGCCAGATTGACCTTTTCGCTTTGCAGCTGCATCGCACCGTTTTCCAGCGTACTCAGATCCAGCAGATCGGAAATCAGTGCCAGCATGGCATCGGCACTATCGCGCAGCGAGCGCAGCAATTCTTGCTGGGCGGCTGACAGCGGCGTCAGCGACAGCAGCTCGGCCATGCCCATGATGCCGTTCATCGGCGTGCGCAGCTCGTGGCTCATCACCGCCAGAAAGCGGGTCTTGGCGCGCTCTCCGGCCTGGGCGAGTTCCAGCGCGGCGGCCAACTCTTGCGTGCGGGTGTTTACCTTGTCTTCCAGCGTGTGCGCCCACTGGCTCAGCTGGGTATTGGCCTCGTAGAGTTCGCGGCTTTTGTCCTCCAGCAGGCGTTCGGCGGCTTCTCTGGCTTCGCGTTCGCGTTCGACGCGTTTTTGCAGGCGTGCCAGTTGCTGTTCAAGCTCGTTCATGCGCGGTCCAGTATGAATCTGACCTGACGGCCGTCCTTGTCCAGCCACTCCTGACGCAGGGTGATAGCCTGGCTTTCGCCATAGTGGCCGAGTGCCCCGTCCATCAGGCCGGTGGCCAGTGCGGACAGGCAGCGCGGCGAGTGATAGATAATGCTCAGATGCTGGTTGCTGTGATGTTCGATCTGGAAGGCAGGCAGCTCGGCATCCGGATAAAGCTTGCGCACTTCGCTGTGGATAACTTTTTCGATGCTGGCAACCAGCGAAATGGTGCCATCCGCCTGGTCGATAAAGGCGGGGTATAAGGCAGCAAAGCGGCCAAACAGATAGTGGCCGAAGGCATGCAGCAGCGCGGGCGTCGCCATGCCGCTACGGCGTGACAAGGCGGTTACCATGGCGGCCATCTCGTCAAACGGATAGGTGCCGACGGCGGTATAGGCACCGCCGTGCGGCAACTGGGCATCGTCGATGATGTCATCGGCCATGTCTTCGGAAAAAGTCTGCCTGACCATGCCGAGAAATTCGGTGAAAACAATACCTTTCATATGCTTCCTTTGACTGGTCGGGTTTCAGAACAGGCTGTTGCTGGGCGCTGCATTTCATTCGTGCAATAGTTCAGATATAGCCCAGACGACAGATATCCGTTTGGCAAATAACTGATCAGGTAATGGAGTGGAATATGGCTGAGGCAATCCGTTTTGACCGCGTCGGTGGCCCCGATGTGCTGCAACTGCAATCCCTGACCCTGGGTGAGCCGGCCGCCGGCCAGGTACGCATCCGCCACACCGCCATCGGGGTGAATTTCATTGATACTTATCACCGCAGCGGCCTATACCCGTTGCCGCTGCCAGCCGGCCTGGGGCTGGAGGCAGCCGGGGTGATCGAGGCGGTTGGCGAGGGGGTCGAGCACCTGCAGGTGGGCGACCGTGTCGCCTATGCCGGTGGCGCGCCGGGGGCTTACAGTTCGGCGCGCATCATGTCGGCGGCACCGCTGGTCAAGCTGCCGGACAGTATTGCTGATGAAGTCGCCGCCTGCGTGATGCTGCAAGGCATGACTGTCGAATACCTGACCCAGCGTACCTATGCGGTACAGCCGGGGCAGACCGTGTTGTGGCACGCTGCCGCCGGCGGTGTCGGCCAGATTGCCGTGCAGTGGCTGTCGGCGATGGGCGTCAAGGTGATCGGCACGGTAGGCAGTGCCGAAAAGGCCGCACTGGCGCGCGAGCTGGGTTGTGCGCTGGTGATCAACTATCGCGAAGAAGATGTGGTGGCGAGGGTGCGCGAGTTCACCAATGGTGCTGGTGTGCCGGTGGTGTATGACTCGGTGGGCAAGGATACCTTTGGTATCTCGCTGGATTGCCTGGCACCGCGCGGCATGATGGTCAGCTTTGGCAACGCTTCGGGCGCGGTACCGGCTTTCGAGCCCTTGCTGCTGTCGCAAAAAGGCTCGCTGCTGTTTACCCGTCCGCGTCTGGCTGATTACACCGGCACCCGTGCCGAGCTGGAGGCCAGCGCCGCTGCGCTGTTTGCGCGTATTGCGGCTGGCGATATCAAGGTGCAGCCATCGGCGCGCTATGCGCTGGCCGATGCGGCGAGCGCGCACGCCGATCTGGAAGCACGGCGCACCAGCGGCTCTGTCATCCTGCTGCCCTGATAAGGCAAAACCCTGATCCTGCACGGCGCCGACTGGTCGTAAGGCCGGTACTGTCTGTGTCGGCACACCCGGGCTCGGGGGGCTTTGCCAGTCTGCTGATGGCAGTAAGACCGCAATGAAAAAAGCCGGCGTAATGCCGGCTTTTTATCAGGCAGAGCCGCTAACAAAATCCCGGGCAGGCATGGCCTTGCGGGGCTTGGTTAGCGGCTCTTATTGTTCGTCGTCTTCCGGCTGCAGGGCCTTGTTCTGCAGCTGATCCTGCTGCTGGCGCCAGCGCTGGTGATGCTTGGGCTGCTTGCGTGGCGGAAAGTCCGGCACGCTGGCATCCATGAAGGGACGGGGCTGCAGGCTTTGCTGCGGCCAACGTAGCAGTTGTCTGCGCAAAACCTTCGCTTGTTCCGGAGTCAGCTCACCACGCTCTACCGCTTCCTTCAGCCGCAACTCGCGTAACTTGAGTTGGGCGCTGGTGTCGCGACTGAGTTCACCTGGCATATCATGCTTGTGAATCGGGTCTGCGGCAGCGGGAAGTGCCATTAGTGTGCCGAAAATAAGAATTATGATTCTCATGGCGATATTGTAGCCTGCTACAACTTTTGTTGCAGCAGGCGTAAGCTGGTTTTACAGGTCTTTGCCGCCGGTGGATTCTTTCTGCTGCAGGTGCGGTGGCAGGCGCTTTTCACCCTTCATCTTGTGATGACCCATGCCAGCCAGATCCTCTGGCCATTTGTCGCGCTTCGCACCCTTGTCGGCGTTGTTGATCAGTTCCTTGGTGCGAGCCTGCAGGCGTTCGTGAATCTGCTGCATCTGTTTCATCGCGTCTTCACGCTCTTTTTTCAGGATGGCCAGCTCGGCGTCAGTCAGTGCGCCCGACATCACGGCATCACGGTAGCTTTTCATTTCGGCACGCATCTGCTCGCGCATTTGCGGGTTCATCTGTTTGCCACCATCATGACCGCCACCAAAGGCAAAGGCGGACATAGAAGTAGCAGCTACGGTAGCAGCCAGCAGGGTGAGGGCAACGGCTTTCGGCTTCAACATGATCAGCTCCTTATTCTTGGCAACAGTGCCTTGGGCGATGTTTGCATCGTAAGCCCCTTTTATTGCCAGGGTTTTGCTGGCGGGGCGTCAACTGTTAAAGGCTGTTAAGGTTGGCCGCGCGCTTCATCTGCCTTCACATGCAGGCTGACGGGCGGCAGTTCAGGCGTTACGCTAGGCATATCTCGGCAAAGGATGATGAAGATGGAACCGCAAAAGATTCTGGTAGTAGATGACGATGTACGCCTGCGCGAGCTGCTGCAGCGCTATCTGAGCCAGCAGGGCTGGACAGTGGAGACGCTGCCTGATGCCCGCGATATCGATCGCAAGCTGGCCCGCAACCGCCCGGATCTGGTGGTGCTGGACGTAATGATGCCGGGCGAAGACGGCCTGGCAGTGGTGCGCCGCCTGCGCGCCCAGGGCGAGCAGATTCCGGTGATCATGCTGACTGCGCGCGGCGAGGACATCGACCGCATTCTCGGCCTCGAGATGGGCGCCGACGACTATCTGCCCAAGCCGTTCAACCCGCGCGAGTTGCTGGCGCGCATCCAGTCGGTATTGCGCCGCCATGCCCACACTCCGGCAGTCACTGCGGCCAACGATGATATCGAGGACATTCCTTTCGGCAATTGCGTGCTGCATCCTTCGCGCCGCGAGCTGACCCGCGACGGCCAGATGTTGCCGTTGACCACTGCCGAATACGCGGTGCTGCTGGCGCTGGCCACCCACCCGCGTCGCCCGCTGACGCGCGAACAGCTGATGGAGCTGGCGCTGGGCAAGGGCGGCGGCGAGTCGCAGGACCGCAGCATCGACGTGCATGTGTCGCGCCTGCGCAAGCTGATTGAAGACGGTGAAGGCGCGCCGCGCTATCTGCAGACAGTGTGGGGCTACGGCTATGTCTTCGTGCCGGACGGCAAGGCCCGCGAAGCATGATGAAGTCGTGGTTGCGGCGGCTGCCGCCGCTGCGGGACACGCTGTTCATCCGCCTGGCGCTGTTGGTGATCATGGCGGTGCTGGCCAGTCAGATCTTCACGCTGTGGCTGACCATCAAGCAGAAAAACGAGCTGTTGTCGCGCCAGCTGTACGCACAGGTGCTGGACACACTGGCCAATTACGAAGGCGTGCTCGACACCATCCACATCAGCCAGCGCGACCAGTTTCTGTTCGACAGCAATCAGCCCGGCATGCCGCGGCTGCTGCCCTTGTCGGCGATTCACGATTACAGCGAGCTGTTGCCGCCGACCGCGCAATCGCTGCGCGCGCGGCTGAGCGAGGTGATCGGCGAGGACATCCAGGCCGTCATCGTCAACGATGGCCAGCGCGAGCTGTGGATGCGCGTGCCGATGCTCGATCGTTACTACTGGCTGGCGGTGCCGCTGCATCGCTACCTGCCGCCCGAAGTGCGGCCAACCTTGCAGGCTGCCGGCCTGGTGGCGCTGCTGTCGGTACTGGCGGCTTTTGCGCTGGCCTGGCGTACTACGTTGCCGCTGTCGCGACTGGCACAGGCCACGCGCGAGCTGGAATCCGGCCGCACGCCGGGCCAGTTGATCAGCAGCGGCCCGAGCGAGGTGCGCGAATTGACCGAACGCTTCAACCAGATGACCCAGGCGCTGGAAAAGGCCGCCGGCGAGCGCCGGCTGATGCTGGCCGGCCTGTCGCATGATTTGCGCACGCCGCTGACGCGGCTGAAACTGTCGATCGAGATGGAAGACGATCTGGCTGACAAGGACGGCATGCTCAGCGATATCGACGATCTGTCGCGCATCATCGGCCAGTTCATCGACTTTGCCCGCAGCGAGGAAAAATGCTCGCTGCTGCCGCTGGCACTCGATGAAATCGCCAGCAATGTGCTGGAGAAATTCGCCCGCGGCGGCATGACGGTAGACAGCGAGTTGGCCGCAGCGCAGATCAAGGGTGATGCGCTGGGCCTGCAAAGGCTGATCGGCAATCTGCTGGAAAACGCGCGGCGTTACGGCGCGGCCCCGTTTGCGCTGAAGCTGGCGTGCGAGGGCAATCAGGCCGTGCTGCGCGTCTGCGACCAAGGCCAGGGCATTCCGCCCGAGCTGCAGCAGGCGGCGCTGGCGCCTTTCGAGCGGCTGAATACCCATCGTGGCGGTGATGGCGGCAGCGGTCTGGGCCTCGCCATCGTGTCGCGCATCGTGCAGCTGCACGGCGGCAAGTTGTCGTTCGAGCTGCCCGAGGCCGGCGGCTTTGCCGTGGTGATCCGCTTCCCGCTGGTGATCCGTTAAGTAGCGTGTGTAACAGACAAAACGCCCCGCAATGCGGGGCGTTTTTCATATTGGTGGCCGGCTGTTTATTCGGCGGCCTTGTCTACCTTGCAGGTATTGATGCCGAAAATCGCATATGGCGGGCACCAGCCGGCGAGGCCGGTCAGCAGCGGCACGATGCCCAACAACGCCCACGGGTTGGCCGGGCCGATAAAGGCCAGGCTGGTAATCGCGAGGCCGGCGACAATGCGGATTACACGTTCGGTATTGCCGATATTGCGTTTCATGAGGCGACTCCTGTGTTGGTCATTATTAATATTATACTAATACATAAATTGATATCGGGTAAGACAATCTGCCCGTGACGCCATGCTTTTGCGCCTTTACACTGCCGCGTCCGCCCTTTGGTGATAGCTGTCATGCTCAAAACCTTGCGATTTTCCGTTTGTGCCCGTCTGCGTCTGGCCAGCCGCGTGGCGCTCAGCGTGCGTCTGGTCAAGCCGGCGCGCATCCATCTGGGCCGCCGCAATCGCATCTGGCATGCGGCGCAGCTGGATGCCGGCAGCGGTCGGGGCATTTTTCTGGCCGACGATGTCACCATCAATAGCCAGGCCATCATCCAGAGCGGCAAGGGCGAGGTGCGTATCGGTGCGCGCAGCGAGGTCAACAACTTCTGCGTGATCAACGGCACCGGCGGCGTGCACATCGGCGAGGACGTGCTGATCGGCCCCGGCGTGCGCCTCATCTCTTACCACCATTGCCATGACGATCTGGCCACGCCTATCCGCCAGCAGCCAACCGAAGGCCGGCCGATCCGCATCGGCAACAATGTCTGGATCGGTGCCAATGCGGTGATACTTGGCGGCGTCAGCATTGCCGACGGTGCCATCATCGCTGCCGGTGCGGTGGTGAATCGTGATGTCGCGGCCAACGTTATCGTCGGTGGCGTGCCGGCACGGCAGCTGAAAGTGCGCGAATGACTTGCCGTGCAGGGCGGGGCTGCTAGGCTGAAAGCCTGACGACATCTGGGGATGCACCATGGATACCAGTCATCACGATCTCACCGCACTGTTTGCCCAGCTGGGGCTGGATAGCCAGCCGGCCGCCATCCGCGCCTTCATTGCCAGCCATCCGCTGCCGCCCGATACCGATATTGCCCATGCGCCGTTCTGGAATACCGCCCAGGCCACCTTTCTGCATCAGGCGCTGATAGAAGACGCCGACTGGGCCGAACAGGTCGACCAGCTGGCCGGCCTGCTGCAACAGCCGGCCAGAAGCGGCTGACTGCAACAAGATCGCCACGCAAGTTACTGATTCCGCTATACTTCCGCCCCTTGCACACCACCACCCACGCAGGAAGTATTCATGAGTCTGTTGCCGCATCAGGTCGAGCTGCTGTCCCCCGCCAAAACTGCCGAAATCGGCCGTGAAGCCATCCTGCATGGCGCTGATGCCGTGTATATCGGCGGCCCGAGCTTTGGCGCGCGCCACAATGCCTGTAATAGCGTGGAAGACATCGCCGAGCTGGTGAAATTTGCCCACCGCTATCACGCGCGCATTTTCACCACGCTCAACACCATCCTGCACGACGCCGAACTCGACGCCGCGCGCAAGCTGATCTGGCAACTGTACGACGCCGGCGTGGACGCGCTGATCGTGCAGGACATGGCCATGCTGCAGATGGACCTGCCGCCGATCCAGCTGCACGCCTCGACCCAGTGCGACATCCGCACGCCGGAGAAAGCGCGCTTTTTGTCCGACGCCGGCTTCAGCCAGATCGTGCTGGCGCGCGAGCTGACCATTCCGCAAATCGCCAAGATCTCGCAAGTGGTGGCCGAAGGCCATGACCCGGCCGCCATCGAATACTTCATCCACGGTGCGCTGTGCGTGGCCTTCTCCGGCCAGTGCTATATCAGCCACGCCGACACCGGTCGCAGCGCCAACCGTGGCGACTGCTCGCAGGCCTGTAGACTGCCGTACACGCTGACCGACGAAAAAGGCGGCGTGGTGGCCTTCGACAAACACCTGTTGTCGATGAAGGACAACAACCAGAGCAGCAACCTCGAAGCGCTGCTCGACGCCGGCGTACGCTCGCTTAAGATCGAAGGCCGCTACAAGGACGTGAGCTATGTGAAGAACATCACCGCCCACTACCGCCTGCTGCTGGACGAAATCTTCGAGCGCCGCCCGGAGCTGGCCCCAGCCGCCAGCGGCAGCAGCGAAATTTTCTTCACGCCCGATCCGGACAAAACCTTCCATCGCGGCGCCACCGATTACTTTGCCACCGGCCGCAAGATCGACATCGGCGCGTTTGACTCGCCGAAATTCGTCGGCGTGCAGCTGGGCACCGTACACAAGGTCGGCGACGGCTGGGTCGAGATTGCCACCCCCGAGCAAATGGCCAACGGCGACGGCATCAACTTCATGAAAAAGCGTGAGGTGATCGGCATGCAGCTCAACACCGTCAAGCAGATCGGCCATGTGCCGGGTGGCGAGTTGCTGTGGCACTGCGTCCCGAACGACCCGGCCCTGCTGGCTGGCCTCAAGCCCGGCACCGACATCAGCCGCAACCGCGACCATGCGTGGGAGCTGGCGCTGTTGAAAAAATCCGCCGAACGCCGCATCGGCGTATGGGCCACGCTGGCCGACTCGGCTGATGGCCTGTCGCTGACCCTGACCGATGCTGACGGCTGTAGCGCGACGGTTGCGGCCAAGCTCGCGCTGGAGCCGGCCAAGGACGCCGCGCGCGCCGAAAGCAGCTTGCGCGATTCTGTCGCCAAGCTCGGCAACACCCTGTTCTTTGCCCACGATGTTCAGCTCAATCTGGCGCAGCCGTGGTTCGTGCCGGCTTCGGTCATCAACGGCCTGCGCCGCGAAGCGGTAGAACAGCTCGAAGCCGCCAGGTTGGCCGCATGGGTACGTCCGCAGCGCAAGGCCGAGGTACAACCCGCGCCGGTCTTCCCGGAAGAGAACCTCAGCTACCTCGCCAACGTCTACAACGCGCAGGCGTGGGACTTCTACAAGAAACACGGCGTGGAAGTCATCGAACCGGCCTACGAGGCGCATCAGGAAGAAGGCGAAGTCAGCCTGATGATTACCAAGCACTGCCTGCGCTTCTCCTACAACCTGTGCCCGAAACAGGCCAAGGGCGTGAAAGGCGTGATGGGCCAGGTACGCGCCGACCCGATGATCCTCAAATCCGGCGACGAAACCTACACGCTGAAATTCGAATGCCGCCCGTGCGAAATGCACGTGATGGGCAAGATGAAGAAGCACATCCTGAAGTCCGCGCCGCCTTCCGAGATTCCGGCGACGGCGCCGATTACCTTCTTCAAGCAGCGGCCACAGTCGTGAGTTGAAGGGGATGTGGCCATCGTTGGCCGCAAGATTTATGACATAAAGCAAGGGCAAGCCAGATGGCTTGCCCTTTTGTCATTGTTAATTGATACAATCAAGAAATGCCGAGTGAATTGAAATTTGTATATTATGACAATTTGTTCTGCACAAAATAATTTTCAGACTAGGCGGTCTCAGAAACCAAGGAGAAAGCAATGAGGAACACTATTATTTTTGGTAATGGTATCGGAATGGCGCTTGATCCGATTCATTTCAATTTGACTAGAGCACTAGAGTGCGTGTGGGGCAGTGGTGTTCTGGGTAATGATGCGAAAGATCTAATTTCGAATTGCATTCCTGATCGACACGGAAACCCTCCAAAATATGAAGATGACTTGGATAGACTTCACTTAGCGATATCTGCATGCACATTTTTAGGAGGAATGGGAGATAAAAGCGGAATTCACTGGTTAACTCCACATGGGTTAGATTTTCCTACTGCATGTAAAAATTACATTAATAGAGTTGCACTTGAATTACATCAAAGCGGGAATACCCTTCCGGCACATTTTACTAAAGCATTAATAGAATATATAAAAAATTCAAAAAGTCATATTGGCACATTGAATTATGATAAATTACTTTATCAGGAATTTGTTGATTCAGGAGTTTTAAGTGGTTATTCGGGTACCTTAGTGGATGGGTGTTTAGACGCAGGATTCCAAGAGGAAAATTTGGAGAGGCGATATGGTAAAGATTTCGGATACTATATGCACTTGCATGGCTCACCTTTGTTTTATGATTTTGATGGCAAAATATTAAAATATCGTAGATGTGATGAAATAGACCACATGAACCCTGGCCTTAAACATATCGTTCTCACCCACATCAAGCATAAACCTTCAGTCATTGATTCATCAAAAATATTATCCACATATTGGAAGTATTTGAGCAAGTCAATATTGGAATCAAAATCTGTCATCTTGTTCGGTTATTCTGGTTGTGACAATCACCTAAATTCCATGCTTAGCAACTTTCAAAGCAAGAATTTTTACATTATAGAATGGGAGGGGGCTGGAAATGAGGATAATAGAAAACGCTACTGGGAAAATAAATTAGGTATCCATTTCAGCCTTATTAGGCTGCCTAATATTCTATCATTTACAGATTGGGACTCACTGAAATAACCTGATTTTTCTAAGCAAGGTAGCTTGGGCTGAGCCTGTGAAGCCCAACGTTCACCGCGATTCATCATGACCAAGGTTGGCCGCATGCCGTAAGGTTTTGCGGCCAACGTCGTTTTGGGTTTGGTATCCGCTGCGCGGATGATTGTTTTGATGCCGGTTCCGCCCGGCATGACGGGCAGGGGGCTTGCCGCCGCCCCCTTGCATCCCGGCTCGCCCGCCGCTGCTCGAAACCCCGAGCAATCTGCTGCACCACGGGCGCCGCCAAACTCGTGGCTCGCTAACGGCTCGCCACTCGGACAAGCGGCGGCTTAAACCCCGTGGCACAGCAGCTTGCCCGGCTCGCGCTAACGGGCAAGGGTGGCGTCGTACAGGGTTAGGCTTGTGGCCAACGTTGGCCGCAGGCTCGGAAACCTCAATGAATACCCAGTGTGGTCGGTCGCGGCCATGCCCCTTTAGCGGCGCGCCGGCAGGCAGTCGGCCGGCAAGGTTTTAAGCGGCCGCCTGTTTGAGTCGGGCGACGTTAGCGCCCGATGTAATGACCCACTAAAAACCTGCACAGGTCATAATTCACACAGGAGCACGTGATGAGCATGACCATGGAAGACGATATCAAACGCTGGACCGCCAAGCGCAAAGCCGCGCTGGTGATGGAGATCAT